>JBGTIB010000267.1:0-13856 GCA_041745875.1 Flavobacteriales bacterium | reverse complement strand
CCACTTTGCGGCCCTGCTCATGCTCGCGCAACATCGCTACGATCTGCGATTCCGTCCATTTGCTCTTTCTCATTGCTCCAAAGTTCAGGTGTGTTGTGGGTTTCTACTATCCCACGCACCTGATCTTGGGGGAGCTTACAGTGCCACGGAGCGGGAGGCTGTATTGCGCACCATCCGCAAGGTGTTCAGCAGCGGCGGTGCCCGCGACCGCGAAACGGCCCTGCGCGATGTGGCCGTGGCCATGGGCTACCAACGCGTTGGCAGCGCAATCCGCGATGTGCTGCACGGCGACCTGCTCACGGCCGTGAAGCGCGGCATCCTGGAAAACGACCGTGGCCAACTGCGCCTCCTTGCCCGCAGCCTGGAGGACTACGACCGCGCCTTCCTCAAGACGCAGTTCCTGGCGGCAATTGGCAGGGGTTGGGTGGAGAGAGAGGAGGCGATCTACCGCTGGGTAAGGTGGATGGGGTATGGAAGGACGACGGAGGGGATGGTAAGTGTGGGGAAGAGTTTGATGAATGGGTTGGTGAGGACGGGGGAGGTGGAGGTGGAGGGGAGGGAGAGGGTTAGGAGGGTGTGAGAAGTCTACGTGTGGGGGTGTTGGATACCTTCGCTCATTGAACGGTGTGGCGCACGAACAGGGGCCGAACGGAATAGGAACTGCTGAGATCGACCGCACAGTAAAGACCAATTAAGAGAAGAGCACATGTTAAGCCGACTGTACGTGGACAATTTCCGGTGCCTAGTGAACTTCGAGGTGAAGTTCGGCCCGACCAATCTGTTGCTTGGTGTGAACGGCGCGGGGAAGAGTAGTGTGTTCGAGATCCTGAACCGGTTGCAGCTTTTCATACTGGAAGGTGCCAAGGTGGAAGAAGCTTTCCCGGTTGCGGATCTTACCCGGTGGCAAGAGCTTGGGCAACAGCGCTTCGAACTCGACATTACCTTGGGTAACGATGTGTATACCTACAAATTGGTGGTGGACCATGATCGTGAACGGAAGCGGATGCGCGCATTGCTGGAGGAGTTGACGTGCAACGGCCAACCCCTTTTCACATGTAAGGAAGGTTCGGCACAGCTCTACAAGGACAATGGCACAGAGGGTCCGCAGTACGCATTCGATTGGTCGCGTTCCGGCGTAGGCGGCTTGTACGAGCGCAACGACAACAAGAAGTTGTCGCGCTTCAAACAAGTACTTGCCAAAGTGGTAATCGTGCGACCCATGCCCGTGTTGATGGTGCGTGAGAGCAAGACGCACGATGAAAGGTTGCGTCCATACGCCGAGAATTTCGTGAGCTGGTACCGACATATGTCCCAAGAGCACATGGGGGCCATCGTGGGTCTCTTCGCCGACCTAAAGGAAGTGCTGCCAGGCTTCGATTCCATCAGCTTGAAAGAGGTGGGCGAGGATACCCGGGCTATGAAGGTGCTTTTCAAGCAGACCGGTATTAAGAAGACTCAGGCCTACGATGTCTCCGAACTATCTGAAGGGCAGCGCATGTTGCTTGTGCTGTACACCTTGATCCACTCTTTTCAAGGCGACGATGCTTCCTTATTCATTGATGAGCCGGACAACTTTTTGGCCTTGCGAGAAGTGCAGCCTTGGCTTTCCACATTGAGCGATGCCATCGGCGATAAGTTGGGCCAAGCGGTTATCATATCCCACCATCCTGAGATCGTGAACTACCTCGGTGGTGCGCACGGCATTTGGCTTGAACGGGATGGGGGTGGGCCGGTTCGCGTGGCACCATCACCGAAGAATGTGGATGGCCTTTCCTTGGGTGACACCGTAGCACGCGGCTGGGAGCAATGAGCGTTAAGGTCGTACTCCTCTGCGAGGATCTCCAGACAGCCACTTTTTTCCGTCGATTCTTGAAGGAACGCGGATTTAAGCCGCATGATATTCGGGAAGAGATATCTCCCAAAGGGAAGGGTTCCGGCGAACAATGGGTGCGGGACAAGTACCCGAACTAACTTCTTGCCCGAAGGGAGAAGAACACAGTGCTGATCGTGGGCACGGATGCAGATACAATGTCCGTGGCTGAGCGGATCAAGACATTGGATGATCAGTGTCGGAATGAAGACATTACGGTGCGCACGCTTAAAGAGCCGGTGATCATGGTCATTCCTAAGCGAAACATCGAGTCGTGGTTCGCTTATCTGCGCGGCGAGAACCCAAACGAGGAGGACACCTACCGTAAATACACCTATGAGACCGAGTGCAAGGATGATGTGAATGCGCTCGATGAGATGTGCCGCAAGCAGCAGTTGACGCAACCGGTGCTTCCGTCACTTCAGGCCGCATGCGTGGAATTCAGGAAGATGCCTAAGTGAACACGGGCAAGGGCACCCCTCCGCACATTTCAAACCTGTGGTGGATAAGGGATCTGAGGAACAGCAAACAAGCACAATGGATATCACACCAGATAAGCAGAACATCGACCGGGTATTCTCCAACACCACGTACTACATCGACTTCTACCAGCGCGACTACAAGTGGAGCAGCGCACCTGTCGTTCGGTTGATCGATGACGTCTTCTTCAAATTCGACCAGCAATATGAGCAGAACCGCTCGCTGAGTCCGAGCAAGGAAGCCGTAGCGGCCAAGTACCACTGGTACTACCTGAACACGTACGTTACCAATACCATCGATGGCAAGGTGTACATCGTCGACGGCCAGCAACGGTTGACGACCCTGACTCTGATCTTGATCAATATGCGGCACATGTCCACTCGCTTCGATAGCAAGTTGGGTGGTTGGCTGGGGCAAAAGATCGCCGGTCAGTCCGGCTTCGACAGTACCTTCTGGATGACCCATGAGCGGCACAAGCATGTGCTTCAAGACCTTAACGAGGGTACCAAGCAACTGACGGATATAGATGTAAGCACCGGTGTCACTGCGGTGAACATGGTGCAGAACTATGCCACCATTTCGACGGAAATGGACGCCCGCATAACAGACCAACACAAGTTCGAAACCTTCGTGTTCTTCTTCCTCTACAGGCTTGTGTTGATCAACCTGGCTGTGGAGCAAACGGATGTGCCCATGGTCTTTGAAGTGATCAACGATCGTGGGGTGAAGCTGAAGCCATTTGAGATCTTGAAGGGGAAGCTCCTCGGCCAGATCGACAAGCTGGAACTCGACAAGCGGGATTACAATGGCCTCTGGGAAAGGCAAGTGCGCCGTATCAACGACCTGAAGGATGACGACATCGATTCATTCTTCCGCTACCTCCTTAAGGCCAAGTACAGCGAGACGCGCAAGGAAGGCACGCGCTTCGATGGAGACTACCATCGCGAGATGTTCGCCACGGACATGGACAGCAAGCTAAGCTTGCGCCGTAATGCGGCCAAGGTGAAGGAGTTCCTGGAAGGTGAGTTCAAGTACTACACCGAACGATATGCAACTGCGCTCGAAGCATATGAGGAAGAGTGCCCAGGCTTGGAGCATGTGTACCTGAACTCGTTGAACGAGCTCGACAGCCAGTTCATGCTGATGCTCTCCTCGTTGAAGTTGAAGGACCAGGAGGATGATCAGAAGTTGGACCGGGTCGCCGCCGAGCTGGATCGCTTCTTCGTGCTGCTTCAATTGCAACAAGCCTATGACAGCAACGCATTCGCCGAGGCACTATTCCGCATATCCAGGGAGATACGTGAAAAGCCGATAGAGGCCTTGCGCCCTGCCTTCGACAAGGTGCTGATGGAGGAACTCTCGTCACGCAGGAACATGGATGTGACAGCACCTTTCCACTACAACTTCTTCCGAACAACAGGCATCAATCTGAACCCTCGTTTCAAGCGCTATTTCTTCGCACGTGTGGACCGGTTCCTTGCTCGGGGTATGAACATGAACGAGAAGCACCCGATCAAGGACCTCGTTTCAAAGACGGGAGCAAAGACCGGTTTTCACGTCGAGCACATCCTCTCCAACAACGACGAGAACCTGGCGCTCTTCGATGGTAAGGAGGACCTGTTCGAGCAGGAACGGAATCGCCTCGGTGGTATTCTGCTACTCAAAGGCCAAGACAACATATCCAGTGGCAACGAGCCATATAAGCGGAAGCTTAGGACTTATGCCAACACGCTCTATTGGAATGAGACACTCCGCGAGGACAGCTACAAGAGCAAGTTGGACATGAGAGCATTGAAGGCCAAGCACATTTTGGACTTGGAGCATCTGGATGAATTCGGTCCCGCTCAATTGGACACGAGGCACGAGTTGTTATTCAAGATCGCTTCGATCATTTGGGCGTGATGGAATTCTTCTCCCCTCGTCCTATCTTGTTAACGAGCCGTCGACGAAAACCACGTCAGCCTCCTCTCACCTGGCGCGTGGCCCCGGTCGGTTGCACAAACCTTTGTTACAACATGCTCGCGCTACATGAAGACGGACTTTTTGTGGAACCCTGAGCGCCTCGCACTACTTGAGTCCGTGGCACGTTCCTATTTCCACCAGCTATGAAGAACTTCATCGCCCCCCTCTACATCGAGACCAACCCGCTGAGCAAAGAGAAGCTTGCATGCGGGTTGCTGGCCGTGATGCCCGATAAGTACATATTCCAATGGGCCGACAAGAAGCTGGTGATGGCCGAAGAACTCGCCGGCCCGGAGTACAAGGGCTACTTCAAGGACCTGTTCAAGATGCTGGACGAAGGCATCAGCGCCGAGCATGAGAAGCGGCTCGCCGCCGGTGGTCTGTTCAGCGCGGATAGTGCGCTATCGCCGTCGTACTTCGCCTACCTGAAACAGTACGATGCAGGCCCCATACAGTTCGGCGAAGTGAAAGCCTATGCAGGCCCTTTGGACAATGTCGCGTTCGAGAAGCTTTTCGATGAACTGGTGTTCGACGCACCGGCTAAGAAGGAGGCCCGGCCAACGCTGGTAAAACGGCTAAGTGTGCGCCTGAAGCGGCCTGAACTGAAAGCCCATGCGGATGTGAACTACACGGTGCCGGAAACTGCCATTCCCAGGTACTTGGAGAAAGCCTCGGTGATGGTGAGCAGTGTGAACGGTACGGTGTTCGTAGCCCAGTCATTCGACCTGGCCAATCAAGTGGATTACCTGGCGCGGCGCGCCCGGGAGTTCGACACGCTGCAACATGCACTCAGGCCTCTCGCGGAAAAGCTGAAACGGCCGCTGGAACCCATGCAATTGGTGATCGGTGAGCAACAACCAGTAGGGGAGCACGCGGAGCTGATCAACAAGATCCGCTTGCACATGCCCGATGTGTTCACCGTGGTGGCCGTCCCTCAGTTCGAGGAGCGCTTGGACAAGGTGGAGGCCGACCCGAAGGCGCAGAAGTTGAGCTCGCTGTTGTAGAGGGTTGGCAACCGAAGTTCTGCATGTTATATTGAGCATTCATCGCTGACGAAAACCCCGTCACTATAACGCTATGACCCTCGGTTCATTTTCCACCACTGAACTCACCCGCGACCAGCTGGAGAAGGTGGGCAACGCCATCATCTACCTGGCCGAGCGAATCAAGCCGCTGTACAAGACCAAGCTCTTGAAGCTGCTGTACCTGCTGGATGAGGCCAGCGTGAAGGAAGTGGGCATCCCGATGTTCGCGCTGGAGTACCGCGCCTGGCGCATGGGGCCGGTGAGCAAGGAGGTGTACGTGGACATCGACGATGGGCCGCACATCTTCAAGGAGCACATCCGGGTGATCCGCGATGATCAGGGCGATCGGGTGGAACCCGCAAAGGCCTTCGACGATGGCGAGTTCAGCGACCGCGACATGCGGCTGATGGAGGGCATCGTGGCCAGCCTGGGTCGCCACAACGCGCGTGACCTGGTGGACATCACGCACGACAAGGAGAGCCTTTGGTACCAACTGGCCAAGGAAAACGACCTGCTCGAGGCCTTCGAGCAGGAGCAGCGCAACACCAGCGATGTGGTGCTGGACCTGGGCCGCCTGGTGGCTGACGACCCCTTCAAGCGCGGCCTGTTCGCCGAGCACCAGGAGTTCCTTCAGATCCACCGTGCGTTGAGGGGATGAACCATCCGCCTGGCACCATCCTGCATTTCAACCGGTTCCAATTCGACGAACCGGCTACGGCCACCCGTCCGGCCGAGAAGAACAAGTTCTTCATCGTGCTGCGCAACCTCGCGGGCCGCATGGTGCTGGCGAGCCTGCCCACCAGCAAGGACCAGGTGCCGCAGGTGGTGGAGCAACGGCACGGCTGTGTGGATTATCCTTCGGGCAACTTCACGGCGTATGCGTTCGAGGCCAGGGCACCCATTGCCACCAATGGCTGGTCCTTCTCGCTGCGCACCTACATGTATGGCTACCAGGTGCGCGAATACAGCTCAACCATCTTGGAGAAGAACCACAGAGGTCATGGTCGCGAGGTGTCCGTGAAAGGCCGCCTTACCCCGATTGAGTTCAGCGCCATGGTGCAGTGCCTGTTGCGCTCCATCGACCTGAAGCGGCGTTTCCGGCGCACCTTGGAGGAGGCGCGTTATGAAGAAGACCTGTTGTGCGAGCCCGCTGTTCGCTATGGAGCGCAGTAGTATTCCATCAGGTGTGTCCATGCTGGGCGATGCGGCCATCTGGTCCTTGGCCAAGACTGCCTTCCTCTGCAGCCGCAAGGTGCCCGCTGCCCAAGTGCTCAAGTGCTATGACTGGGCCATCGCCATGCGCGAAGCGGGAAGATGTGTGATGCTGGGTGCGCATAGCCAATTGGAGAAAGATGTGTTGCACTACCTGCTGAAGGGATCGCAGCCGGTGGTGGTGGTGCTGGCGCGGGGGATGAAGAAAAGCTTGGAGCCGGCGCTTGAAGCAGAAGTGACGAGAGGTCGCTTGCTCATCGTGGCACCGTTCCCATTGGAGGTGAAGCGGGTGACAGCGGAGACTTCCATGGCCCGGAACCGCTTCATGTTGGAACACGCGGAAGAGGTGGTCGTGGGCTATGCCTCGCCGGGTGGTACACTGGCCCGCATCATATCAGGTGATCTCTTCACCATGCCACTTGAACGGCTTTGAGCATCGCTCGTGGCTGCTTCATAGCTTGCACCTGCTGTGAGCGAATTCGCCCGGAATAACAACACCCTCGTTGCCCTGGTCCCTTCCATGAAGGATTGGGACATCATCCGCACACAGGGTTGGTACCGTATCCCGGTGCGTTTCGCGCCACCCATGGTTAAGGAAGGCACCATCGAATACATCGCTTTTTACTTCCCTGGTGCATTCGGTGATGAAAGGCAGATTGTCCGTTGGTTTGCTCCGGTGAGCAGCCTATTGATGCGCAAGCGCGTGGAACTCTTTCCCAATGAGCCCGGCCACAAACATGCAGCATGGGACTACTACGTGGTGGGCTGCAAGGAACTGCGCCCATTGCCGAATGCGATCCCCAGCCGAAAGGCGCGCCGCATCCTATTCATCCCCACCACCCTGGAGAAGTTGCTTACCGCGCCGGAGATCAATTACCTGTTCAATGACAGCCCGCTGGAGGACCTGCTTTGGAAAGGCCTGCTGGAGGCGGGCATCCCCAGCGAACGGCAGTACCAGGTGACCGTGGGCAATGGCCGTTACAAGCTGGACTTCGCGGTGTTCTGCAAGGATAGGAACCTGGCCATCGAGTGTGACGGCGATGAGCACCACATGCGACGCAGTGCGGTGGAGCGGGACAAACAGCGAAGCAATGCGCTACAGAGCCGGGGTTGGAGTATCCTGCATTTTACCACAGCGGCCTTGCGACAGGACCTGGCTGCTGCACTGGGCACCATCCGGGCGAGTGTTGCGAGCCTGGGTGGTTTGTGGCACCGGGATGAGGCGGCATGAGACATAACCATAGGGCGGCTACATTCGCCCAATACCATGGCTGAGTTCCTCACCACCACCGATACCAGTGCCGCCATTGAGCGGGTGATCCGTGGTGCCGAAAAGAAGCTGACGCTCATCAGCGCGTATGTCTTTCCCCGGGTCATCTACCTACAGCGGCTCCAGGATGCCGCGGGCAGGGGCGTGCATATCACCCTGATCTTCGGCAAGAAGCGCATGGACGAGAAGGTGATGAAGCTCTTCCAGGAGATCCCCAACCTGCGCATCTATTACCTGGACGTGCTGCACGCCAAATGTTTTGTGAATGAGCAGGAGGCCATTGTGACCTCTTTGAACCTGTTGAACGGATCGGAAGAGAAGAACCGGGAAATGGGCGTGCGCTTGCATCACAGAACGGATGCCCAGGCATATCGGGAATGTGTGAACGAGGTGGCTTCGATCCTTGCAGTGGCCACGCTGGAATATACTTCTCCCGGTCTATTGGCAGAAGCGAAGGCCCCAAAGTCCACCATTGCAAGGGGCAGCAGCGGGCAGCACAAGGGTTATTGCATTCGCACAGGGGTGGAGATCCCGTTCAATGTGAACAAGCCATTGAGCGTGGAGGCGTTCAGGAGATGGAGCAAGGTTGGCGATCCCGACCGTGCCGAGAAGTTCTGCCACTTCAGCGGTGAACCTTCCAACGGCGAGACCAGCATGAGCAAACCAGTCTTGTGGAAGAACTGGAAGGAGGCGAGAGAGCAGTTCGATCTTTGATCATGTTATCTCGACCGCACGCTGATCGTGCAATTCGGGCAATTGGCGCGGAAGTTCTTTACCGGAGTTTAGCACCCGATGGAAACCCTCCTCCACACCACCCTCTCTGCCTTCGCCAACAACATCCTGCACACCCCATGGTTCGGCAAAGAGCGCGAAGCCGTGAGTTACTATGCGTTCAACTTCCTGGCCAAGGCGGCCAGGTCGGGCACGCCGTTCTACGATGTGGGCCAGCTGGCCATGGAGGGCCGCATGCCGGGCGGGCCGCTCAACACCAAGAAGCAGGTGTGCAAGGATCTGGTGATCTGGCCTGCGCCGGGTGTGAACTGCTGGAACGAGCAGCGTCAGGCGGTGCGCTATCCGCTGGCGGTGATGGAATGGAAGGCCAACAGTCCTAACCTCTTCGCGTACGACCTGGAGCACCTCGCCAGTCTGACGGCCCATGTGCCGGGCATGCTCGGCATCGTGGTCACCTTCGATGCGCGGAGCAAGAAGGTGTTGCGTGCGGCCAGGGTGCTGAACGGAGAGGTGACACGCGATTGGTTGGAGCTGCGCTAGGCCAGGCTCCACTCCACGATCAGGAAGCCCTCCACGCTGCACCCGCTCCGCCGCGCTGCCTATCACCAGCGTAGCTGTGTACCGCGCACTTCCCGCTAAATGGCCTTCAGAAAAAGATGCACGAAACCCCCAACGCTTCCGTCGGGGGCTCCGTGCTGTGTAGTACCGGTCACTTACTTCTTGGCCGGTGCGTTGCTTCGCCCGCTACCGGAATCCTTTCCGGTGGTGCTCGGCTTATTCGCGGGATAGGCAGGCCGGGGGCTATTGCCACCCTTGTTGCCTCCGCCTTGGTTTCCTCCTTTGCTCATGTGAACAAGTGTTGAGGTTAGTGGTCCGGGTCACATACCCTCATCCCTGCGCCCGGGTCGTGGGATGAGGGGTATTTGTTACCCTTAGGCCGTGGCATCAATGGATGTTCTTGCACGCCCCTTCCACTCGGCAGGCGCACGACGATTCTACATGGCAGGCATGCCCTTCGCACCTCGCCGCTTCGATGCGGTCCAAGGCACAACCGAAACGCTTCTGGTAGATCAGCTTGGTTTCCTCGAAGGCTTCGATCAGATCCAGTTTGTCCTCCTCCCCGTGGATGCCGAAATAGGGGAAGTGGTCCACGAAATAGCCGAAGACCTTCTGGCAGTCCTCCCGGTAGGCCGCGGTATCCAGGATGTGCTGGTGCCAGAATCCGTCCATCAGGCGCGAGGGGACAATGGACCGATGCGGATGCACCTTGATGAGGGTGAGGTAGCGCTTGTACTCCTGCTCACCGAGTTCCGCCATTTCGGCGGTCCATTTGTCGCCGTCCTCCCGAACCTGGAGTTTGTACTTCAGACGCTCGAAGTCCAGTGCGAGGATCTCAGGTAGGATGCCTGTAGCATCCAAGGTTGCAATTGCTGTCGTGTTCATGGGTTCTTGTTGTTATTGCAGGAATGGCCTGCGGATCGGTTAATGCACTTTCCGCTTTGTTGGGTTGTAGCTCTTTCTCGATCCCGCCCACGACGCGCTATGGTCGCGGAGAGCCTGCGGGGCAGCATGATCACAATAACATCGGGTGGTGCGTTGGTTTACGCGCCAACGCCCAATAGCATACCAGGAGGGTGTCCAGAGCAATGGACCGGCACTTTCAAGCAATGAACAGGGATCAACCTCGCCCTTTCCGGAACGCCTCCTTGATCGGAAGCACTTCTGTCGCCATTGCACCCTCGGTCTTCATGTAGCGGATCTTGACGGCAGAGCGCGTCCACTCCAGTGCATTGAAACGGTTGACTACCCAGTCGCTGGAGATCTGTTCAAATACTTCTTCGGTAAAGCCAATATTGGGTAAGTGTACCAAAGAAACCTTGGCTAAGACAATGGGCTTTCGCTCCTTGAAGAGGACACACTTGTTGTTGTGCGTGGCACTCCCGCGGTCGACCGTGATCGCCACGATCTCGTCGAATTCCACTTCGATGGTGCTCCCCTTGTTCTTGGGCCGTAGCGCAACGCGCTGGTGCTTCCGCCACGCACGGACCTGCTCCACGAATTTTCTAAGCCGGTTCAGGAAGACTTCGTCGGCGCAAGTCTTGGTCAAGTGCGCGACCGGCAAACGGGATCGCACCGCATCGAGCACTTCGATGGCTTCCAGGTTCCTTCCTACATGCCCGCTGAAGAAAAGTACTGGCAATGCGAGTTCCTTCGCCACAGCCAATCCACCTTCAGGCTCACCGACCAGATCGATATCCAGCACGAGTGCCTCCGGCCGTTGTGCTGCGACCTCGCTTATGAAAGAGATCCTGTCCCTTGCGAAGGCCACGACGTCCACAGCCTCTGATCTGCGCAACCTTGCGACCAGCTCCTTGAGCATGGTCGGTTCGTCTTCCAACACCGCCACGCGAAGTTTGCTCATGACCGGCATCGAATGGTGAGTAGAGCGTGGTATTCCTCGTGCGTACTGCTGGTCCGCACTTCGTAGCGGCCAGCCATGAGCAGTTCCAAGCGCTTCTTCATATTGTCCAGGCCAAGTCCGCCGATGCGCTCGCTTGGCTTCTTCTTCACCCGGTTGGTCACATGCAACTGGAACTGTTCGTGGTCCAGCTTCAGTTGGATACGAAGGAACTCGGGATGGTCCTTGTCGCCATGCTTGAACGCGTTCTCGATGAAGTAGGCGCTGATGAGATGCGGGATACAGGCCTCTGTGAATAAGGGCGAGGAGCGATCCACCGCCTCCGTATCGACAACGATGGCATCCACTTCCGAGAGGAACAGATCGTTAAGCTTGAGATAGGTCTCGACGAAGTGAAGTTCGTCCTCCACGCTGACCAGATTGGTTCGTCCCTTGTAAAGGATGTAGTCCAATGTATTCGAAAGGGAGTCCATGCCCCGACTCAGCTTCGTGGCAATGATCTTCAGGTTCGCGAGGATGTTGTTGAGTGTGTGAGGCTGCAATTGGAACTTGAGGTGCTCCGTTTCCAATAATGCGTTCTCGGCTGCGAGTGCCTCCTTGGCTTTGACCAATTCGTCCTTCTCGGCCTGCAGCCGCACAGCATTGCTGCGGGCGCCGCGTAGTTTGATGAAGAGCCAAATGGATAGCCCGATGAGTGCCAGTATGAAAAGGACAGCTCCTGGAGACATGCTTGACCGTTGGTAACCCGAATGTAGGTCTGGTGTCTCAATCGGTGGTCAGGGTGAGGGATGGTAGTCGCAGCCGCAGTTCCGCGCCAGCGGCACCTTCAGCATCGACGACATCAAAGGCGAGTACCCTTGGCCGCATGCCTACTTCATCGTGGTAAGCCGGGAGCACATCAAGTGCCTTACCTACAAACAGCTTGCGGCGGGCAAGGTGATCAGCCCCGCATGCAACAACCTGCTCATCGTGCGCAAGGACTTGGACTTGGACCGCAAGCTGATCGTGCAGTTCGGGCAGGTGGCAAGGAAGTTCTTTACGGGGGTGTGAGCGGGCCCTTGATCCCACCGCCATGCGTTGGCGTACCGATCGCCCATCTTGCACCCCATGCACCTCCTCTCCAAATCCACCTACATGCGCGGGCGCCAGTGCCCCAAGGCGCTGTGGCTGCACAAGCATCGCCGCGAGCTGGTGCCGCCGGTGGATGCCGCGCGCCAGGCCATCTACGACACCGGTACCGGGGTGGGGCTGCTGGCCCAACAGCTCTTCCCCGGCGGGGTGGACTGTACGCCGGAAAGCGCGCGTGACTTCGGCCCGTCCATCGTTGCCACGCAGCGGGCCATCGCTGCGCGGGCCACGGTGATCTACGAAGCGGCCTTCCTGCATGAGGGCGTGCTGGCCGCATTGGACATTCTGGTGAAGGACGATGAAGGATGGAAGGCCTACGAGGTGAAGAGCAGCAGCAGCCCGAAGGAGTACCAGTGGAACGATGCGGCTTTGCAGGCCCATGTGATCGAAGGCTGCGGCATCGCGCTGGCGGACGTGAGCATCATCCACCTCAACAACGCCTATGTGCGGCAGGGGGCGCTCGATGTGCGGCAACTCTTCACCATCAGCAGCGTGAAGAAGCTGGTGGATGCCGAGCGCAAGGACGTGCCCGCACGCATCGCGGCCTTGAAGGCGGTGCTGCAACAGACCGAGGAACCGGCGGTGGACATCGGTCCGCAGTGTACGTCGCCCTTCGATTGCGACTTCAAGGCGCACTGCTGGGCGCATGTGCCGGCCCAGGGCAGCGTATTCCATCTGAGCCGTGCGATGGGCAAGGACTGGGAATTGTACCAGCGCGGCATCCTGCTGCTGAAGGACATCCCCGACGAGGAGCCGCTCACGCACCACCAGCGCATCCAGGTTGAGGGTGCGAAGCATGGCACCACCACCATCGACCGCATAGCCCTGCGTCGCTGGCTGGGCGGGCTGCGTTATCCGCTGCACCATCTGGACTTCGAGACGGTGATGCCGGCCGTGCCGCTGTTCGATGGCACGCGGCCCTACCAGCAGCTGCCCTTCCAGTACAGCCTGCACATCCAGCACGCGGGGGACGCCCCGCCGCAACACCGGGAATTCCTCTCCGATGGCGCTGGCGATCCGCGCCCCGCCTTCGTGGAACAGTTGCTTGCGGACATCGGTCCGGCAGGCGATGTCCTGGCCTACAACGCCACCTTCGAAGTGGCGCGCCTGAAGGAGCTGGCCCGCGACCTGCCGCAGCACGCACCCGCACTGCATGCGTTGATCGCCAGGGTGAAGGACCTGCACACGCCCTTCAAGGCGGGCTGGTACACGGTGCCCGCGATGAACGGACGGACGAGCATCAAGGTGGTGCTGCCCGCGTTGGTACCACACCTGCGTTACGACGACCTCGCCGTGCAGGAGGGCGGCACGGCCAGTCTGTTGTTCTCCCAACTGATGGCCGGTACCTACACCGGCGACGTGGCCCAACTACGTGCGGACCTGCTCGCCTATTGTGCCTTGGATACGCTGGCGATGGTGGAGGTGCTGGCGGTGTTGGAGCGGGAGGCTGGGGTGTAGGCCGCTACATCCATTACGCTGCATGAAGGAAATGGAAAGGTTCGGCGGTTGGCCCATTGGGAACGTTATCTTGGGAAAGCCGCGTTGACGAAAAAGCGGTCATGAAGCATGAGTGAATTACCCACCCCCGCACGACCCAGCTTCGAGGACCTGAAGCAGGTGAACGCGCACGGCGCCGAATACTGGAGCGCCCGCGAACTGCAACCCCTGCTGGGCTATGACCAGTGGCGGCGCTTCGAGCAGGCCATCGCCCGCGCACAGGACGCCTGCAAAGAATCTGGTAATGAGCCGGGGGGGGGG
>JBGTIB010000266.1:0-3317 GCA_041745875.1 Flavobacteriales bacterium | reverse complement strand
CCGTTTCCATGTCGAAATAGCTTCTTTTCTCTATGGTAGCCTCCCCGAAAAGCACGTGCAAGTAACCCATAATGTCCTTCGTCGCCAACTTGCTCATTGAAACAGCGGAAAAGAAGTATGACATGGTGTCTCCCCCTTTATAATAATAGAAGTATATCAAGCTGAATGCCACTCCACCGAATATCTTGGCCAATAAACCCCAGATGAAGTATCGATACTCTGGAGCCTTATTGACCATGATCTGCTTTCGGCGTGCGGCCCACAGATAGAGTACGAAGGCGTATACGATACCCAGGGTATACTCCCAGTAGGCGATCTCCACTTCGCCATGGTACTCCATGTAGACCAGGGGGATCATGGACATCGCTTACAGGTCCTTCGACCATTCCATAGCATGGTTCGGTCCTTTGGTTTCAAGAAAAGGTCGAGGTAGGCAACACCATGGAAATGACGGGGTGCGCCGCTGTGGGTCTGATGGTGGCGAACCGC
The DNA here is from genome assembly GCA_041745875.1 of Flavobacteriales bacterium. Taxonomy (GTDB): domain Bacteria; phylum Bacteroidota; class Bacteroidia; order Flavobacteriales_F; family PHOS-HE28; genus PHOS-HE28. The sequence goes on along the minus strand of JBGTIB010000266.1, from coordinate 2,828 downwards.
GTTCCTGAACCCATCAAAGGTAGGAAGCAGGGTGCACTGCGGAGGTGGCTCTTCACGGCGTCGTGCGCATGCCAGGCCCAAGAGCCGCGATATGGATAGGATGTCTACCTTTCCCTCCATACCCCTCTGCGTCCCAGTGCTCCCGACATCCTGCTTCGATCAGCTCCTGGCCACCAGTGGGATGTCGTTGGTCCGTTGAGCAAGCTATTCGGATGACAAGACCTATGAGACCCTTCAACTCGTTGCGCCGAGCGAGCGCCTGTCTTCGATGGTATTTGGTGAACATGGTGACCTACATGCGGGGTCGGAGCATTCCAAAGCATGTAGGGTCCGGCATCGCGATCTTCGATCTGCATGACAATGTCTTCCACCGGTACTTGTTGAATTTCATGCTGATGCTTCGTACGCAGGGCTTCGCACTGGAAATGCAGCACAGGCCGCGCGCGGTAGGCACTTGGGCCAGCAACCTATTGGTGCGCTTCATCCCGGAACTACGCATCCGATGGAGCCGCACGCATCCGAACGGAGCGCTGCTGTTCAGCGACAGACGTGGTGATCGCCATACGATCCTGTTGGACCCCGATTACTTCTCCGGAAAGCCGATCACTGAGGACACGTACCGGCTCCCCATGTCCATGGTGAATACCATCTATTCCAAAGGCCTGCACAGATGGATGCCGGACCTGAACGAAGTGTCGCGCAAACCGCACGTCTTTTTTGTGGGGAACCTGGGGCTGGGGTATGGCCGGGGCGATCTGGAGCAGAACTTCGGTTGCTTCACACGGACCCGCTTGTTCTCGATCCTGAGCGAACGATTCAGGCATCGTATTCGCTCGCCACGAAGTGAGGCTGAACTCTTCAGCGAAGATCCAAGGGACCTGATCCTGATCGATCGCAAGCAATTCAACATACCCCATGAAAAATTGCGCCCCACCATGGCACGTCATGACTTCTTTCTTGCTGCTTCGGGAGTGGTCATGCCACTATGCCACAATCTGGTGGAGGCCATGAGCGTGGGAGCGATACCTGTGTTGCAACACCCACAGCTCATGCACCCCCCCTTGGTGCATGGCGTCAACTGTATGTCATTCACGGACGAGGCGGAGTTGAAGTCCATCCTCGATGAGATCCCGACGTTGCCGGACAACAGGATCATGGACATGCGCCGGAACGTGCTCAGTTACTATGTCGAGCATTTATCCCCCGAAGCCATTGTTCGGCAAATCCGCTCCATGGGGTCCAACCTTCGAACTATCCGCATGAACGCCGAGCACTACAGTGTGGACCTGCTCCGTCGATCGACCCGAAGTGCTCAATGATGGTAGGGCGTTCCGTGGATGATCGTGAGTGCCCTGTAGAGTTGCTCCGTGAACAACACCCGGACCAGCTGATGCGAAAAGGTCATTGGGGACAGGGACATGACGAGGTCGGCCTTCGCACGCACTTGATCGGTCATACCATACGCACCGCCGATCACGAATACGACCTGCCGGACCCCTTGATCGCGCCAGGCTCCAAGGTGTCCCGCGAAGGCAATACTGCTGAACCCTTGGCCGGTCTCATCCAGGACCACCACACGTTCATCCGGCCGCAGCGCGTCCAGGATCCTTGCTGCCTCCACCCGCTGCTGGTATGTTGCATCACCTTTACCGGCCTCCGGGAGAACGACCACGTCGATCGGCACGATGCGTGCAATGCGGGCCAGGTAGGTTGTTACGCCATCGGACACGGAACCACGTTCGGTACGGCCAACAAGTATCAATCTGAATCTTTTCATTTGTGCCAGCGTATCGAGCCATGCATGGCCCGGTATTTGCCAAATTTCGCCATACAAAAGTCAGCCCCATGCTCCGCGCACTTTTCCTGACCTCCATCCTGTTCTCCTCCCTTGGGTTGTTCGCCCAAGGCGACGTGAAGGACAAGGTGATGCAGCACATGAAGTCCGGGAACTCCAAGGAACTGGTCGCCTTGTTCATTCCGAACATCGACCTTACTGTGAAGGGTTCCTCCGACGTGTACAGTAAGGCCCAGGCGGAACAGATCCTGCGCAAGTTCTTCAATGATCACCAACCGATCGACATGGTCATTGAACATAGTGGCGTAAGCAAGTTCGGCGATCAGTACTTCATCGGCATTCTGCGGACGCGGGATGGTTACTTCCGGGTCACGTTCTTCCTGAAGAAGGCCGATGATGCGCTGCAGGTGAAGCAGCTCCGGATAGAGAACAGCAAGAACGATTTCTGACCGTGCTTCCCGAAGGCACCGGAGACCTTATCGCCCGCGCATTCCGGGAGGATCTGGGCGATGGTGACCACACCACGCTCTCCACCATTCCAACTGATGCGGTGGGAACAGCAGGACTGCTCGTGAAGCAGCAGGGTGTGCTGGCCGGCGTGGACCTGGCGGCCGCCATTGCACGTCACTTCGACCCGAAACTCGAAATGACCACCTTTCTGAAGGATGGTTCCCTCGTACAACCCGGGGATGTGGCGTTCCTTCTGGCCGGAAGTTCGCGCAGCATCCTGATAGTGGAACGGCTGCTCCTGAACTTCATGCAACGGATGAGCGGCATCGCCACTCTCACACAGCGGTTCGTAACGGCCTTGGAAGGCACCGGATGCAAAGTGCTTGACACCCGAAAGACCACACCAGGCATGCGGGCGATCGAGAAGTGGGCCGTTCGTATCGGCGGAGGACATAACCACCGCATGGGCCTCTACGACATGGTCATGATCAAGGACAACCATGCCGACCTTGCGGGAGGCATCTCCAAGGCCATCGCTGCGGTGCAACAGTACCAACGTGATCATGCGCTGGACCTGCCCGTT
>JBGTIB010000265.1:0-30011 GCA_041745875.1 Flavobacteriales bacterium | reverse complement strand
GGCCGTGGTCAATATCAAGCACGGGCAGTTCCTGGCACCCGAGAACATGATCAAGCCTGCCCAAAAATGCGAAAGCGTGGGCAACAGCAAGATCATCCTCACCGAGCGTGGATACACCTTCGGCTACAACGACCTGGTGGTGGACCCGCGTGCATTCTACCACATGCGGCAGACCGGCTATCCGCTGGTGTTCGACATCACGCACAGCATCCGCAAGTACGGAATACCCAGTGCCGACCCACGCGGTGGGAACCGGGAGGTGATGCCCACAATCGCACGGGCTGGCGTGGCCTCCGGCGTGGACGGCGTCTTCATCGAAACACACCCCGATCCCAGCAAGGCCTTGTGCGATGCCGCCAGTCAGCTCTGCGTCACGGACCTGGAGGAATTCCTGAAACCACTGCTCGACCTGCATGCCGTGGAGGTGCAGTACCGGCACAATAACGTGAACGCCTAAACTCAACAACTGCGCATAGCGCATTTCATCTTTCATTTTTCACCTTTCAGCTTTCCATTCCATGGAACTATACCTCGACAGCGCCGACATCAAGGAGATCGACGAAGCCTTCAAACTCGGCTTCCTCAACGGCCTTACCACCACCCCCACCTTCATGCACCGCGGGGGCGTCACGGATGTGGACAAGATGATCCTTCAGCTCGCCAAAAAGGTCCCCGTCCTGCAGGTGGAGGCCTTGGGTGAAACGGCGGAGGAGATCGTGAAGGAAGCCCGGCGCCAGTTGAAGATGGGCCTGAAAAAGGAGTCCACCGTCTTCAAGATCCCCGTGAGCCTGGAAGGATTGCGCGCCTGCCGCACGCTGCGCAACGATGGCATCATGGTGAACATCCACCTGGTGTACACGCTGCAACAGGCCTATATGGCCATGCAGGCCGGTGCAACCTACGTCTGTCCGCTTGTGGGCAGACTGCAAGATCAGGGGCACGATGCATTGAGCCTGGTGCAACAGTGCGTGGAGGCCGTGAACTATTATGGCTACGACAGCAAGATCATGTTCAGCAGTGTGCGCAATGTGGAGCATGTGCGCAATGCGATCAACATCGGGGTGCACACCATCACGGTGCCCTGGAAGCTGATGAAACAACTCACGGACAATCACATGACCGCGCTGGGCACCCAGCAGTTCTTCGAGCACACAAGGCTCATCACCATGAAGGTGAAGGATATCCTGGGCCGGGACAACCCCGTGGTGAAGGAAAGTGCTACAGTAAGCGATGCCCTGGTGATCATGACCAAGTATGGCTTCGGTGCCGTGATGGTCGTGGATGCCAAGGGGAAGAACAAGGGCGTGTTCACCGATGGTGGACTGCGCCGTGGACTGGAGAAGGAAGGGAACAAGTTCCTGGCGAAGAAACTCAGCACGCTGAAGTACAACGCACCGATCACCATCGGCCCTGAGGTCCTGCTCGAAGAGGCGCACAAGGTCTTCAAGCAGCACCAGGTGGATACCCTGAGCGTGAGCGAGAACGGCAAGCAGTTGGGCATGCTGGATATCCAGGACCTTCTGAAAGCCACCGCGGGCTGACGTCATGGAGTACCTCAAGGCATTCGCGAAACTCGGAACGCGCTTCATGCGGCCACCTGACGTGCTGCAACGCCAACTGGGGAGCATACGCGGGATCGTACTGGATTGGGACGGTGTGTTCAATGACGGCTGGAAGGACCTGGATGGTGGCAGTCCTTTCAGCGAAGTGGACAGCATGGGCTTGAACCTGCTACGCTTCGCCCTGTGGAGCAGGGATCGGAAAATGCTGCCATGTGCAGTGATCACCGGCCAGCACAATCCCCACGCGGAACGTTTCGCACAACGCGAGAAGCTGGATGGCCTGTACATGGGATTCACCCACAAGCCTGATGCCTTCGATGCCTACACAGCGTCGCATCAACTGGATCCCAAGCAGGTGATGTTCTTCTTCGATGACGTACTGGATCTGCCTGTGGCGCGGCAGTGTGGTCTGCGCGTGCTGATCAAACGGCTCAGCAGCCCCTTGTTGGAGAACTACATCGTGTCAAAGAACGATGCCGAACTGGTCACACACTTCAATGGAGGTGCGCACGGACTTCGGGAAGCCTGCGAGTTGCTCATGGGTCTCAACGGCAGGGCTGAGGAGATCATTGAACATCGTATCCGGCATAGCAACGAATACAAGGCTTACTTGGACGCGCGTGCATCCATCACGACCGAGGTGGTGCGCAACCCGCGCTGACGCTCAGCCCTTCATGCGGAAGCGCGTCACGTTCGGACCCTTCCTCACCATGAACGCCGCCTGCTCGAACTTCGGAGCACTCATGGTAGCGCTGGCATTGTTGCTGAAGCCGTATGGTTCCTGGGGGATCCCCATCCAGTTGAAATCCATCTCTCCGTTGTCGTTCACATCGTGGAACGCTTTGATGGCATACCGACCCTCTGGCACGTCCTTCAGTTCCAGCCGCACCACGTCACCGACCGCCTTGCCGAACGCGATCAGACACCCCTTCTCCGCATCGTAGGCCTCCTCTCCCATGCACACAGCCATACGGACGGTCCCACCCTGCTGCGGCTTGTTCAATTCCACTTCCACCGTCAATGTGCCTTGGGCCGCACACTGCATGGCCATTGCAAGGAGTATCAGGATCATAGGGAAGCGCATGGTCTCAGAACTTTATTGGCAGGGCAAGTGCGTGGGACAGAGTTCGCCGAAATTCCTTGCGGCTCACTTCCAGTGCACCCATTCGCGCCGTGAAATCATTGATGTACTGGGTATCCAACAAAACGAAGCCACGCTTGTTCAGATGCTCCACCAGCGAATGGAAGGCCACGATGCCTGCACTACTCGCCCGGTTGAACATGCTTTCCGCGAAAAAGGCCCCACCGATCGCCACGCCATATAACCCACCCACCAATTCCTGGTCGACCCAACTTTCCACACTGTGGGCATATCCGGCACGGTGAAGCGCGCAATAACTGTTGATGATGCGGGCGTCCACCCAGGTCTCCTCCCGGTCGGCACAAGCCCGGATCACTTCGCTGAAGGCCATATTGCGCGTGCAGGAAAACCGCCCGGAGCGCATCAAGCGTCGGAGCCGGGCATTCGGCATCAGCTTGTCCAGTGGAAAGATGGCGCGGGGATCGGGATCGTGCCAGTAGAGTTCACCGTCCTCGTGGCACATGGGGAACATGCCGCGGGCGTAGGCGGCAAGCAGGGTCCCGACAGGGATCGTACCGCCTTCTCCTCCGCTCATTACGGCACCTTCACCACTGTGCGGACCAGGACCCGATCGTGCAAACGGACATGTACCACATGGATGCCGCTGTTCAAGCCCGCAAGCTGCGCTCCCTCGATCACCACGCCTTCGGCAGGTACCAGTGAACCAGGAAGGCTCAAGGTCGATCGTCCCAAGGGGTCGAAGATGGTGATGTCCACAGGATCGCCAAAGGAAGCGGGAAGCATCAAGGTAAGGCGGTCCGTGAACGGCATCGGGAACAGATGCATGTCTGTGTCGGTGCGTTCGGTGATGCCGCTGGTCAAGGAGAGGATATCGTGGGCCAGCATGAAGTTGGGAATACCATGACCCAGCTGCGGTGTGGGATCATCGAAGTGGGAGGCGCTGCTACGCACGGCGCTCATGATATCCTGTGCGGTGCGCTCCGGATGCAACTGCCAGAGGCATGCCACCAAGCCCGCCACCAGCGGTGAAGCGAAGGAGGTGCCATTGATCGGCACCACTTCGACGCCATCCACCCCCAGTCCGATCGTACCCCAGCCCATGGCCGATACATCCGGTTTCACACGACCGTCAGCACTGGGACCATGGGAACTGAAGGGTGCCGGTTGTGCATCCTCACCAACAGCGCCCACGGCCAGGATGTCGATCGCATCGGCAGGCGCACTGATGTAGTACCAGTCGTTCTCGCCCGAATTCCCCGCGCTGGTCACCGGGATCATGCCCTTCCGCGAAGCGATGCCCCCCGCGATGCTGATCCGGGTGGTCTCTCCATCGAGATCCGCATACGTGTGGTTCTGAAGGCTGTCATCGAAGACCGTATAGCCCAGGGAGGTGTTCAGGATGTCGCAACCCAGGCTGTCCAATAGCTCGGCACCACTGATCCAGTTGTCCTCCTCCACGATGTATTCGGATCCGACATCCTCGGTGCGTACAAGCGCGTAGTCTGCATTCGGGGCCGTGCCGACGAGTTGGCCCGGTAGCCTGGCCGCCATGCACGAAAGCACCGACCTTCCATGCCAGTGGTCCTGGTACACATCACCATCGTGTGAAACCATATCCGCGGTCAGCACGATGCCTCCCCGGTCCCTCAGTTCCGAAAAGGCCAGTAACGAATCGGTGCCTTCAAAACCGGAATCCAGGACCCCGATCAGCATGCCTTCGCCCTTGGCTTGAAGTTCATGCAGAAGATGTCCGTTCATCATGGAGATCTGAAGGAAGGAAGCACCATAATCCTCATCACCGCCTCCGCGCGGAACGCCCGTGAATTGCTCCCCGAATTTGTCCGAATGCGGGCGATCACCCACCAGACGACGCACGCTACGCACGTTCTGCACGAAAGGCAGTGCTTCAATGGCATCGAGCAGGCCCGGGTCAGTGGTGCGGATCGTGATCGCATTGAACCACCTGCTGCGGTTCATCAATTGAATATCGCCGATGCCAAGCACCGTGGCGATGTATGCCGGGTCCACAGGAAGGTCCAGATCATCCACGAGGATGCCCTGGGTCTGTCTGCGCTCAATGGATCGTGCCGACAAATAGGCACTGGGCTGATCGATGGTATACGGTGTGTTCGCCTTGTCCGTGAACTGGACCCACCAGGTATCCGGAGCTGTCTGCCCCCAAGCCTGCCACTGTGAAGCCACCAATAGCAATAGAATGAGGGTGCTCCACTTCATGGTTCAATCCGTTCCATACGCCACCACTACCATGGACATTTCAAAACCCCGGATCTGTATGACCCCGGAATCCTGCTGCGTATTGGTCTCCGCCCAGTGCTTCTCCACAAGGCCGACATGTTTTGCATAACGCTCTTCCAGGTCACGCCGCTCGACCTGATTGGCGGGCAGGGTATTTCGCACCACCACCGTGCTGTCGAAGGAAAGGACGTTCACCTGCCAGGGTTCATGTGCTTCGCGATGCGCCACTTCCAGTTCGTCCTCGGTGTTGTAGATGTTGCTGTCCCAGCGCCTGCCTTCGCGCACCGGGAAGGAAAGCTTGAGCCGCCGCATGTTCTCCTCGGTCTTTTCAGCGGCCATGTTGTTGCGCGTGCTGGTCCAAACATCACGCACGACCCAGTTGTCGTTCTCGTCCTTCACATAACGCATGATCCGGTTGGCCGGCCGGCCTGCGGGATCGATGTAATGTTCTTCGATCCGTTCCAGCAGGCGATAGCTCACACTGTCCAGAACACTGATCTGGTCGTCGCGCCAGAGGGAATCGACCTGGTATTCGACCCAGGTCCCAATGGCCACGGGGAAATAGTCATACCCCATATCAAGCACGATAGGGTCGTCTTTCTTGCATGACCACAGGACAAGGGCCGCTGCGATGGCTGTGACGAAGATCTTACGCATGGCTTCGGTGGTTCATTGGTTACGCCGATCGATGAATCCTCCTCCGATCACATCATCCCCGTCATAGAAGACGGCACTCTGCCCCGGAGCGATGCCTGCCACAGGGGCATGGAACTCAACTTTAACATGTTCGCCTTCCATTTGAAGGGTGCTGGGCGTGCCACGGTCCTTGTAGCGGATCTTCGTCACGGCCTCCACTTCACCCTGTAACAGCTCCAACTTCTGGAAGTTCGGACGGCGCACCCACATGGTAACGCGCTGCAGTTCGTCCTTGCTCCCCAGGATCACGGTATTGGTCTCGGGCACGATCTCCGTCACGTACAACGGTTCGCCGGTGGCGATCCCCAGACCCTTGCGCTGGCCTATTGTGAAGAACGGGTAACCATCGTGCTCCCCCAGCTTCTCCCCGCCTGTGCTCACGAGGCTACCGCGTGCCAGCTCGGCCATGGCCGCAGGTTCGCGTCGTTTCAGGAAGCCCCGGTAGTCGTTGTCGGGGATAAAGCATATCTCGTAGCTCTCGCTCTTGCTGGCCAGTTCCGGAAAACCGCTTTCCAATGCCATTTGCCGGATCTCGCTTTTGCGGAACCCACCGATGGGAAAGCGCGTCCGGGCCAGGTTCTTCTGCTCCAGACCCCATAGCACATAGCTCTGGTCCTTGTTCTCGTCCAGTCCCTTGCTCACCACCCAGCGCTCCCCTGCTTCCTCTCGTACGCGGGCGTAATGACCGGTGGCGATCAACTCGCATTCCATCATATCCGCCCGCTTCAACAGGGCCTCCCATTTGATGAACGTGTTGCACAGAACACACGGGTTGGGTGTGCGACCGGCCAGGTACTCGCTTGTGAAATTCCCGATGATCGCCTCCCCGAATTCCTCCCGGATATCGATGATCATGTGATGGAAGCCACGGCTTACTGCCATGTTCCGTGCATCGTTGATGCTGTCCAGGTCACAACAGCCGGTGATCCGTTTGCCCCCACTTTGATCGGCATAGTCCCAGGTCTTCATGGTAACGCCGATCACTTCGTAGCCTTGCTCATGCAGCATCAACGCGGTCACGGAACTGTCCACGCCACCGCTCATGGCCACCAATATGCGTCCGTGTTTGCTCATTTTCCCTTCACCGCTTCACCGGCCACGTACTGTGTGGTCCGTACCAATTTGCCCCGCTCATCGTATTCCTTCACTGCGCCGTCCAACAGATCGTTCTTGTACGAACCCTCACGACTCTTGGTCTGGCCTTCAAGCACCCGTTCCAGATCCTGCGATGCGCCGGTCACAGGGTCGGCGGCTTGCTGTTTCAGCAGCCATGTGCCGTTGTTGTGATACTCCACGAAACTTCCTTCACGCTTGCCGTTCCGGTAGCTCTCCACACGCTTCACCTTCTCGCCGTCCCAATATTCGGTGAAGGTGCCGTTCTCGCGTTTTTCCTTCACCATTTCCCCGCTGCGGAACACGGCCTGGAGGTGCAGGCTGCCATCCTCGTTGAAGTAGCGCCAGGTCCCCTCCCGCTCTCCGTTCACCACACGCCCCTCCGACTCCTTCCGGCCATTGGGGTGGTTGTGGAGCACATCACCATCGGGTCGGCCATCCACATAGGTGTATTCACTTTTCAGATGGCCGTTCTCGAACCATTCCTTGAATTCTCCTTTTCGGATGCCATTGCTGAAATGCCCCTTCTCCGCCATGCCGCCTGAGCCGTAGTACGTGATCTGGGCTCCATCCAATTCGCCCTTGCTGTAGTGTTCCACCTTGCGGAGGCGACCCTCCACATCGTAGTAGTTCCAAGTGCTGTCCTTCCGCTGATCGATGTAATTCCCGGTCGCCATCAGCCCGCCTTCAGGGTGAAAATGCCGGGCACGGCTCCGTTCACCCACATGCAACACCTCACTGGTGAGCACGCCGGCTTCATCAAAATGCCGGAAAAGCCCATTCGGCATGCCGTTCTCGAACGCACCCATGTAGCGCACCTTGCCGGAATCCCAGTACTTCGCCCATTCACCCTGCTTGCGCCCCTTTTCATCGGTGTGGTTCAACGCGCTTCCCGCAGGTTGGGCCTGGAATGGCAGAACGATGGGAAACAGAAGGAGGAGGAAAAGGGTCCTGGGGCTCATATCGGTTGCAAAAGTACGGGAGGCAGGCATGGAGGGATCCCGGTGGGGGGCTTTCCATCAACGGGCGTCCATGCGATCGGAGTACCTTCGCGGCCATCCATCCCCAGCATGAAATTCTTCATCGATACGGCCAGCCTGGCCCAGATCAAGGAAGCTCAGGACCTCGGTGTCCTGGACGGCGTTACGACCAACCCCTCATTGATGGCCAAGGAGGGCATCAGCGGGCATGACAATGTGTTGAAGCACTATGTGAGCATTTGCAACATCGTGAAGGGTCATGTGAGTGCCGAGGTCATCGCCACCGACTACGAAGGGATCGTGCGCGAAGGAGAGCATCTGGCTGAGCTCCATCCGAACATCGTGGTGAAGGTGCCCATGGTGCGCGATGGGGTGAAGGCGTTGAAATACTTTTCGGACAAGGGTATCAAGACCAACTGTACGCTCGTGTTCAGCGCGGGACAGGCCCTGCTGGCCGCAAAAGCAGGCGCCACCTATGTCTCTCCCTTCATCGGGCGCTTGGATGATATCAGCAACGATGGGGTTCAGCTGATCGAGCAGATCCGCACCATCTACGACAACTATGGTTATGGCACCGAGATCCTGGCGGCGAGCATCAGGCATCCCCTGCATATCGTGCAGTGCGCCGAGGTCGGAGCCGATGTGGCAACCTGCCCGCTGAGCGCGATCCTTGCACTTTTCGATCACCCGCTGACCACGATCGGCCTGGAAAAATTCCTGGCGGACCACCGCAAGGCCGCACAGGCGGGTGTGAAGGCCTGACAGTCCCTTTACGCATGATCGTGAGCATACATCCGGTGGACCCCGAGCCACGGAAGATCGCCATGGTGGTACAGCAGCTTCGTGATGGAGGCGTGGTGATCTGCCCCACCGATACCGTGTACGCCTACGTGTGCAGCGCCCACCAGGCCAGGGCGATCGAACAGGTGGCCCGACTCAAGGGCAACAAGGCGCGCAAGGCCGACCTGTCGCTGATCTGCAAGGACCTCAGCCAACTGTCGCTCTATGCCCGACAGGTGGATACGCCTTCATTCCGACTGATGAAGAAGGCATTGCCCGGACCATATACGTTCATCGTTCCCGCCAGCAGCGAGATCCCCAAGCTGTTCAAGAACAACAAGCGTACGGTCGGCATCCGCGTGCCTGATCACCCGATCCCGCTTGCGATCGTGGAGGCCCTGGGGCACGCACTGGTCGTTGCCAGCGTGCATGATGCTGATGAGGTGGTGGACCATACCACCGACCCGGAACGTATCGATGAACACCTGGGTCATCAGGTGGACCTTGTGATCGATGGCGGCATCGGCGGGTTGGTGGGCAGCACAGTGATCGATCTTACCACTGGCGGTGAGCCTGTCGTGGTTCGCGAAGGGCTGGGATCACTGGAGGGACTCCTCTGAAGCATTGCGCAAACGCACCCATGCTTCGGGGATCGCAGCAATGATGTCCTGTGCGGTCATTCCATCCATGCCCCTGTGTTGAGCTGCAAGATCACCAGCTAGTCCATGCAGGTGAACGCCCAGTTTGGAAGCTGTCAAAGGCTCGATCCCTTGTGCCAAAAGCCCCGTCAGCAGGCCTGTGAGCACATCGCCACTGCCACCTTTGGCCATGCCGGGATTGCCCGTGGCATTGAAGGTCACCCCTCCACTTTGATCACATATCGCCGTATGATGCCCTTTCAGTGCGACGATACATCCGGTCCTTGTTGCCAGTTCGCGTGCTGCCTGCAACCGAACGTAAGCGCTTTCGGCAACCGCGCCTGCCAGACGATCGAACTCCTTTGGATGTGGTGTGAGCACCGTACCCGGTGGTAGAAAGGTGATCCAGGTCGGATCGGCCGCGAGGATGGTCAAGGCATCGGCATCGATCACCATCGGTACCGATGCATCCTGGATCATACGCTTCAACAGACTGGCGGTATCATTGTGCGTCCCGATAGCGGGTCCAATTCCGAGTGCCGTGGTTCCCTGGACATCGGTATACCCGGTGAGCTTCACTTCATCGGCATCGGGGATACACATGGCCTCGGGCGCAGCGCTTTGGATCAAGGCCAGTCCGCACCTGGGGATCTGTGCCGTGACCAGGCCCACACCACTGCGTAAGGCCGCATTGGTGGCGAGCAATGCGGCTCCCATTCGTCCTTCGCCACCTGCCAGAATGCAGGCATGACCGAACGTTCCTTTATGGCCCGACCGTGGCCTGACAGGAACCATGTTCATGGCATCCGCCTCCTCCATCAGGTGATATGCCGTTTCCTGCTGGTTGATGAAGGATCGGTCCAAGCCGATGGGGACCAGGGTCCATTCCCCCACGAACGCATCATTGTCAGGCAGCAGCATGGCCAACTTGGGCAGTTCCAAGCTCAGCGTCAAGTGGGCGCGTATGATGGAGGTGGGATCATTGGCTCCGTTGTCCTCGGTGAATAGACCAGAGGGCATATCCACCGCTATCACGGGCCTACCTGATGCGTTGATCGACTTGACGATCCTGGCCAATAGACCGGTGATCGGTTCGGTGATCCCTGTGCCGAGCAGGGCATCCACAATGACTTCCTGCCGGGCGAAGCTGGGGGGGGCATCATGCTCTCCGAAATCAGTACAGGTCACACCCGATGCGAGTAGGCGCTGGTGGTTGACCGCATGGTCCGGCGAGGCCTTTTGGCGGTGCATGGCCCTGAGCACACGGACCGGAACGCCAGCCCCATAGAGTGCCCGAGCGATCGCAAGTCCATCGCCTCCGTTGTTCCCCATACCGACCACCACCGCATAACGCAACAGCTCGGGTCGGCCGAAACGGCCTTTGTAGTGCTCTTCCAGAATGCGTTTCGTGCAACGAACCGCCGCCCGCTCCATCAGATCGATGGAAAGCACAGGTTCGTGAGCGATGGTGTACGCATCAGCTTCACAGATCCTTGGTGCATCGAGGATGGGGATCATCGGAAAATGCGCTTGCGCTTGATGCCGTTAAAGTAAGAAGCCCCCCCGACCATGGTCGGGAGGGCTTCTCGCAATATCCAGTTACGGAGCCTTCGCTTACTGGAAGTAGAAGTTGATACCCACTGAAGCACCGCTTACGCCGGTGTCCAGGCTGAAGGTGTTGGTCTTGCCGGTAGGACCCTCGATGTCCCAGGTACGTACGGCGCCAGCGTTGTTGGCTGCGGTCGGATCCCATCCTTCGTAGGAGGTGTTATCGAAGCCACGGCTGGACAGCATCAGGCCCCAACGGTACTCACCGCTGAGCGAGATCTTCGGAGCGCAGAACCATTCCACACCGACGAAGGCACCCAGGCCGAAGCCGAACATGCTACCGCGCTTGACCTCGGTACGACGACCGGGCTGTGCATCGAACGGGTTGCTCTGCACAGGGTTGTCACCCGTCACTGCATTGCCCCAGTCGTAGGTGGTCTTTTCGGAAGAGAGCATGATGTATGCCTCACCACCGTAAACACCCACCACACGGCTGCTACCTACCCGCTTCTCCAAACCACCACCGATCACGAGATCGAAGTTGCTTGTGGTTTCTGCGTCCTCGACCACCACTTCAGGAAATGGCGGTGGGGTGGCCGTTGGAATGATACCCACCAGTGAGGTGGCCTTATCGGATCCGAAGCCGATGCGCAACATGCCGCGGTATGCGGTGTTCGCATCCACCAGCTTCTTGCCCTGGATGGCGAACATGTTGTTATTGTAGGTAAAACCCTGACCGATGTTGTTGCCGCTGGTGTTGTTGAACAGATTGCCGGCATAGTTCAGGAACGGGGTGGCGTCGAAAGTCAATCCCCAATCGCCATCTTGGCTGAGCCAGTTCTCACCGCGGTTGCTGGTGATCTCGCCCGTTTGCGCGTTTGCGGCCGTCACGGCCACGAGCGCTGCAGCGAAAAGTACACTCTTCTTCATGTTGAACGTTTTTGGTTTGCGTGCTTTAACTGGTTTGTCTGTGAAGGCTCCTGTCGGCCAAAAGTATTCCGGTGAGCGCGGCAAAAGTAATCAACGATCTTGAACGATGTTAACAACACTTTGTTTACGCTGTTTCGGTCCATCTTCCGACCAACGAGGGCCGCGCTTCCCCAAAACCGGGCCAAATGTAACCATCGATATCGAGTGACAATATCTCGTTCACGTCCGTTGCTCCAGCATGGGTACGAAGCGAAAACTGCCATGGCTGCTCTCTTCCCATTCCTGTTCACTCTTGCGCACCAGGAGCACCATGGTCTGAACTTCACCTTCCCCGACCGGGATGACCGCCCTTCCTCCGACCTTCATCTGCTCGCGCAATGCTTCGGGAATGAAAGGGGCGCCGCAGGTCACCAACACCCTGTCGAAGGGTGCCTCGCGCGGCAGGCCTAGGTATCCGTCGCCATGGAATGCGTTGGCCTTGTACCCCAGCCGCTGCAAACGCTCCTTCGTACGCAGATACAGTGGACGATGTCTTTCTATAGTGAACACGCGCGCGCGTAATGCCACTAGAATGGCCGTCTGGTAGCCGCTGCCCGTGCCGATCTCCAGGACCTTCATACCGGGAGCAATATCCAACAACTGCGACTGGAAGGCCACCGTCCAAGGCTGGGAGATGGTCTGGCCACAGCCGATCGGGAAGGCCGTATCCATATAAGCCTGGCGAAGGAAGGCCGTATCGTCGATGAAAAGATGCCGGGGTACCTGGCCGATGGCCTCCAATACCCGGACGCCACTGATCCCCTTGCCCTCCAGTTCGGCCACCAACTGCTTGCGCAGTCCTTTGTGCCTGTAATCGTCCTCCATCTGCTCGATCGCATCAAAAGTAGGACGGCTACCTGTCCTGCCCGATCGCAGAGGGCTATTTTTGCCGCCTTTCGATCCTACTTGTGCCTGGAACCAGGTGCAGGGAATGCATCCACAGGCGAAGTACCATGAATGAACAACGACTTCGGATCGGCGTATTGGGTGCCGGACATTTGGGCCGCATCCACATCCAGCAGATCGGAGAACTGCCTGAATGGCACCTGATCGGTTGTCATGACCCGGACCCTGCCAAATGCGCAGCAGCGCATAAGGATCTCGGTACCACCATCTTTTCCGACCCATCCGAACTATTGGAGCAGGTCGATGCCCTGGACATCGTAACGCCGACCCTGTCCCATTTCGAACTTGCGGCCATGGCACTGCGCGCAGGAAAACATGTGTTCATCGAGAAGCCATTGGCCAATAGTATTGCAGAAGCCGAACAACTTGTGACCATCGCCAACGCCACCGGCTTGAAGGTACAAGTAGGTCATGTCGAAAGATTCAACCCAGCGTTCCGCGCGGCGGTCCCCTACCTGAACACGCCCATGTTCATCGAGTCCCACAGACTGGCACAATTCAACCCACGGGGTACCGATGTGAGCGTGGTGCTCGACCTGATGATCCATGACATAGACATCGTTCTCCACGTTGTGAAAAGTCCGGTGGAACGGATCAATGCGAGTGGAGTGGCGGTGGTCAGTGATACGCCGGATATCGCCAATGCACGTATCCAATTCGAGAACGGCTGCGTGGCCAATCTCACCGCAAGCCGCATCAGCCTGAAGAACATGCGTAAGAGTCGCTTCTTCCAAAGGGATGCATATGTTTCCATCGATATGTTCGACAAGGTGACGGAGATCGTTCGCATGCGAGCTGTGGAAGGTGAACCCGATCCCTTTGCCGTCGCGCTGGACCTGGGACCAGGAAAAGGTTTCCGGGAGATCTCCTTCGAAAGGCCTGAAGTACTGCCCACCAATGCGATCCGGGAAGAGTTGCGGGCCTTCGCCAATAGCATTTCGAAGGACATTCCGACGGAGGTAACGGCCGCGGAAGGGGCTGCAGCCCTAGCTACCGCGCACAGGATATTGGACGAGATGGCACTGGTACGCTCCTGAGCCTGCATACTGATCACAGCATTCCATGCGTTCATCGCGCGATACCATGTTACGCGTCCTTCGGACAACGCCCTTGATACTTGTGACCTTGTTCGCCTGTAAAAAGGGTGACAAGGTCCCTTCGTATGTGATGATCCCCGCTGTTTCGGTGACCACAAGCACCGACCAGGGCAGCAGTACGAGCCGGATCACGGATGTATGGGTATATGCGGACGAGGAATCCATGGGTGTGTGGGAGTTGCCAGCCCGCGTTCCCGTTCTCCGTGAGGGGAATTCCACGATCACCATTACCCCGGGCATCAAGCGCAACGGCTATTACGACGACCGTATCCGATATCCCTTCTACACCTCGTGGACAGGATCCGTTAACGTAGTACCCACCGAAGGCGTCACCATTTCACCCGTGGTCACCTATATCGACCAAACATCCTTTTGGATCGAAGCCTTCAGCGATCCAGGGATCCAACTCAACCTGACCCCCGCCAGTGACACCTCGCTGATCATTTACGATGCCGCGACCAACGCCGACATTTCAGTGGACGGGACCAATTTCGCTGGCATCATGCTCGATGATGATCACCGGTATATCCGGGTGTATACCGATGTGGGCTTTAACGTGTTCGGTGGTCCCGTGTTCCTGGAGATGGACTATCGGAACGATGTCACCTTCACCGTGGGGATCCAGTATGTTGAGAACGGCCTAGCGTCCTCGGCTCCTTATCTCTATGTAGTTCCCACCATGCAGGCGGACGGCAACATGCCCTGGAACAAGATACACGTGGACCTCTCGCCGGTATTCAATGTGGGCGGCATCAGCCAGCGCAATTTCTACCTGGAGGTGAGCCTTCCGGTAAGCCGTATGGAGGGTCAGGTCTACTTCGACAACATAAAATTGCTACGCACCAACCCATGAGCCAGCATCGGGTACAGGTGGCCAAGTATGTGGTATCCGATATCCTGGGGTCGGGAGTGGCGTGGTCCCTCTTCTACATATACCGGAAACTCGAACTGGAGCCGATCAAATACGGGCATCAGGTGGATCTGGTCTTCGATGCCAACTTTTACAAGGCCTTGGTACTGATCCCATTGTTCTGGTTCGGGTTGTATACCGTGGTAGGTGGATACCGGGATATTTTCCGACGCTACCGTACAAAAGAGCTGGGACAGACACTGCTTATTTCGGTGATCGGGGTCATCATCATCTTCTTCGTCCTGCTGTTGGATGATGAGGTTGCCGGGTACCAGTACTATTACCGGTCGTTCGTGGTGCTCTTCCTGATCCATTTCACATGCACGTTCATCCCCCGATTCATCCTCACCAGTGCCACCGTGCGTAAGGTGCACGGTCGGCGCATCGGCTTCAACACCGTGTTGGTGGGTGGGAATGAGCGTGCGCTTTCCATTTATGAAGAGATCGAAGCGATGCCGAAATCACCCGGGAACCGCTTCATCGGCTTCCTCAATGTGAATGGTGGCGATCAGCTTCTTGCCGGCACCGGTCTGCATCGTTTGGGGAAATGGAACGAATTGGGTCAGGTGATCACCAAGCATGATGTAGAAGAGGTGATCGTGGCGGTCGACTCGGGCGAGCACGCCCATATCAGCCGGATCATGAATGAACTGGAGGGTACCGGGGTTCGGGTGAAGATCATCCCCGATATGTATGACATCCTCAGTGGTTCGGTGAAGATGACGAGCATATTCGGCACGCCGTTGATCGAGGTGAACCCGGAGATCATGCCCGCTTGGCAGTTCTCCGTGAAACGCATCATGGATATCGCAGTCAGCCTGGTGGCACTTCTGGCCCTATCGCCGGTGCTGCTCATCATCTCGGCCCTTGTCGGGTTGACCAGCAAAGGACCTGTATTCTTCAAGCAGGAACGTGTCGGTAAATATGGTCGCACTTTCATGATACATAAGTTCAGAAGCATGTACTGTGATGCGGAGAAGAACGGCCCGCAACTCAGCAGCAGTGCGGATCCGCGCATCACTCCGATCGGTAGATGGCTCCGGCGTACCCGCATGGATGAACTGCCGCAGTTCTGGAACGTGCTCAAAGGTGAAATGAGCCTTGTCGGACCCCGTCCCGAGCGCCAACACTTCATCGATGCGATCATGGAGGTCGCGCCACATTACCGGCACCTGCACAAGGTGCGTCCTGGGATCACCAGTTGGGGACAGGTCAAGTTCGGCTATGCCGAGAACGTGGACCAGATGGTACGCCGGCTCAAGTACGATATCCTCTACATCGAGAACATGAGCCTCGCCGTGGACCTGAAGATCCTTGCCTACACGGTGCTGATAATCCTCAAGGGCGACGGCAAGTAAGAGGGGAAGGCGATCGGCAACTACCTTGCCGCGCCAAACCAACTTCCTTTCATGAACATTTCTGTCATCGGCGCCGGCCAAATGGGTAATGGGATCGCCCATGTATTCGCACAAAGTGGACATGCGGTCGTCCTCATCGACCTAAGATCGTCGAACCTCGAGAACGCATTGACGACCATTTCCAAGAACCTTGATCGGCAGGTCGCCAAGGGAACCTTGACCGAAGAGGAGAAAGCCACCACCCTGGCCAATATCACCACCAGCACCGATTTGGGACCCGGGGTACAAAAGGCCCAGCTTGTGGTGGAGGCCGCAACGGAGAACGTCGATCTTAAGCTTCGCATCTTCGGTGACATCGATACACATGCGCCTGCGGGCTGCATACTGGCGACGAATACGAGCAGCATCAGCATCACACGCATCGCCGCTGCCACGGCTCGGCCGACCCACGTGATCGGCATGCACTTCATGAACCCGGTACCTGTGATGAAACTGGTGGAGGTGATCCGCGGTTATAACACTAGAAGTGGGGTAGCCGACCAGGTGATCGAATTGGTCAAGGCGATCGGAAAAGTACCTGTCGTGGTGAACGACTATCCGGGTTTCGTGGCCAACCGGATCCTGATGCCCATGATCAATGAAGCCATCGAGACCTTGTTCCAAGGGGTGGGAGGCGTGGCCGAGATCGACTCCATCATGAAACTCGGAATGGCCCATCCCATGGGACCACTGCAACTTGCAGACTTCATCGGTTTGGACACCTGCTTATCCATTCTACGTGTGTTGCATGATGGGCTGGGTGCTTCAAAGTATGCGCCCTGCCCTTTGCTGGTTCAAATGGTGAGTGCAGGCAAGCTCGGCGTGAAAAGTGGTGAAGGTTTCTACACCCATGTCCGCGGCAGCAAGGACCTGGTGGTCGCCCCCTCCTTCAGATAGGATAGGGTCGCTGATCCTGGTTGGATCGCATCCGCCACTTGTTTTTGGATCGATGACCGTATTACATTGGCATCGACGAGCGCTGCGATCGAAGTCGATCGATAGGCTGTGAGGATGATGGAATGACCGGTACCCTACCCTCGAACAGAATTGTTCAGGAGATCGGTCCCTGGCCATGAAAGCCCCTGTGGTATGGATCGTTGAATGCGGGAATAGGGACTTGCCAGTAAGGAATGTCGAACACTGCCCGATGCTAGGACCGGACCGTGATCATCGCGACCGTAGCCTGACGACCAAACCTCTAAACCCAGTCCCTCATGGCGCTTCGTACTTTACCCTGCCTGGTGGCACCAAGTATTTTCCTGTTGTCCATGCCATTCGCTGCATTTGGACAGGACCCGTCCATTGCGCGGCAATGGAACGAACAGCTTCTGGGCGCCATATCTCGCGATTTTGCCCGACCTCCGGTACATGCGCGGAACCTGTTCCAGACCTCTGCCGCGATGTACGACGCTTGGGGGGCGTATGACCCCAACTCCGAGCCCTACCTGCTGGGCAGGTTGCGCGGCATGTACGATTGCCCCTTTGATGGTGTCGCCATGCCCACCGGAGCACTGAATATTGAAGCGGCTCGGCATGAAGCGATCAGTTTCGCCATGTACCGGATGATCGTCCATCGCTTCCAGAATTCGCCGGGAATACTGACCACCCAACAGAACATCAATGCCTTGATGGCGCAACTGGGATACGATATCACCAACGTATCCACGGATTACGTCCATGGCGGTGCTGCCGAACTGGGCAATTACATCGCCCAACAATACATCGCCTACGGTTTCACGGACGGGTCCAATGAGGTGGGCAATTACGCAGGCACCACCTATACGGTATCGAACCCGCCCATCGAGGTGGAACTACCCGGGAACCCGGATATCATCGACCCCAATCTATGGCAACAGATCACCTTGACCAATGCCTTCGATCAGGCCGGGAATCCGGTTTTCGGCACGCCGCCGCCGCTGGGCCATGACTGGGGCAAAGTGGTTCCCTTCGCGCTGGATCCGGCACAAGCCACGGAATACGATCAGAACGGCAATATCTTCAAGGTGTACAAAGACCCTGGCGCACCAGCCTACATCGATACGCTCGACCCCAGTGGTCTGGAGTCCTTCTATAAATGGAGCTTCACCATGGTCTCGGTCTGGCAGTCACACCTGGACCCCGACGATACGACCATGTGGGACATCTCACCTGCGACGATCGGTAACATACAGGCCTATCCGGATGCACAGGATTGGGATGCCTTCCGTGACTTCTATGACTATACGGAAGGGGGTGTTGTCAGCCCGGGTCATACGATGAACCCTGTGACCGGCCTTCCCTACCAACCCCAGATCGTGAAACGCGGTGATTACACCCGTATCCTGGCGGAATTCTGGGCCGATGGGCCGCAGTCCGTTACACCTCCCGGGCACTGGTTCGAGATCATGCACGACGTGATGGATCATCCGCTTTTCGAGCGGCGTTGGATGGGCCAGGGAGAAATTCTGGATGACCTCGAATACGATATCAAAGCGCATTTCACAATGGGCGGTACCATGCACGATGCGGCCATGACGGCATGGAGTATCAAGGGTTGGTATGATTATCTGCGACCTGTGTCCGCGATCCGGTACATGGGTGACAAGGGCCAGTGCAGCGACCCACTTGAACCCAACTTCCACCCGGCCGGATTGCCCATCGTACCAGGTTATATCGAACAAGTGGTCGAGGGTGATCCACTTGCGGGCGACCTCAATGAACATGTGGGGAAAATGAAACTGTACACCTGGCGCGGACCCGAATACATCGACGACTCCGAGGAGGACTATGCCGGCGTGGGCTGGATATTGGCCGAGAATTGGTGGCCTTACCAACGCCCCTGGTTCGTGACACCTCCCTTCTCCGGGTACATATCGGGCCATTCCACCTACTCGAGCACCGCGGCTGAAATGTTGACCCTGATGACCGGGGACCCCTTCTTCCCTGGTGGTCTGAGCAACTACTACTGCCCACAGGATGATTTCCTGGAATTCGAGATCGGCCCTTCGGAGGACGTTTACCTTCAGTGGGCCACCTATCGCGATGCGTCGGACCAATGCAGCTTGTCGCGCATATGGGGCGGTATTCACCCCCCGATGGATGATATCGCAGGGCGGCACATCGGTATTGAGATCGGTTCCGAGGGTGTAGCCCTGGCCAATTCCTTGTTCGGATCACTGCGCCCTGTGGTGGTCGAGGTCGTCGCTTCTGACGAAGTGATCAACATCACTGATATCGGTAGCAGTTTCACCGTCACGATCACCTACGACCGTCCCATGGACATCTCCGTAATGCCGACACTGCAGTTCATGACCCAAGACCCGCTGGTGGAAGCCACAGCACTGGTGGGATCGGCATGGACGACTGACAGCACCTTCACGATGACACTTGAAGTGTTGCCGTCGGACCTTCGCATGACCGACATCTTTCTGCGTATCGATGATGCCATTGCACTGGATGGCTTCGGACAGGATGTAAGCCTGGCTGCAAGGCCCTTCCTGATCGATACCGACCGTCCCACTGTCACGATGGTCGGTGTGGACAACGCGATGGTCAATAGTGCGGTGGCCACAGCCGGCCAGTTGTCCGTGCTCATCGCGTTCGGCGAAGCCTGCGACACCCTGGTACAACCCACACTCGCGTTCAGTACCACTGCCGACCTTTCCACTACCCTGCTGTTCGATACGGACGCCAGTGCCTGGCTGGACCCGTTCCAGTATGAAGCGGTGTACAACATCATTGATAACGATGATGAAGTAGAGGCCATCGGGTTGTTGGTCAGCGGTGTTGTGGATCTCGTTGGGAACGGACAGGTGGATCATGATGAATCCGGTCTGTTCGATATCGACACACGTGATCCGGGGCTCCTACAGGTTAACGTGAGCGATGAAACGCTCATCCAGCAGGATGCTGGCAGTCTGGCCTTGATCGTCACGCTCTCATTCGATGAGGCGATGGATACCGGCCTCACTCCCAACTTCGCATTTCCGGACGACGACCCGTTGGGCAGTTCTCTTTTCCTGAATCCGGCGAACACTTCATGGTTGAACGACTCCACCTACCAGCGCGCATACAATATGCTGGTGGCAGAAGAGGAACTATTCAATATCACTGTGGAGCTTGTCAATTTCACGGACGTGGCGGGCAATGCCCCTACACAGATCAGCTTCCCTCAACTGTTCTCCGTGGATACCCGCCGACCGAGCGTGTCTATTGCGGCACCATCGGTGCAAGTGGTCTCCGACAGTGAGGTGGGGCCGGGTGGAATGCATTTCAACATTGAGTTCGATGAACCCATGGATGCCGCTCAAGCGCCCATCATTCAGCTTGTAGGAGCCACAGGCCTGGATGGCTCCCTCACGTTCTCCGCCCCTCAGAGTGCCTGGTCAGATGCCCAGACATTCATGGCTGTGTTCAATGTGCAGGATGAAGGGCGCGAAGAGGATGTGCTCGGATTGTCGGTGAGCTTCGCACGCGATGCCGCAGGCAATAACCAATTGCCCTTTGTGGAACCGGAGGTCTTCAGCCTCGACACGCGCAATCCCGAGTTGGTCCTGCTCACGGCCAACACCTACGTCGTGACCAATGGTCATGTAGGCGCTGGGGGACTTACGATCGCATCGATCTTCGATGAACTGATGGACCCTGCAACGTCGCCGACGATCGACTTTCTGGCGGATACCGACGTGAATACCGTGCTGACCCTGGACCCGATGGCTTCCCAGTGGCTCAATTCGTCCACCTACCGCAGTGTTTATGACGTTGCCAACATCGATGCCGACATCATCCCCATTTCCCTGATGCTGGACGGTGCCACGGACATGGCCGGCAATATGTTGGAGAACGCCCAGTTCGACGACTTCCTTGCCATTGATGTAGAGGCGGTGGGCGTGGATGAGCAGGGTGTGCCCACCAACGTCTCGGTATTTCCCAACCCGATCCGCTCGGGCGACAGGTTGATGTTGCGGACCGGCGTTGATCTTACAGGTGCCCACGTCAGGTTGTACGATGCTCCCGGCAGGATGGTCCATGCAGCTGAACTGGGACATATTCCCGCAGGAACCTATGCGCTACGTCTACCCGAGCTGGCAGCCGGTGCATACTCCGTACACCTTCACTCCTCCGCTGGCCAGCATGTTTCGCGTGTTGTAGTGAGCGCTCCATGATCTGAAACCAAGCTTCCGTGGGATATATGCAGGAACTTCCATCGCATGCTGTTCGGGGCACTTCAAGAACTACCCTGATCGTATTCGACCTATTGATCGCCGCATGTCCGATCGGCGGGGCTTTGGGGCAAAGTTTCACGAATGTGGCTGCCGTTCAAGGCGTCGATATCCTGACCAATACGACCACCTACGGATGCGGCGTAAGCTTCTTCGACTTCAACAACGATGGGTGGGACGATCTGAGTTTTTGCATGCGCGGCGATAGCGCCAGATTCTACCTGAACGTGGAAGGCACCCTGCAGGAACAAACGCCATTCCTCCCGATCCTCGGTGACATGAAGCATGTGCTGTGGGTGGACTATGATAATGACGGGGACAATGACCTGTTCACCACCAGCTTCAGTGGCATGCACAAGCTGTTCCGTAACGACGGTCAGTTCAACTTCACCGATGTGTCCGTGGCTGCAGGCCTCATCCAGTCCAACGAGAAGAACTTCGGCGCCTCATGGGGTGATTATGACCGCGACGGATATCTCGACCTTTATGTGTGCACCTACGAGTTCGAAGGCACCTCCTCCGACTATACACGCTTGAACCACCTCTACAGGAACAACGGCGACGGAACATTCACCGATGTTACCATGAGTGCCGGGGTAGGCAATGGCATCCGATTGTCTTTCCAATCCGTCTGGTTCGACTATGACCTTGACGGCTGGCCGGATCTCTTCATCATCAACGACCGGCTTTACGCCAATACCCTATATCGCAACAACGGCGATGGAACATTCACCGATGTCACCGACAGTGCCGGGATAGGATTCCCGTTCAACGACCCGATGACCATCACACTTGGCGATCTCGACAACGATGGCGATCTCGACATCTTCATCACGAACACAGGGACCATGCCCGATCGTGCTTGCAAATTACTGGTGAACAATGGCGACGGAACGTTCACGGACATGGCCGAAACCCTTGGTGTTGATGTGCTCTCGTGGACCTGGGGTGGCATCTGGATGGACTACGACAATGACACGTTCCAGGACCTTTACTTCGCATCAGGTGTGCCCATCGGTCCCATTGACCATAACTACTTCTTCCGGAATATCGGAGGACTGGTGTTCGCGGATTCGCTCGCGATCTTCACTGGGGATCATAGCGCACATAGCTATTCGTGCGCACGTGGTGACCTGGACAACAACGGGTTCTACGACATCGTGGTCCACAACCTCGTTCCCTACCACCCCTATCTCTGGCAGAATTCAGGGGGACCCAACGCCCATATCAAATTCACGCTGCAAGGCACCGTTTCCAATCGACCGGCAATTGGCTCCTGGATCCGTGTCTTCGCCGGAGGGCAGCAGTACACACAATACACCTTGTGTGGAGAGAACTTCGTCGGGCAGAATTCACAACATCACATTTTCGGGCTGGGCCAACTGACACAGGTCGATTCAGTGGAAGTGGAATATGTGAGCGGCCACATCGACACCTATTTCGGGCCTACGATCAACCAGGCACATCACTTTACGGAGGGCGAGACCTATCAGGCATCCATCCAAGCCTTGGGTCCATTGGCCTTCTGTGCGGGTGACACCGTGATCCTGGATGCCGGAGATCATGCCGCCTGGCAATGGAACACCGGAGATACAAGTCGCTACCTGGCTGTCACCAGTGGAGGTACCTATTGGGTGGTGGCACAGAACCAGTACGGTGTGTCAGCCCAAAGCGATTCGGTCGTCGTCGAAGTGTTCCCTACCCCACAGATCCTGGTCGACGTGTCGATGCCTTCCTGTGCGGGATCAGCGGATGGCACCATTGCGCTGGAGAACCTTTCCGGACCTGCGGCGGGGTCCGTGATCTGGAACAATGGTGCGCAGGGCGCGGAGATCGGGGATCTACCGGCAGGCATGGTAAGCTATACCTATGTGGATACGAACGGATGCAGCACCACGGGGCAGGTGGTGTTGATCGAACCGGATGGGATCCTGGTGCAAGTGTCCATCGTTCATGCCACAAGTGCCGACAATGGTGCACTTTCTCTAGTGATCAATGGTGGCATACCGCCCTATCAGGTCACACTGGATGGTGTCCCTGTAGCCGATCCCATCGAGGGCCTTTCACCCGGCATCCACCAGTTGCTGGTGAGCGATGCCAACGGCTGTATCTGGGAAGCCGAGGTATTCATCGATGACCATACCGATATCCCGGAGCGAAACCACCTGCCCTTGCTGTTGTCACCGAATCCGGCACAGAACGAAGTGTTCCTGAAAGTACCGGAAAGACTCGAAGAGGTGACCGTGTCGGAGTCCGGAGGGCGCATCGTTCGACAGATCCGAAGTGCCTTTGACGGTCGCATCCTCATCGGTGACCTCGCGCCTGGAAGCTATAACGTGGTGGCGCGTACGGCATGTGGAAAGAAGTACGCAGGCACCTTGGTGAAACAGCCCTGATCCCCGATCTGTGGCTCGTCAGTTCATCGACGTATCGGGCATCGAAAGGCCGTACTTCCTGTAAAGGCGCGCCTTGCGCTTCTCGAGTCTGGCCTGTGCACGATCGGTACGCGCCGTGCGCGCGACAACTGCAAGTTCACCGTTCTCGATGCGCCGGACGATATCCTCCACCATCCGGTCCTCGCCCGAACCATCGTAGGTGCTTTTCAGATCATGGCCGAACAAGCGCGCGAGGCCCTGCCACATGAAGGCCTGGAAATTCCCCCGCAGCTCCTGGACCAGCGAAAAGGAGGTTCGTCCTGTCTCCCTGTCGATCAGTTTCACCAACACGCGTCCCTGGCTGGTGGTCATATCCTTGACCTCCGCCTCGAATTCGGCCCGCAGTTCCGCTTCGGCCAGTTTGATGTACAATTCCTGATCCCCATCGCGTTGGATCCGCGAGAGATCGTGCTCATACTCGTATAGCAACTGGGCGGTGATCCGGGCATAGGGATAGACCTTCACCACGTTGCGGGTAAGCCGGTCGTACTGCGCCGCTTCACGCCGGTTCCTGGGAACAAAGGGGGCAACGATATGGGCTTCAGGGAGTTCGAACACCGGGATCGTATCGCCATCGACCACATGGGCTTGAAGGACCCTGGTCCCATGGCCTTCCTGGGCATTCAGTGATATGGCGAGCAGTAAAGCCGCCAGGGATGCCATATTTGCGCCGATCGTTCGCATGGGTTCAACGAACCACACTGTGAAGGTAGGAACGCAAAGCCGGTGCCGCTATTTTCATGGTTGCCAAGGCCGGGCTTTCTACGGTTCAATGCCGTTTCAGTTTCCAAGTGCTCATAATGGGCCGATCCCTTGATCGCGGTTCGGGCCCGGTCCTGTCCGAATCGGACAACAGGGCCGCGACCAATGCAGCCACCTGCCTGCCATCGGGATCGTTGCCTTCAAGGTCATCGGTCTTGAAATGGTCCCGTACGAAATGCGTGTCGTACTTCCCGCTGCGGAAGGCTTCGTGCCCCATGACCAGGCGGCAAAACCCCAAAGTCGTTTCAACCCCACTGATCGCATAGTCATCGATCGCCCGCTCCATGCGCTCGATCGCCTCTTCACGGGTGGCACCGTGGGTGATCAGCTTGGCGATCATGGGATCGTAGTGGATCGGAATGTCCATGCCCTCCTCGAATCCATCATCCACCCGCACGCCGATGCCCTGGGGAGGGCGATAGGTATTCAGCCTGCCGATGTCGGGCAGGAAGTTGTTCGATGGGTCCTCCGCATAGACCCGCACTTCGATGGCATGTCCGTTGATCTTGAGGTGCTCCTGTGTGAAGGGCAATCGGTCCCCTTCCGCCACCCGGATCTGCAGCTTCACGAGGTCCAGGCCGGTGATCATTTCCGTGACAGGGTGCTCCACTTGAAGACGCGTGTTCATTTCCATGAAGTAGAACTCCATGCTTTCATCGAGCAGGAATTCCACCGTACCGGCACCGATGTAGTCCACGCTTTTCGCCACCGCCACGGCGGCTTCGCCCATGCGTTTGCGAAGTTCCGGTGTGAGCACCGCACTGGGCGCCTCCTCCACCACCTTCTGGTGCCTGCGCTGGATGCTGCACTCCCGTTCGAACAGGTAGCAGATGTTCCCGTGCTTGTCTGCCATGATCTGCACTTCGATGTGACGCGGGCCGGCCACGTATTTCTCAATGAAGACGCTGCCGTCACCGAAGGCATTCTGCGCCTCGCTGATCGCACGCTCCAGACCTTCCTTCAGACCGCTTTCCTCCTCCACGATGCGCATGCCCTTGCCACCACCGCCGGCGGCAGCCTTGATCAGGATCGGGAAGGTGATGGTCCGGGCCACTTTCATGGCCTCCTCAAGGCTGTTCACAGCACCTTCGGTGCCGGGTACCAGTGGCACACCGTGGCCCTTCACGGCTGCCTTGGCTGCGAGCTTGTCGCCCATCACCTTCATGGCGCGGGGAGAGGGGCCCACGAACAGGATCCCTGCCTGTTCCAATGCCGTGGCGAAGTCACCGTTCTCACTGAGGAAGCCGTAACCCGGGTGGACCGCATCCACCTTCAGGTCCTTGCACACCTGGATGATCTTTTCGAAGACCAGGTAGCTCTCCTTGCTGGGGGCGGGCCCGATGCATACGGCTTCATCGGCGAAGCGCACGAAGGGGGCCTTGCGATCGGCCTCGGAGAACACGGCAACCGTACGGATACCCATCTCACGGGCGGAGCGCATCACGCGCAAGGCGATCTCGCCACGGTTGGCGACGAGGATCTTCTGAATGGATCGGGACATGGCCACGGTTCGAAATGCTGATGTGAATCGCGAAGATCGCTATTCAAGGCACGCTCACCCTTCCGATGGGCATGATGTACCAACAAAGCGCAACGCACTATTGCGGAACGGCCTGATCTTTGGCTTCGGCCCGCCATGCGCGTCATCACCACCATATTCGTCGCACTCACCGCACTTTCGCTGTCCGCACAGACCGGCCGCAGGGAGATTCCTACCGATAGCGGCCTCGTGGCGCTGCACCACTTCAAGAACGGCAAGGTGAGCACCAGGGAATGGACAGACAAGGAGCAGCACTGGGGTCGCTCCTTCGCCTACGACCAAAGCGGGAAGGAGATCTTCAGCTACCAGACCCGCCGCATCGGTGGCCACGCCAGCGCCCGCTTCAGCTACCACCCGAACGGTGCCGTGAGCAAGGTGGAGGTAAGCGACGCACCCGATGGCGGCATCCAATGGTACAAGAGCACCACCACCTTCGATGAAGCGGGCAAGCAGATCGGCTTCTTCGAATATGGCCGTGACAACGACGGGATCATTCCGCGGATCGATCCCGAGCCTCGGAAGACGGTGGTGCCGGTATACCAGCCCGAGGTGGTCGAATGCCAGAAGATGTTCGTTAACGAGCTGTTCGTGGTGAACCCCACGCCGAGCGCCTGCCGCGTGGTGGCCCTGGCCAAGCGCCCTTCACCGGCCATGACCGGTGGCACTTTCACCATGGCGCCCGGCGACACCATCCGCATCGGCACCTACAGCGTGGGCGAAGTGTTCCCCACACCGGATAGCGCAGTGGACCTTGACATCTTCCAGGTGGAACTGGGCAATACGCGCAAAGCGGTGGCACGTTACCGCATCGATCACGTGCAGGTCACCGATGAACACCGCCGCCACTATGTGGTGATCGAAGGCTGGACGACCACCCGCTCCCCGGAACAGGAGCATCTGCCAGGTTCGCCATGGGATCGCAAGGACAAGGGCCGGGAGAAACCCCGGACGCGTTTCCGCCTGCGGATCGGCTAAGGCTCATTCACCTCCACGCCCCAGAAAGCACGCAGGTGCGGCAGCAGCACGTGCAGGTCCACCGCACCGAAAGGATGCTGGGTGTTAGGCAGCACCAGCGTGGCGCCGCGGGGCACCAGACGGGCAACTTCCAGCGTATGCTCGGGCACGGCCGTGCGATCGCGGTCGCCCACGCAAAGCATCACCGGGCAGGTGATCTTCGTGAAGCTTTCATGCGTCAAGGGTGGCTGCTCCTGCAGGCCGGTGATGAGTTGGGCCGTAGCGTGCACCAACTCCTCCCATCGATCCGCGCCGTGCTGGGCGAGCAACTCCATGGCGAATTGCGGCACCTTTTCCTTCATCTTCTGCGGATCCAGCAGGCGCAACTCACGGTCAAGTCCGGCGCGATCCCACCTCAGCTTGGTACCCAGCGTCACCACCGACCTTACCTGCTCCTGAAAGCGGCTCGCATATAGCAGCGCAGCATAGCCGCCCATACTGGAGCCGAAAAGGTGCGCCTCGCTCCAGCCCGCCTCTTGCATGGCATCACTGATGTCGCGCAGAAAGACCTCCATCGATAGGCCTTCGTCGGGGATGGCGCGCTCGCCGTGGCCGCAAAATTCCAAGGCGTGGGTGCGGACGCCGGGTAGAACTTCGCTGAGTATGTTGAGTTGCTCGCGGGTGCCGAGGGCGCCGTGGAGGAGGAGGAGGTTCATGGGAATTGAGGCGAAGATGCGGACTTCGACCTTGGCCCTTCTTGTGCGAACTTGCGCCTCGGCAATTCCCTGGCCTCCCATGCGCACCCGCCTTACCGACATGCTTCAACTGGAGCACCCGCTGATCATCGCCCCGATGTTCCTGGTGAGCAATGTGGCCATGGTGAAGGAGGGCATGCGCTGTGGGGTGGCGGGCTGCATTCCGGCTCTGAACTACCGCACGCTGGAGGAGCTGCGAGCGGCGATCGGCGCGTTGAAGGCGGCGAAGGCGGAGTTCGGCAGGGGTGCCTACGGATTCAACCTGATCGTGAACAAGAGCAACCCAAGGACCGCCAAACAGCTGGAGGTGATCTGCGAAGCGGGCTGCGACTTCATCATCACCTCGTTGGGCAGTCCGGAGCAGACGATCAAGGCGGCCCACGCGGTGGGCATCAAGGTGTTCTGCGATGTCACCGACCTGCGTTTCGCGCAGAAGGTGGAAGCCCAGGGCGCGGATGCGGTGATCGCTGTGAACAACGAGGCGGGCGGGCACCGCGGCGAGCTTACGCCGCAGGAGCTGATCGCCGTGCTGAAGAAGCATTGCAGCATACCGGTGATCTCGGCCGGTGGCGTGGGTTCCAAGGCGGAGATGGACCGGATGCTGGCCTATGGTGCGGAAGGTGTTTCGGTGGGCAGTCCCTTCATCGCGTCGGTGGAGGCACCCATCACCGATGCATACAAGCAGGCCTGCGTGGAATACAACGCCGAGGACATCGTGCTGACGGAACGCATCAGCGGCACGCCGTGTACGGTGATCAACACGCCGTATGTGCAAACCATCGGCACCCGATCCCCCTGGATCGAGCGCATGCTGAACAAGAACCGCCGTTTGAAGAAGTGGGTGAAGATGCTGCGCTTCCACATCGGCATGAAGGCTACGGAAGTAGCGGCCCAGCAGGCCACGTACAAGACCGTGTGGGTGGCGGGACCGAGCATCGCGCATACCAAGGCGGTTGAGCCGGTGCGGGCGATCGTGAAGCGGTTGGTGGGGTGAGCGGGTGGCCGGGTCCTTGGTTTTGATCTCAACCGTGTTTTTTGGCGAAGAACCCGAGGAGGAGATATTTGAGGAACTTTGGGCTGGCCGCGCGAACTACCTACCGCATGTACCGGATCAGTCCTCCCCTTCCATTCCTTGCATTGCTTTTCTGCGGAAGCACCGCAGCGCAGACCACTGTGGAGGGCTCCTTCGTACACGACGGCATCAATAGGACCTACTCGTTCTACGTACCTGAGAGTTATCTACCAGGTGAACCAATGCCCTTGGTGATCGGGCTCCATGGGCTTGGTTCCAGCGGTGCTGATCTCGCGCAGTACCGCGACTTCAGGCCCATCGCGGACACGGCCAACTTCATCGTGGTGCATCCTGATGGGTCCACCTTGTTGGGTATCCGTTTCTGGAACTATGCCAACATCCTTGGTTCCACCGTGGATGATGTGGGTTTCCTGGAAGCGCTGATCGATACCATCGCAGCGCAGTATGCGGTCAATGTCCAGCGCGTGTATTGTGTGGGCATGTCGAACGGCAGTTTCATGGCCTACAAGATGGCCTGTGCCAGTGATCGTTTCGCGGCGGTGGGCGGCGTTACGGGGTCCATGGCCGTGAGCATGCTGGGCACCTGCGGCCCCCCCACCCCTACCCCGGTGATCCATGTACACGGCACTGAGGATGATACCAACCCCTACACAGGAACCAGCACGATGTTGGGCGTCGAAGAATTGATCACGTATTGGGTGACCCATAACGCATGCGGCCCAACGCCGCAGATCTTCCCTGTACCCGACAACGACCCTACAGATGATGCCGTGGCCGAACGTCAACTCTATTCAGGCGGTATCAACGGCAGCACGGTGGAGCACTTCAAAGTGATCGGCGGTGGGCATAGCTGGCCGAATTCCCCCACGCCGGGTTCCCCGGAGATCACCTGCATGGACTTCGATGCCAGTGTGGAGATCTGGCGCTTCTTCAGCCAGTACGAACTGGGGGGATCGACCTTCGTTCCCGACGTGGTGTCACAGGACTTGGCTGTGTGGCCAAACCCAACACGTGGTCCGCTTCATCTGCAAGGTGGACGTGCTCCCATCACAGGCGTTCAAGTGTTGGACATGCAGGGTCGACTGGTGTTGGAGAGGAAGCGTTCGAACATTGCGTTGGTCGATCTGGGTCATCTACACCCGGGAACGTATGTACTTCGGGTTTATGGGGAAGGGCACACGTCGGTGCAAAGGGTGGTGGTGGCTGCGGAGTGAAGTGCGATCCTGTGGATCACATTGCCGGTTCCATACAATGCGTCAGGGACCGCTGTGCGAAACCAAGTCGATGCTCAGAGCTGCCTTCAACCGGCAATTACCTCAACCGGAAATGGACGGGGATGGACGTGAATAATTCCATGCATTTCATTCACGTCCATCC
>JBGTIB010000264.1:0-52985 GCA_041745875.1 Flavobacteriales bacterium | reverse complement strand
CACCGGTGCCGGTGACCCCGTCACTTCCCACGCGCAGGTGGTGTTGTTGAATGTGGCGGTCTCGTAGCAGGCCGTTGTCGGCTCTTGGGGCTGCGGGGTCAACGTAACGCTTACGGTTCCAGTGGCATCACATCCGCTCGCGCTCGTTACGGTCACCGTGTAGGTCTCGTCGGTCACCATGCCTGAGGCAAGAGGATCGTCGATGTTGTCAAAGTCCAGGTAGGTGTTCGGCGTCCAGAGCGTGCTGTAGGTATCCACACCGCCGGTTATCGCGAGCGTGTAGTCCTCCACCTGGCCGAACGTGGAAGTGCCGCATGGAGTGGAATTCGGACTGCTCGATTGGTCCCACAAGCGCACACGCATGCGTGTGTTTCCGTTCAAGGCCGAGCCGGGTACCGAGATGGTACCAGTGAGCACAGCCACTGAGACGCCGCCGTTGCAAGCCGGGCAGAAGGTGCTCACAGCGGCATTGAAGACCAGTTCCCCCGGATCCGCGAACACGCCGTCCTGGTTGAGATCGATCCAGATGCTCACCCGATCATCGCTCGCGTAGGCACTGGAGACCGTGATGCTCACCGGCAGTGGGCCACTGCCAGCGACCACATTGCCGATCACGGCTGTGAAGTCCTCATAGCCGGTAGTGGCGCTGGATGGTTGGTTGATGTCCACGTAGGTCACATTGCTGATCTTCTCGAAGCTCGTACTCGTTGCAGCGGCCGTGCAGTACGTGAACGATGGTGACGTCACGTTCACTTGCAACTGGCTGTTTCCGCTGAAGCAGGTCGGGTTCGGGGTGGCAGTTACCGAAGCGATCACCGGAGCGGCACCGCCGAAGGTGATCGAGCTGGTGGCCTCGTTCTCGCATCCGTTGCCGTCCACGCCTGTCACAGTGTAGATCGTGTTGGTGGCCGGGCTGGCATCCACCACGGAACCCGTGGTTGCGCTAAGGCCGCCAGCAGGGCTCCAGATGTAGCCAACAGCACCGCTCGCGGTGAGGGTGATGGCCGGATCGCCCGTGCAGTAGGTGGCGATTGTGGGCGTCACGTCCACCGTGGGCAGCGCGTTCTCCGTCACGTTCACCATGCCGGTGTTCGCACTGCCACCGCAGTTGTCGAAGACATCCACACTGTAGGATCCTGGAGCGCTCACGATGATGCTCTCAGTGATCTCTCCACCGGGACTCCATAGGTAGGTGTAGGGACCAGCGCCATCGGCCGGAACGGCCGTGAGCGTGGTACTGCCACCAGCGCAGTACTCCAAGTCGCCCGTGATGTTCGCAGCCGTGATCGGCGCGGAGGTGGTCACTGTAAGGTCGCTCGTGCCAACGCAGCCGCTTGGCGTGCTGGCCGTTACCGTCCAGGTCTGGCTGGCCACGTTGATGTTGCTGGCCAATGGGTCGGCAATGTTGTCGAAGTTCAGGAAGGTGTTCGGCGACCATGCGTAGGAGACCGTCGGCGTGGAGAAGCTGATCAACGAGCCTGCGGCCGGTTGTGTGGCGACCGAGTTGTTGGCCACGGTGGTACTCACCGTCAAGGCCGGTAGCGTCACGCTCTGGTAGTTGGTGGTGCTGCCCGAGACCCCGATCGAGGCGGTCATGACGGCGTTGTTCATCGTGCCATAGCGGAACTCGATGTTGTTGCTGCACTCGTACAGCCAGCACTGGAAGGTGCTGTTCGCCGGCCCAGTAGTGTTCCGTGGGATGGTCACGAACCACTCAACCTTCAAAATGCGGTTGGGTGCTGTGCCGGTGACCACGTAGCGCACGTTGCCGGTCGTTCCGGTGGCAATGTCATCCCAGTATGGGAAGATCTTGGGTTGGTTGGCGACTGCCGTGATGTTGTTGGTGAACTGGCTTACCGCAGCGGGGGCACCCAGTTTGATGAAGCCGTCCGGAGATGCGCTGAACTCCGTATACGAGACCCCGTTGAAGGTGAAGGGGAAGCCGATGGGCTGAAGGGCGCCCGGAGTATCATCATTCGGCAACGTAATGAGTGCATTGGTAGCTCCCGCCATGGGGTCGAGCGCACCGGAGCCCGTACCAAAGGCGAGCGCATTGGCGGCCACGTTCGAGGCCGCGCAGGCGTTCAGTTGGCTGTCGCCGTTGAAGCAGGTGGGGTTCGGATCGCCGGTAAGCAAGGAGAACACCGGGTCCGCACCACTGAAAGTGATGTCGCTCGTGGCCGTGTTCACGCAGCCATTACCGTCCGTACCGGTCACCGTGTAGGTGGTGGTGCTGCCAGGGCTGGCATTTACTGTGGCGCCGATGGTGGCGTCCAAGCCCGCTGCGGGGCTCCATGCATAGGTGCTCGCGCCGGAGGCCGTGATCGCGATCGCCGGGTTGCCCGCACAGTAGTTCGCGGCGGGTACGTCCACGCCAATGGTCGGCAGGGCATTCACCGTCACCGCGAAGGCTGGCGTTGTATCGTCGCAAGGTCCGCAGTTTGCGCAGGTCACCGTGCTCACCACTTCCCATGAACCCACCGGAATACCGCTGGTGTTCTGGGTAGGATCCGTGCCAAGCAGATCGGTGTGAGGTCCACCGACCGGGCCGTATGCCCACTGGTAGCTGATACCAAGGCCGCTGGTGGCGCCCGAGAGGTCCAGTATGTTACTGACCGCATCGCATGTGTTGCCATTTCCGTTCACTGTGCCGGCATCCGCCGTGGTGCAAACGGCGAGAACGAATTCATCCGCACCGATGCAGGGAGGCGTCGCGCGTGCTTCGTTGTCATGGTCAACCGTTACGCCCGTGCCGTTCGCTCCGGTCTGGAAGAAGGGCAGTGCCGGACCGGCCGGCGTGGTCTCGATGTGCAGGTCGGTGGCAGATAGGAAGGGTGGCGCATTCGCGATCGACGATCCATCTTGGGTAGTGGCCGTCTGCCAGTCCCCGAGGGTTGCACGGGTCGCCCCGTTCCACCCGGTAAAATGCCCGGCGCCGAGCGGGTAGTACGCGTTATTGTTGATCGTGCCGAAAGGGAATCCCGATGGCACCAATACGCAGACATGCACGCTGCTTGGCTGTGAGGCTTGTGTATTCGAGAAGATATTGTTGCGGATGTCCGAGCCGGTCGCGCCGGTCGTGTGGATCTGCAAGCACGCTGAGTAACCTGCGGTGGCAGGGTCGTTATTGGCTTTGTTGAGGCTGATCGTGTTGTGATAGATCTTCAGTCCCGTCGCACCTACACTTACCTTGATGCCGACCGGGATGTCGTTCGAGGTAGCCGCGATCGAAGCGGACCAGTTGTCGTTGTTCAGGTCCCAGATGAAGTTGTTGGAGATCACAACACCGGCATTGTTGGTGGATCCGCTGACCAGGATCCCGTAGCATCCCTGCCCTCCGGTGTTCGCTTGAATACCATCGTGGATGGAATTCTGGCGGATGATCGCACCGGCGTTGCCGTTGGCCACTTCGATGTGCGCGATGTCGTTCGTGGTACCACCAGCCTCAGCGGTGAGGCGGACGTCATTGCCCTCAACGATGGCGGAAGCTGCGCTCGCGGCTACCTGTGTGTTCTGGATGTAGATACCACGGTTCACCACCGCATCAGCCGCCGTGGCCGAACCCACCACGTTGTTGCGGATGATCAGGTTATCAGCAACGTTCGCTGCCGTACCGGCAGCGTAGATCCCCCAGAAGCAACGCCGAACCTCGTTGTTCTCGATGGTCATGTTGTCGTTGTTGTCCGACTGCCCAGAGACAGAGGTGCTACCCGCAACGGCAGTACCTGAATAGATACCGTAATTCACAACAGTAGAGGTACCCGAGTTGCGCGATCCGATCACAATGCAATTGCGGATCGTGCAGAACGTTGCACCATTGGCAGCTGAAGTGGATGCGAAACGCACCACGGCAACCCCGGTGGTTGCCACCGCCGCCGACTGGAATGTCAAGTTCCGGCTCCCGGGGGTCATGGGATCGTCACCATCGATGGTCACGTTGTCCGCACCTTGGATCTCGATCACCCCGCGCGAAGCCGTGGGCGCCAAGGCCGAGTTCACGGTCACATCACCGGAACAGGTGATGAGGATACTCGTGTAACTGGATGCCCCGGTTCCGCTGGAAAGCAGCGGTGTGGGTGGAGCGGGTTCAGTCGTATTGGCCGTGACGGTCACCACGATATCACCTTGCGGCGTGCCCGCGTTGATGGCCGCGAACGCGGCGTTCACCGTGGTATAGTTCGTGGGTCCAACGTCGCCTGCGGTGGCCGTTACGGTAACCTGCGCCTGCGCTGTACCGAACAACACGAGAGCCGCCCCGAACAGGCTGCTCTTCAGCCAAGCCCACGTTCGGCGCGGGATCGGAGTCGATGAGTTTCGACAATTCATGGTTTTTTGGGTTTGGGTTAGGTTGCTTCTAGGGAAGTGGGGAATGACAGCGGATCGGGCTATCGCCGTTGTTAAGTCGGCCACGCGGCGGACTGGCAGCAGGGACCGTGTTGGAGCGAGTGCGCTATCCGAAGGATACCTGGATACAAGAAAGGATCGTGGTTGCCGCTGGGCGCCGCAACTGGTCGGGGCGCAACAATGATGGCGGCGGGTCGGAGTGTTGGACCGTACTGTTGGGTTGCCGGATCGGTAGGTTCAGGGGGATGTTCCGGCCGTGGTGCAAGCTTACGTGGCTGAATTGGCTGAAGCAATAGAATGGGCTGCTTGTTGAAAACTAATATTTCGAGTTTGCTTGCGCTGCTCGTTGGGCCGGAACGAATTCCATTCACCATCCGACACACCAACCAGCCCACAAAAGCAAAGCCCCGCCCCGATCATCGGGGCGGGGCTTCCGCTTTTCGTGCTGTATGGTCGCTTACTTGGCGATCACCAGTCGTTCGGTCCAACGCTTGTCGCCGGCGGTGATGTTCACCATGTACATGCCGGTGGCCAGATCGCCGTTCAGGTCGATCACGGTGTTCAGGTTCCGGTCGGTCACCGGGATCTCACGCGCGATCACACGCTTGCCGGTGAGGTCCATGATGTCCACCGCAACGGTGAGCACACCTACCTCGATGGCATCGATGTTCAGCCAGAACTGTTCGCCGGTGTTGGGGTTGGGCCAGATGTTGAGGCCACCTTCGTTCTCCATGGCGATGTTCTGGTTGCCGTCAACCGCAGGCGGGGCCTGGATGGTGAGCAGGCAGATGTCGCCCCACACACTGTCGGGGTTCAGCGGATCGATGCACCATTCACCGCCCTTGAAGGCGCGTACTTCCACCTCGTAGGTCTTG
Source organism: Flavobacteriales bacterium (assembly GCA_041745875.1). GTDB lineage: Bacteria > Bacteroidota > Bacteroidia > Flavobacteriales_F > PHOS-HE28 > PHOS-HE28. The sequence continues at coordinate 47,766 of JBGTIB010000264.1, read as the reverse complement.
CCTGGCAACAATGGATCGGCCAGCGCGGCACCCCAGGGGAAGTTCAGGATGTAGGTGTTGGTGGTACGGACGATCTCCACGTTCTCAGCGGGGATCTTGAAGCGCCACTGGTACTGGGTGGCACCACCCACAGGACGCGCATACACACGCTGTCCACCGACGAACTGGCGGAACTGGCCGCAGCTCAGGTTGGCGTTACCCGGGATGTCCATCAGCTTGGTGGGTGGGCACAGGGCCAGATCCTGGTCGCGTACGAAGCGGCAGGCAGGACCCCAAGGCTCATTGTTGCCCAGCACACGGCCGCGCACCCGGACGTTCATCAGATCGTTCTCGGGGATGTGGTTCACCACAGCCCAGTTGTTGATCTTCATGTGTGCGGTACGGGTGGCTCCGATATTCGCCATACCATCGGTGATGCGGTGGCTGCGGAACTTGCGGAAGCTGTAACCACCGTTCGGGTTGTAGAACCAGAACTCGTAACCGGTGGTGTTGCTCTGCACAGTGTTGGCACCGTTGGGTACCCAAATGGCGCTCACGTCGAGGTTCTCCGTGGCCACAATGTACTCGGCGGTCCGCCACCAGTACTTGTCGCAGCTGGTGTAGATCAGCTCATCATCGCCCAGCGGCATGCAGAAACTGTAGCTGTTGCCGGTCATCTGGCTGGTGCTTCCGAAGTCGCCGTTGGCCGTGTTGTCGATGATCCGGCGGTTATCGGCCGAGTTACGCAACGAGTAACCACCGTTGAAACCGTTCACCATGCCGTCCCCACCACTGTCATACACCGCCAGGGTGTAACAGCCTTCGGGCATGCAGCAACTGGTGGGGATGTTCAACTGGAAGCCGTCGAAGTACGGGCCACCGCTGCACACCACCATGTCGTTGTCCACGCTCTTGATCTCCCAGGTGGTCTGACTGGCCTGGATGTCGGAGTTGATCTCGAAGGTGGTGAACTGGTCGCCCACGCTGAAGTACGCAGGAATGCGACCGCTGGGACAGTTGGGATCGTCCACTGCCGCATACAGCGTGGTGAAACCTCCCACACCTGCGTTCACAGCGCCGGGCACCGGGTTGAATGGCGTACCACTACCCACCTGGCTTCCACCGCTGGCTGCATCGAACCAGAGGATGGGGCCTTGTACCAGGTAGTTCAGGGTAATGAAGGCGCCCCCGATGATCGCATCAGGGTTGATGCCATCGTTGAAGGACTCACGGAAACGCAAGTTCACCACACCACCTGTGGAAGGGAAGCCGGGCAGATTGATCACCGGATCAGGGGAGATCACACCTGCCGACCCCTCTGATGACAAGGCTGTCTCGGCCAGCACATACGCACCGGTCATATCCACACGGATCTCACTGCGGTAAGAAGGACTGAAGGCCTCCACGTTGGTGAGGGTGAGCGTGGCGCCCGTGAACACGGCACCGGCCGGGATGGCAGGGACGTTCATGGTACTGCGCACGACGAACGTGATCCCTTCGCTGTGGAAGGAACCGCCGGGGAAGTTGTGTACCGCATTGGCCGGTACGGTGGCCGGAGCCGTAGCCGTGAGGCCCTGGCCTCCAGGTACAGTGCCGTTCAGGCAAATGGCGTAGTTGGTGGTACTCGTCGGCGCAGGTGCCACAGCGTTCACCACCACGGTGGTGGTGGAACTGAAGGTGCAGCTACCATTGTCCGCCGTGAAGATGTAGTCACCACCATCGGCAACGTCCACATTGCTCAGTACAGGGCTCAGGTCGTTGCTGGTGTAGCCGCCGGGGCCGCTCCAACTGTAGGTGGCCGCATCGGTGAAACCGGTGAGCTGCACATCCTGTCCCACACAGGCGGGACCATCGTTGTTGGCCGATGCCGTGGGCGAAGCCTGGCCCGTGAAGGTCCAGTTGGCGCAAGCCGTGGCTGGGCCGGTGGCATTGCGTGGTACGATACGCCAGGCATACTGACCGTTGAGCGCACCTGTGCTGTACGTGGTTCCGGCTTGGTCGCTGCTCACCAACGTGGTGGCAGGTCCGGCCCCGGCATTCAGGTACACGTCATAGCCACTGGCCAATGCCACAGCAGGCCAGCTCAACTCACCGTTGTAGCATAGCGTGGCGCCGTTGGTGGGATAGGTTGGTGCTGCTGCACAGGCAGGCGGAAAGAGGCACTGAACGGTCTTGGTGCGGCAGGTGCCCTGTTCGCCACACGCCGAGTTCACGTGGGTGTAGAAGCGGTGGTTCCCCGTGGTGACCGCTGTATAGGTGACCGGTGTGGTCCCGAAAGCAAGACCCACCGTACCGGCGTCATTGCCGATGGTGATCCAATCCGTGGCGTTCGAACTGGCGAACGTGTAGGATATGCCTGCGGTCAAGGCCACATTGCTGTATTCGCCGCCGTAACCACAGGTGGTGATGGTCTCCACCGTGTTGTTGCAGATCGGTGTGAGCGAGCCGAAAGCGCCATAACCTGCGCTCAGGCAAGGCCCTGGCGGCGGCGGCGTGATACAGCTGATCGTGGCGTTGAAGCCAGCGTAATTGAACGATACATCGGAGGTGAAACGCAGGGTGAGCGAGCCGTTGTTGGCCGTAAAGACCGGTGGCAGGGTGGTACCGCTCAGCGTGGCCAGGAGTGGAGCCGCCGTGCTATTCCCATCGTAGACATAAAGGTAGTCCCAGCCGCTCTCCACATTGAAGGTGTTGAACGTCAAGCGGACGTTGTCACCCGCTACACTTGGGTTGATCACCAAGGTGCCGTTCGCACTGTTGGGATAGAGGCTGGTTCCGCCTGGATCACACACCGTGCCACTGCAGGTGGTGACCGTTTGTGTGCCGGATGCAGGCATATTGTTGTTGCACACCTCAGAAGGAGGGGGAGGTCCTCCCGCTGTGCGGCTCACGCGGATCGTGGAACACACCGAGTTCGAAAGGCAGTTGAATACGCTCAGATGGACCTCTATTTGGCCCGTGATCGTAGAGATCCAAGTGATACGTGATTGAGTGCTGCAGAAGTTATCGTTGTACGCTAACAGCCCTCCTGACGTATTGCGCAGTGTCAATTGGGAGTTGTAAGTAACGTTCGACCCATCCGCAGCACAGGTGGAAAAGATGTACGTGTCACCACTCACAACGTTAACAAGTGCGTATTCGCCGCCATAGTTACATCCATTAAGTGTCGCGAATCCGGCACCTGCGATCGGGGACATTGCAGTTGCAGGGTACTGGTTGGGAAAATGGTCGCACTGCGCATTGACCTTGTTCGGCGCAATTGCCATCAACAGCCCGCCCGCGAGGAGCGCGGCTGTTTGCCACCAGCGTGTGCGCCGTGGCATGTTCGTAGTTCTACAATTCATGTTCATGGAGTTATGGGTTAGTACCAGGGTGTGGGATCTTTGTTTGTTCAAGGGTTGGGACGGGGAACCAGGGGCATAGCTACCCCCAGTCCGGCAGGGAGATCGATCAGCGTTTTGAAGTACTTGGCCTGCTGTCCCGGGCATGTTTCGGAATGGGACCGTAGGCGAACGAGCAGGGGCGATACAAGGTCTGTGTGGTGCGTCAGGGATCGCAATGTAAACCCAGTGTGTATTAAATGCAAGTCTCGTCTTCGGGTTTCGGTCGTTTGTCGAAAAGTTCCGTTAAGTCGACGAACGACTGTTCAGTCCGTTGGAACCTCCACGGAAGGGGTAGTGTCCGCCATGCGGCTACCTTGGCCACCGCATGCAACATTCGGCCGGTCCCTCCCTGTTCCAGGCATTGCTTCCGCTCGTGCTGTTGATCGCCTTGCTGGCCACCAACGTGGTGGTCTTCGGCGATGAAGGTTTGTCGGGTCCCAACCAATTGGCCCTGCTCTTCGCCGCCGCCGTGGCCCTGGCGATCGCCGTGGCGCGCGGGCAGGGCTTCAAGGAATTGCTGGAGCATGTGGTGCGCAGTATCACCACGGCACTGGGGGCCCTGCTCATTCTGTTGCTCATCGGTGCGCTGGCCGGATCATGGCTCATCAGTGGGATCGTGCCGGCCATGATCCACCACGGACTGTTGTTGCTTTCCCCACAGGTCTTCCTGGTCGCCGCCTGTGCCGTGTGCGCCGTGGTGTCCCTGGCCACGGGCAGTTCCTGGAGCACCGCCGCCACCGTGGGCATCGCACTGATGGGCATCGGCAAGGCCATGGGTATCGGTCCGGGGCTGGTGGCCGGCGCGATCATCTCAGGCGCCTACTTCGGCGACAAACTGAGCCCCCTGAGCGATACCACCAACCTGGCACCGGCGGTGGCAGGCACCGACCTGTTCACCCACATCCGCTACCTGCTGTGGACCACGGTGCCATCCATGGCCATCGCCCTGCTGCTATTCGGCGGCATCGGCTTGTTCCACGATGCGGGAGCGGCCGCCGCCGATACCAGCGCCATGCACGCGGCGATCACCACGCGTTTCCACATCGGATGGTGGTTGTACCTGGTGCCACTGGCCGTGGTGCTCATGATCTGGCGCAAGGTGCCCGCCCTGCCTGCGCTCTTCGTGGGTGCCGTGCTGGGTGCGGTGTTCGCTGCGGTCTTTCAGCCCGAACTGGTGCGCGATCTGGCCGGTGGTGAAGGAAGCTACCTGCGCCAGGCCTACACGGTGGCCATCACCGCCATGGGCCCCGGCCTTTCGGTGACCACCGGCCATGCCATGAGCGATGAACTGCTGAGCACCGGTGGCATGGCCGGCATGCTCAACACCATCTGGCTGATCCTTTGCGCCATGACCTTCGGCGGCGCCATGGAAGGGGCCGGCATGCTGCAACGGATCACGGCCGAGGTGATGAAGCTGGTGCGCGGCGATGGATCGCTGATCGCCGCCACGGCCGCCAGTTGCGTGTTCACCAACGTCACCGCCAGCGATCAGTACCTGAGCATCGTGGTGCCCGGCCGCATGTTCGCCCCGGTCTACCAGCAGAAGGGCCTGGCGCCGGCGGTCTTGAGCCGCACTTTGGAGGATAGCGGTACAGTGACCAGCGTGCTGGTGCCGTGGAACACCTGCGGGGCTTACATGAGCGGCGTGCTGGGTGTGGCCACCATGGCCTACCTGCCCTTCTGCTTCTTCAATCTGGTGAGCCCGTTGATGACCGTGCTGCAGGGTGCCATCGGTTTCCGCATCAGGAGGCTCGTGGGGGCGGAGCACCGGTAACCAGCAAGGCGGAATGCCCGTTGAATCGGGCAATGAGGTTGATCGTTCCGGTCCTGCTGCTGTGCGGCGCGTTGCCCGATGCACACCTGAACGCGCAGGAGGACGACTCCTCGCTGCTGGTCCACGACGAGTACTTCGTGGAGGGCTTCGACAACGCCGACCCCAGCCCGGACCTGCATCGCTACGACCGAATGAACAGGTTGCTTGGGGGTGAGGAACGGCGCCAATGCAACGGCCGACCCTGCGAGGGATGGGTGGAGGACCACTATCCCGATGGGACCCTGAAACACCGCGGTCATTATACCGAAGGGCAGCTGGCCATCTATCGCAACTTCTATCCCGATGGGCGCCTGGAGCGGCATTTTCGCGCCTTGGACAATGTGCGTAGTGTGATGCGCACCTACCACGTGAACGGGGTGCCCCGCAGCGAGGTGAAGTACTACCGGGGGCGCTCGCTACGCTACCGGGACCATTACACCAACGGCCAGTTGCGCTATGCGGAGCAACGTCATCCCAAGGAACCCTACTTCCTGCGCATGGACCTTTATGCTGCCGATGGCAAGCCCATCAGTCTGTTGAAGTTGGTGGACCGCAGGCAGGTGATCTTCGAACAGAACGAATACCACCCGGACGGTTCGCTGAAGAGCCGGGGTCGCGCGCGTTACGATCGTGCCCGTGCGGACATCCGCAAGGTGGGCATCTGGCAGCATTTCTCAAGCGCTGGTGAACTGCTGCGCGAAGAGGAGTACGTGGATGGCAAGGTGCATGCGGTGCGCTGAAGGCGGACGCACCCAACGCGAAGGCCCCGGACCAACTGGTACGGGGCCTTCGCTTTATACGGTATCAATGCGGTCCGCCTGGGGCAGGTGCATTACGCCTTCTCGTCCTTCACCTCTTCGAAATCCACATCGGTGACCTCAGCATCACTGGTGTTGGAGGTGTTCTCTTGTGCACCACCGTTGGCCTGTGCCTGTTGCGCGGCCTGGTACATCTCCTGACTGGCGGCCTGGAAGGCGGTGTTCAGTTCGGCACCCAACTTCTCGCAGGCATCGGCGTCCTGTGCCTTGTGGGCATCCTTCAAGCGTGAGAGGGCATCCTCGATGGGCTTCTTCTTCTCTTCGGGGATCTTGTCGCCGTATTCCTTCAGGCTTTTCTCGGTCTGGAAGATCAGGCTGTCCGCTGCATTGAGCTTGTCCACATTCTCGCGTGCCACCTTGTCGGCATCGGCGTTCGCTTCGGCCTCCTTCCTCATCTTCTCGATCTCCTCCTTGCTGAGCCCACTGCTGGCCTCGATGCGGATGCTCTGCTCCTTGCCGGTGGCCTTGTCCTTGGCACCTACGTGCAGGATGCCGTTGGCGTCAATGTCGAAGGTGACCTCCACCTGAGGCATGCCGCGCGGTGCGGGCGGGATGCCATCGAGGTGGAAACGGCCGATGGTGCGGTTGCCGGCGGCCATGGGACGTTCTCCCTGCAGCACATGGATCTCCACGCTGGGCTGGTTGTCGCTGGCGGTGCTGAAGGTCTCGCTCTTCTTGGTGGGGATGGTGGTGTTGGCCTCGATCAGCTTGGTCATCACCCCGCCCATGGTCTCGATACCCAGGCTCAGGGGCGTCACGTCCAGCAGAAGCACGTCCTTCACATCGCCGGTGAGCACACCGCCCTGGATGGCGGCACCGAGTGCCACGACCTCATCGGGGTTCACGCCTTTGCTGGGCTCCTTGCCGAAGAATTTCTTCACTGCGTCCTGGATCGCAGGGATACGGGTGCTGCCACCCACCAGGATCACTTCGTCGATGTCGCCGATCTTCAGTCCGGCGTTCTTCAGCGCGCTTTCGCAGGGTGCGATGGTGCGCTTGATCAGGCTGTCCGCCAGTTGCTCGAACTTGGCCCGGGTAAGGCTGCGCACCAGGTGCTTGGGAATGCCGTCCACCGGCATGATGTACGGCAGGTTGATCTCCGAACTGGTGGTGCTGCTCAGTTCGATCTTGGCCTTCTCGGCAGCCTCCTTCAAGCGTTGCAGCGCCATGGGGTCACGGCGCAGGTCGATGCCTTCGTCCTTCTTGAACTCCTCGGCCAGCCATTCGATGATGACCTGGTCGAAGTCGTCGCCACCCAGGTGGGTGTCGCCGTCGGTGCTCTTCACCTCGAAGACACCGTCGCCCAACTCGAGTACGCTCACGTCGTGCGTGCCACCACCGCAGTCGAACACCACGATCTTCTGGTCCTTGCCCCGCTTGTCCAGGCCATAGGCCAGTGCAGCGGCGGTGGGTTCATTGATGATGCGCCGCACCTTCAAACCGGCGATCTCACCGGCCTCCTTGGTGGCCTGGCGTTGCGCGTCGTTGAAGTAGGCGGGCACGGTGATCACGGCCTCGCTCACGGTGGTGCCCAGGTAGTCCTCGGCGGTCTTCTTCATCTTCTGAAGCACCATGGCGCTGATCTCCTGCGGGGTGTAGTGGCGGTCGCCGATGGCCACGCGGGGCGTGTTGTTGGGACCACGTTCCACCTTGTACGGGACACGCCCGACCTCCTTGGTGCACTCGTCGAAGGAGTTGCCCATGAAGCGCTTGATGGAGAAGATGGTATTGGTGGGGTTGGTGATGGCTTGGCGCTTGGCGGGGTCGCCCACTTTGCGTTCGCCTCCTTCCACGAAGGCCACCACGCTGGGGGTGGTCCGTTTGCCTTCGCTGTTGGCGATCACAACGGGTTCATTTCCTTCCATGACCGCCACACAACTGTTGGTGGTTCCCAGGTCGATGCCGATGATCTTGCTCATGATATTGTCTTGCGTTCTGCATGGCGGCTTGTTCCGCAATGCGACGCCCGGGTTGTCAATGTCCATGCCATCGCCCGATATGACGGCCATCCTGCCACGAAGGCAAAAGACCCGCTGGCATGGCGGGTCTTATCGCTGACAGAACGACAGGCGTCAGTTGAAGCAGTAGTCCGGCCCCACGTTGAAGGCCCGGCAGAATCGCCGCCCTGCGGTATAGGGCCCGTTGATCAGCTCGTTGTAACCGGCGGTGTTCAACACCTTGTTCAAAGCATTCTTGTAGTACCGACCGCCGAAGATGCCCAGACCGTTCTCGATGTTGGTGTATTCGGGCCGCACCTCCACGATGCCCGATATCGGTGCGCTCAAGGTGAGGAAGGTGTGGAACTCATCGTTCGCTACATTGATCAGAAAATCCAATCCGTTGAAGACCCGCTTGCTCACCGCAGGGTCAACGGGCACCAGGTTGCCCACCGCCGAGAAGAAGAGTTCCCCGTCCATGATCAGGCTCATCTGTTCGGACACCTGGGAGTTGAGCGCTACGCGTGTGCCCAGCTTCTGGGTGAAGGACTTGCTCAGGGTATCGCTGCCGCGGATCTCCAGGTAATTGAAGCGGTAACTTACTTCATAACGCTTGCCGTCCCGGTTGCTCGACCAGCGTACCTGGTAGCTGCCATAGCCACCACCTGCAAGGGCCATCAGGTTCACTTCGAAGCTGGGGTCCTGCAGGGTGGGGAACAAGGAGAAGTCATTGACCACCGAGGTCTCGGACCGGAGCCGTTCGCCACGCACCTCGAGATCCAGCTCGTAGGTACTTTCCTGTTCCAGGTGCACCGTGATCTGGCTTTGCGGCAGGGCATAGGTCTGATTCTCCACGAAGTAGTACAAGCGCTGTTCAGGACCATAGAATGTACCCGGCAGTCTATCGCCCAGTATGGTATCGCGCAAGGGGAACGAATCGACGCGGTTGCCGTTCGCCTTGCGGAAGACCTTGGCATAGGTGATGTCGCCTTCACCGTATTCGTTGGAATCGGGGATCTGCGCATAGTCGAACGCATTGCCCTCGCCGAGGAAGGCCTTGTTGATCTTGATGTAGTGCACGGAATCGCGCATGTTCATCAAACCATAGACGATGGTGATGTCCTTGTAGGGGGCGTTGATGTCAAGATCGGTACTGCAACCCAGAAAGGTGCCGCCAGTGACAAGGAGGATCAGGATGCGTTTCATGCGTGTAAGATGCCGTCAGCCGTGTGTGTCGTTCGTACCCGGACTTCAGGGCGGCCAAAGATACACGAAGGGAATGCGCGACAATGATCCTACGGGGAGCGGTGCCATCGGAACGGCGACCGGCGGAGATCCATGGCGCGCAGGGTAGTTGCCGGGGCCGGTGTAGCTTTGGCCGATGCGTCCGGGGGGCCTCATCTCCCTGGCACATACCCATACCATGAGCACCGCATTGAAGGACGTGAAACGTGTGACCACACACACCCTGCAGGAAATGAAATCCGAAGGGGTGAAGATCGCCATGCTCACCGCCTATGACCACAGCCTGGCGCGCCTCGTGGATGGTGCGGGGATCGATGTGATCCTGGTGGGCGATAGTGCCAGCAATGTGATGGCGGGCCACGAGACCACCCTGCCCATCACATTGGACCAGATGATCTACCACGCCAGCAGCGTGGTGCGCGGCGTACAGCGTGCCTTGGTCGTGGTGGACCTTCCGTTCGGGACCTACCAGGGGAACACCAAGGGTGCACTGAACTCTGCGATCCGCATCATGAAGGAGAGCGGCGCCCACGCCGTGAAGTTGGAGGGTGGCCGTGAGGTGATCGGTTCGGTGGACCGCATTCTTTCAGCAGGTATTCCGGTCATGGGCCATCTGGGTCTGACCCCACAGAGCATCTACAAGTTCGGGACCTACGTGGTGCGGGCCAAGGAAGAGGAAGAGGCCAGGAGGCTCCGCGAGGACGCATTGGCCCTGGAGCAGTCAGGCTGTTTCGCCATCGTGTTGGAGAAGATCCCTGCCCAACTGGCCACGGAGGTGGCCGCCAGTGTCACCATCCCGGTGATCGGCATCGGCGCAGGCAACGGCGTGGATGGTCAGGTGCTCGTGCTGCACGATATGTTGGGGATCAACAAGGAGTTCAATCCACGGTTCCTGAGACGCTATGCCGATCTGCACGATGTGATCAACGGTGCTGTGGTGAACTACATCAAGGATGTACGCTCCACGGATTTTCCCGGTTCCAATGAGCAGTACTGATGGACCTGCGATCACGGTCCTTCACATCGATCCGCATCTCTGTGTAGTGAACAAACCGGTGGGCATGCCGGTACAGCCCGATCGGACCGGCGACCGTTGCCTTCAGGAACAAGTGGCGGCCGACCTGGGCGACGATGCCCTTGTTGCAGTGCACCGCCTGGACCGTCCGGTCTCCGGGGTGGTGCTCTTCGCGCGTTCGCCCGGTGTGCTTGCCCAGCTCAGTACGATGTTCCGTGATCGCTTGGTGGAGAAGAGCTACTGGGCCATCGTGGAAGGGTTGCCGGGAAAGACGGATGCTGTGACCATGCTCGAACATCGGCTCGATCGCGACGGTCGTAGCCGGCGTGCGCGGGTCGGTGGTCCCGGTACCGATGGGGCGATCTCCAGGCTTCGGTACAAAGTGCTGGTCAGTGGTGATCGGTATGCGATGTTGGAGGTGTGGCCCGAAGGTGGAGCATTCCATCAGATCCGTGCACAACTGGCCGCATCGGGACATGCGATCAAGGGCGATGTGAAATACGGTGCCCGGCGCGGCGAAAGGGACCGAAGCATCGCCTTGCACGCGCGTTCCATCGCATTGCACCATCCGGTCACCGGATCTGAATTGCGCACAGTGGCGCCCGCGCCGTCCACGCCGGTCTGGCAGGCATTTCTGGCTTTGGCCGGGATTCCTTGAACGCACATCCGTAAGGCATGGATCCGGGCCCGATCTTGTTCCGAACGGGATGTTATCTTGTCCGCATGAAAAAGCAGATCATCGCCTTGGTCGCTGCTTGGGGCCTGTCCGTTCCAGTGTCGAACGCCCAAGTATTGCTTTCCGACAGCTTGTTGTTGACTTTCACGGTGCAGGAATTGATCGACAACGGGGTGGGTAATGCGACCTATCCCATCGAGGTCCATAAGCTGGTGTATGCCACCACCGATCCGTTCGGCGCTGCCACCATCGCCAGCGGGGCCGTGGTGTTGCCCATCTCGCAGGGTTGTTTTCACGCGATGGCCACTTATATGCATGGTACGATCCTTCACCGAGAGGAGGTGCCCTCACGCCTGAGCAGTGAGGCCCTTGTCGGGTATTACCTGGGCGGAACCGGTTATGTGGGAGTGATGCCCGATTATCTGGGACTCGGCGACAGCCCCGGCCCACATCCCTATATCCATTCCGCCACGGAAGCCAGTGCAAGCATCGACCTTCTGCGGGCCACACGCGAGTTCTGTGCGGCAAAGGATGTCCTGCTCAATGGCCAACTTTTCCTGACCGGATATTCTCAGGGCGGTCATGCCTGCATGGCCACACACAAGGCCATCCAGGAATTGTTCCCTGACGAGTTCCAGGTGACGGCAAGTGCCCCATGCAGTGGTCCGTATGATGTGAGCGGGGTGCAGGCCGGCCCGATGGTCTCTCCCGATCCCTATCCCGCTCCCTACTACCTGCCTTATGTGGTCTTCTCCATGGGCTATGTGAACCCCGGGTTGTACAACAACATCAACGAAGTTTTCAAGGAACCATGGGCCACACAATTGCCACCCTTGTTCCTGGGCAACAACGGTTCCGCAGCCGTGGATGCCATCATGCCTGCAGCTCCCAGCGAGATCCTACACGACAGTGTGTTGCAGGCGTTCATCGCCGATCCCGATCACTATTTCCGGGTGGCGCTGCGCGATAACGACCTGTACGACTGGCGACCCGATGATCCCGTCCACATGATCTACTGTGAAAGCGACAGCCATGTGTTCTATGAGAACAGCATCGTGGCCTTTGATGCGATGCAGGCACTGGGTGCGCCTGCGGTCACCGCTGCAAGCGCGGGTGCCGGTTTCGATCATGGAGATTGCGCATTCCCGGCCTTGCTCACGGCAAAGGCCGTCTTCGATGCATTGCAGGGACCCTGCGACTGGAACGGGATCGATGAGCGGCACCAGATGACCTGGTCCGCGTATCCCAATCCGGCGCGCGACCAGATCCGGCTGCTGGCATCCGATGGCCTCGCACACGCAACGAACTGGGCGCTTCATTCCACGGATGGCCGGATGGTGGCCAACGGGAACCTCCGGGCGGTACATGGGGAGGCACTTGTGAACCTGCCGGAGGTATCGCAGGGCCTATACATGCTCAGGCTTTCCGGGGATGGGGCTGATACGTCCATCCGGATCGTGGTCGAATAGAACTACATCGGGTCCACATCCGTCACCAACTGCACGGCGGCATGGACACGCTCGCTGAACACACGATCGATCGTGTCGCGCACGAATGCCTTCTCGGGGGTGTGTGCACTGCGCCTCAATTTCACCAGGAGCTTCCGAAGGTGTTTGTCTCGGACGCGTGATACGACAGGAATATCCGGCCCGAGCACACGGTCGCCCAATCCTTCGCGTAGTGCTGTTGCCAGAGCAGCCGCAGTGGTGGCGACACGATCCTCGTAGCGGTGTTTCAGGGTGATCTCCAACAGGCGCATGAACGGTGGATATCCGTGAGCCTGCCGATGCTCCAACTCGCGCGCGTACATGCCGTCCACATCGTGGCGCACCACCAGGTCCAACACCGGGTGGCCCACTTCATAGGCCTGGATGATCACCGTGCCGGCCGTTTTCCGTCGTCCCGATCGGCCGGCCACCTGGGCCATCAACTGGAAGGCACGTTCATGCGACCTGAAATCCGGGAAACGCATGAGGTTGTCCGCGTTGAGGATGCCCACCACACTGACATGATCGAAGTCCAGGCCTTTGGTCACCATTTGTGTCCCCACCAAAATATCCAGCGTGCCTTCGCCGAAACCTGACAGAATGCGCTCCATGGCATTCCTGCCCCGCGTGGTGTCCTGATCCATGCGCGCGATCCTTGCGGTGGGAAAGAGATCGACCAGTTCCTCTTCGATCTTCTCGGTACCGAAACCAAGCATGCGAAGACGTGTGCTGCCACAGTGTCCGCAGGAGGTGGGCGGTGGATAGTGACGCCCGCAGTAATGACAACGAAGCTGGTGCTGTTGCTTGTGGTAGGTGAGGCTCACGTCGCAATGGTCGCACTCGGGGATCCAACTGCAGGTCTCACACTGCCAGACCGGAACATAGCCACGTCGATTCTGGAAGATGATGGCCTGCTCGCGTCGATCCAGGGCCTGTTGGACCGCATCGACCAAGGTCATGGTGAAGTGTCCCCGCATCTTTTTGCGGCGCTGCGCATCGCGCAGGTCCACGCGGGTGATCGTGGGCAGGGCCACCTCCCCGAATCGCACCAGCAGTTCAGCGAAGCCGTATTTCCCGGTGCGCGCATTGTGCTGGCTTTCCATGCTGGGGGTGGCGGAGCCGAGCAATACCCTGGCACCATGCAGACCGCCCAGCACCACGGCCATGTCCCGGGCATGGTACCTGGGCGCCGGATCGTGCTGTTTGAAACTGGCGTCGTGCTCCTCGTCCACCACAATGAGGCCCAGGTCACGGAAAGGAAGGAACAAGGCCGATCGCGCACCCACCACCACGGATGGTCCGCTTCCCTGCACACAGCGCAGCCATAGGGCTGTGCGTTCGTGTTGCGCCATGCGGGAATGGAACACCGCGATACGTTCCCCGAAACGTTCGCGCAGACGGCTTATGATCTGTGTGGTGAGCGCGATCTCCGGCAACAGGTACAAAACCTGCTTACCGCCATCGATCGCTTCCTCGATCAGCGTGATGTAGAGTTCGGTCTTGCCCGAGGAGGTCACCCCACGCAACAGCACAACCTGATGCACGTCGAATTGTGCACGCACCTTTTCCAGTGAAATTGACTGGGCAGCTGATAGAACAGGAGCCGGGCCTTCCTTTCCTTCCGGAGGTAGTCCAGCCTCGCGCTGATACACGCGCAGCAGATCTTTGGTGATCAACTGTTTCACCACGGCGGGGGTCACCCCACTGGCATGGATGAGTTTGCTGCGTTCCACCTCGACCGGACTGTCGCTCAGGCATCGGCTCAGTTCGATGTAGCGCATCAGGACATGCAACTGCTTCGGCGCCTTCGCCAGCCGATCGAACCATGCGTGCAAGGCCTCCTCTCCGGTGGATCCCGGCGCGAGACCCACATAGGTCACAGTGCGGGGCTTCCAGGTATCGCGCAACTGTTCCTCCAACATCAAGGCACCTTGATCCATCAATGCTTTCACCACCGGCATGGGATCCTTCAACCCCAGTATCTCGCCGGCCTCATCCAGGGTCAGCACGTTGCGCTGTTCCAAGGCATCGAGCAACAGGGCACCCCGGGCGGTCTTGCCCGGCACCTCTTGGAGCATGGGCCCTGCGACCAGTCGGGTCTCACTGTTCAGCGTAAGCTGCGTAGGCATTGCGGCGATCATCACTTCGCCCAAGGTGCACAGGTAGTGCGTGGCGATGCGCTGCCACAGTTCAAGCTGCTCCGAGGTCACTACAGGGGCGGTATCGAGCACCGACATCACGCTGCGCAGGTTGCGGTGGCCCGGATGCTGCTCGTGTACCCGCATTACCAATGCGCCGTAGAGCTTTCGACCACGACCGAAGGGTACCGCCACCCGCATACCCTTTTGAACCGTGGCGATCTCCACCGGAAGCGCATAGGTGAACACGCCTGGGACGGCAAGGGGAAGTATCACATCGACGAACACGGGCTACGGTCTGGGCCACAAAGTTGATCCATGGAGACCGCCCCGGGCAGATGTAGCAGGATACCTTCTTTTGTCATGAAAACGTATGGATGCCTGCCAGAGGCCGAGCACCGGACAACATTCCGGCTCGCTTGTTTGTCATTCCGGTATGGATCGAAAGAACGACAGCAACGAGCGTGTCACTCCCCCTGGCGTATCGGACAGGACGAAGATCTATGATGTGGAAACGCCGCGCTGGAGCAAATACTACCAACGCATGCGCAAGCATATCCGCTTCCCGCGTTACTACAAGAAGTCGCTGAATTGGTAGGGGATCAGCTGTAACTGCAAGGGCTATTTTCGTCGCTCCGGCCGACCTTCACACGATCCGCTGTGAATGAGCGCTCCATGATGTGCATGTGACCGGGAAGGGCGCGGGGCTACTTTTCACCGCCCATCCGCCTCCATTCCATGTCAGCCTCAACTTCCCGCAATGGCCTGCTGCCCATGCTAATGCTTGGGGCCCTCTTCTTCCTGTTCGGCTTCGTCACATGGCTCAACGGTACGCTGATCCCGTATTTGAAGATCGCCTGCGAACTGAACAACTTCCAGTCCTTGTTCGTGGCGTTCGCCTTCTATATCGCCTACTTCGTGATGGCCCTGCCCAGTGCCTGGGTGTTGCGTCGAACAGGTCTCAAGAACGGAATGATGGTGGGACTGCTGGTGATGGCCGTCGGTGCGTTGCTGTTCATTCCCGCCGCCCTTACCAGGGAATATGCGCTCTTCCTCACCGGTCTCTTCATCATCGGTACCGGGCTCAGTGTGTTGCAGACCGCTTCCAATCCCTACATCACCATCATTGGACCCATGGAAAGTGCGGCCCGGCGTATCAGCATCATGGGCATCTGTAATAAGGTGGCCGGAGTGTTGGCCCCCGTGGCATTGGGTGCGGTGGTCCTGGCCGATGGTGATGCATTCGTGGCCTCGTTGGAATTCCTTGATGAGGCGGCAGTGGCTGAACAATTGGATCGACTCGCGGAACGGGTGATCGCGCCGTATGCGGGAATGGCGGCCGTGCTGGTAGGCCTTGGCCTGCTGGTCCGTCTTAGCCCCTTGCCGGAGATCGAACCGGAAGGGGAGGAGGTCACGGAGAAAAGAACGGACAAGCAGAACCTTTTGGCTTATCCCTACCTGGTGTTCGGTGTGATCGCCTTGTTCCTGTACGTGGGTGTGGAAGTGATGGCAGGCGATACCATCGGACTCTACGGCCGATCCCAAGGGATCCCGATCAGTACCGCACGTCATCTCACCAGCTATACCCTGGCCGCCATGGTGGTGGGGTACCTCATCGGCATCGCGGCCATTCCAGCGTTCATCAGTCAGCAGAAGGCGCTGGCCATCAGCGCGGCACTGGGGATCGTGCTCAGTGTGGGGGCGTTGGCCACGGAGGGCTTGCTATCCGTTCTTTGCATTGCCTTGCTGGGACTGGCCAATGCGTTGGTCTGGCCCGCCATCTGGCCGCTTGCCATACAAGGTTTGGGGCGACACACCAAGACCGGGTCGGCCTTGTTGATCATGGCGATCTCCGGTGGTGCGCTGCTCCCCCTGCTCTATGGACGACTGAGCGATCTTGCAGCGATCGGTCCGCAACAAGCCTATTGGCTGTTGGTCCCATGCTACCTTTTCATCCTTTGGTATGGTCTGCAGGGCTGGCGCAAAACGAGCTGGTGAAAGACACGCGCTGGGTGTTCATAAATGTTCCCAAGATCTCTGTTGAAAACTGAAGCCTTTGGGACAAATGACGCGTAGACGGGGCTGTACCTTCGGCACCGTACTCCGTTAAATCCATTCGTCCAAGCATGGCCAAGCCATATACCAATTTCACCACGTTGGGGCTGGGCCTCGGCATTCTGCTTTCCTCCTGTGGCGGTACGCCTGAGGCCGAAACCAACAAGGATGATAATGCAGTCATCCAGGATGACGCCGGCCAAGGGACCCAGGTCCTTGCCATTGGCGGTCGTTCATTCGGCATCCCTTCACCAGTGCAAACCGCTTATGCCATTCGAAAGGCAGGCCTGGCATACCAGAAGGATCTGACAACACCCTTGGATAAGGGCGACGCGGTGACCGGCAAGTCCGATCAGGCGATCCTGCTGGGCATGTACGGCGCCGATCTGGCATACGTCACCGTCCATCGCGACGGTCAACGCTCATTGGCCACGATGCAGGCGATCGAAAAACTGGCCTCCAAACTTGAGTTGTCGAATGCCTTCGATCGTGCCATGGTCGATCGTTTCAAGGCCAACCTGGGAAGCGAGGACAGTTTGTTGCGTTTCAGCGGCGTGGCATTCCGCGCTGCCGATCAATATCTCAAGAACAACGACCGCGACGATGTGAGCGCCCTGGTACTTGCCGGGGGCTGGGTGGGTTCCATGCACCTGACCCTTTCGGATCCCGCCACGGCCACCAACCAGGAACTGCTGGATCGTATCGGAGAGCAGAAATCGACGCTGAACGGACTTGTGCAATTGTTGGGTGCCGCGGAGTTGGATGATCGTTCCACCACGATCCACAAGGCCATGAAAGAGCTCAAGACGGAGTTCGATGCGGTCACGATCACCTATACCTACGAGAAGCCGGTCACGGACAATGCTGCCCGGACCACGTACATCAACAGCACTTCCACCGTCACCATTTCGGAGGACAAGCTCTCGGCCATCAAAGCCAAGGTGGATTCCATACGTAACCTGATACTTGCCTGAACCCCATGCGTAGGTCGCTCCTCCTCCTCGTTGCCGTGCCTGCCGCCATGGCCCTGCACGCCCAACCCATGTGTGAACCCATCGCAGCGCGCTGCGAGAAACACATTGCCACGAACTTTATACCCGATGGTCAGTTCTACCGTGCCTTGCTGCAGGGTGATGAGATGGCCGAGTTCGGTTTGACCCTTTTCGGGGGAAGCACCTACCGGGTAGCGGCCTGCAGTGGTGATAGTGATGGTGTCCTGGTGTTCAACGTTTACGACGACGCCCGCAACCTGCTTTATACCAACCGCGAGCATGGCAACGCACCCTATTGGGATCTTGCCGTGGCACACACGTTGGATGTTACGCTGGAGGCACACCTGGACCCCTCCAAGGCGGGTAGCGGTTGTGCCGTGATGCTCATCGGCTTCAAGCAGTAGCGCGCCTCCATATTTCCTGCAACCTTGCCGCGCCCCTCCCGTAAAGAGGGGCGCTGTTTTTGGCAGGGATCAAGCAGGATGCAGGACGCATGAGCGAGAAGATATTAAAAGCCCTTTTGCAGTTGTTCGCCATCATCGCCAAGGGTGATGGGGTTGCCGAGGGAGCGAGGCCCGAGAACGCGGCCATCCTTGAACGTTTCCTTCGCAAGCAGTTCAGCCCGGAGGCCGCTGTGGCCCACATGGCCCGCTACCAGGCTTTCGTACAGGCTTTCCATGCAAGCGGTGGCGCAAGCCGAAGCGGCAGGAAGCGCACCTCCCTCAATTCGGTGAAGGTGCTGCGCATCTGTACGGAAGTGAATGAAGAACTGAACCAACGTCAGAAGTTCGTGGTGCTCATGCACCTGCTCGAGTTCATCCACAGTGCCGAAGGGGCGAGTTCACAGGAGTTGGAGTTCGTTGCCACCGTGGCCGAAACGTTCAACATCGGACAGGCCGATTTCGCCAAGTGCCAGACATTCGTCCGCAGCAAGGCCGAACAACGCGAGGATGCGGCACACCTACTGTACGTGGATGCGGCCGTAGAGAACACATTGCAGGAATCGAAGCACCTGCATGCACACGGATTGGAAGGTGATATCCGCGTGTTGCATGTGCCCAGCGTCAATCTATACGTCATGCGGTACAACGGCAAGGGCGAGGTGCTCTTGAACGGGCAACGCATGAATCCGGACAGCCATTACGTGCTGAGCAATGGGAGCAGCGTGAAGCCGCCCAATGGTGTTCCCATCTACTACAGCGATATCCTGGGTGCGTTCATGAGCCGAAAAGGGCGGGCGCGGATCGTGTTCAAGGCCGATGGTATCGAGTATGCCTTCCCCAATGGACGGACCGGTCTCCACGAATTGCACATGGCCGAGACGGGCGGAAAGCTCATCGGGATCATGGGTGGAAGTGGCAGTGGAAAGAGCACGCTGCTGAACGTACTGAACGGCAATCTCGTTCCTTCACGTGGACATGTCACCATCAATGGCATCGACGTGCACACCGAACGTGATCGCATCCGTGGGGTCATCGGGCACGTGAGCCAGGACGATTTGTTGATCGAGGAACTCACCGTGTTCCAGAACCTGTTCTACAATGCGAAGTTGTGCTTCGGCGGCCTTACCAACGAGCAGGTTTCCGAACGCGTCATGCGCATGCTCCAGACCTTGGGGCTTTATGATACCAAGGACTTGAAGGTGGGCAGTCCGCTTGAGAAGACCATCAGTGGCGGACAACGAAAGCGCCTCAACATCGCCTTGGAGCTCATCCGTGAGCCTAGCGTACTGTTCGTGGATGAACCCACCAGTGGCCTGAGTTCCCGTGACTCGGAGAACATCATGGACCTGTTGAAGGAGCTCGCACTGAAGGGCAGGCTCGTGTTCGTTGTCATTCACCAGCCGTCCTCCGACATCTTCAAGTTGTTCGATCGCTTGTTGTTGATGGACCAGGAGGGTCATCCGGTGTACTACGGCGATCCCGTCGATTCGGTGGTCTACTTCAAGCGAGTGACCGGCCAGGTGAACAGCGAGATGGGCCAGTGCGGTGCCTGCGGCAATGTGAACCCGGAGCAGATCTTCAATATTCTCGAAGGCAAGCTGGTGGACGAGTATGGCAATGAGACGGACCAGCGCAGGATCAGTCCCGAAGCATGGAACGAGGTCTTCAAGGCGCAAATGGAAAGCCGGGTAGCCCTGGTGCAGGAGGAGCGGAGCGTGCCTAAAAGCACTTTCACCGTTCCCAACAAGCTCCGCCAGATCGCTGTCTACTTCACGCGCGATCTGAAGAGCAAGCTGGCCAATCGTCAATACGTGCTCATCAATTTGTTGGAAGCACCGGCACTTGCCTTCCTCATGTCCTTCTTCCTGAAATATCACAGGGTGGGAAGCGATGCGGCGGGGCAGTATATCTTCAGGGAGAACGACAATATGCCGCAGTATCTCTTCATTGCCGTGATCGTGGCGCTGTTCCTCGGACTTACCGTCAGTGCCGAGGAGATCATCCGTGATCGCAAGATCCTTCAGCGCGAGAAATTCCTGGACCTCAGTTGGACCAGTTACCTCACCAGCAAGGTGAGTATCCTCTTTCTAATTTCCGCTTTGCAGACCATGCTCTTCGTGGTCGTGGGCAACGCCGTGTTGGGTATAGAGGAACTCACCATGGCACACTGGATCATCCTCTTCAGCACCTCATGTTTCGCCAATGTGCTGGGCCTCAATGTCAGCGCCAGTTTCAACAGCGCCAAGGTCATCTACATCATGATCCCGGTCCTGATCATCCCGCAATTGCTCTTCAGCGGGATCATCGTCAAGTTCGACAAGCTGCATCCCTGGTTCGCTTCACAAAAGGCAGTTCCCTGGATCGGGAACATCATGGCCTCGCGGTGGGCTTATGAAGGATTGGCCGTGACACAATTCATGGAGAACGCCTACGAACGCAACTTCTATTCCTTCGACCAACGGATGAAATCGGCCAATTGGAAGAAGGACCTGTGGGTGCGTGAATTGCGGAACAGGGTGGGTGATATCAGGCGTGCGATCGACGGGCATGCCGAGGTCGGTAGCACGGACCGTGATCTGGCCCTTTTGAAATATGAGCTACAAGGGGAAATGGACCGGCTTAACGGATTCATCGTGGAAGGCCTGCACAAGTTGGAACCCGGTCGTGTGGACCATGCCGTTCTCGATGAGGTGGAAGCTTCCCTGGAAATATTGGTCCAGCACTATCGAGCCGTTTACAAGGATGCCGAACGCTCCAAGGAACAGAGGATCGCCGATATGACCGCTACCCCGGAACTTCGCACCGAGTACTTCGCCCTGCTGGATGGGTATCGGAACGAAGGTCTGGCCGAGGTCGTGACCAACAAGAACGATGTCCATGTGATCGTGGAACACCAGGGTGAGTTGGTGCGCAAGAGCGACCCGGTTTATTTGGAACCTGCGGGTTCCGGTCTCTTCGGTGCCCAGTTCTACGCACCAGCGAAGTGGTTCCTGGGGCAGCGTCTTTCAACGTTGTGGGCCAATGTGCTTGTACTCTGGGGAATGACCCTGATGCTGGGGGCCACCCTCAAGTGGGAACTGTTCCCACGCCTGATGCGCTTGATACCGGAGCGACGGGAACGGTGATCCGTGCGGATACGATGCGGCGTACTACTGTCCGTCGACCTCCTCGATCTGGATCATCCGGAAGGGAACCTTGATGATGCCGGCGTAATCCTCACCGGCCTCGAGCATATCCTCGTCGTCCTCTTCATAGTGCCAGAGTACGCTTACCTCATTGCCACCTGCTCTGATGCCTTCCAGCTTCTTGAACAGATCAAGGATGCATTTCGAGGAACTGGTATTGAAGTACTCCAGTTGCACATGCAGTGAGGTCTTCTCCTTCGGCGATCGACCGTACTTGTCGATCCAGTCGATCAGAGGCTTGTAGAAGTCAATGGAGTTCTCCGGTATGGAGCGACCCTTGAGTTCAAGCAGACCTGTTTCGGGATCGAAATCCACATGCGGTGTCTTGGAGGTGCCTTCGAGTTGGAGCGGTCCCATGGGCGAAAGGTACTACGTGGTCACATTAACATTAAGGCTGAAGAAGGAACTGTCCTTGTCGTAAGGCACGAAACCATATTCCAGCTTGCCGCCGCTCTTGCGCGCGATATCGATCATGCCCAGGCCACCACCACCACTTCGTGTGAACTGGCCATCTGCCAGTCGCTCCCGGTACAATTCCCGCAATTCCACGGGGTCCATTGAATTGATGCGGTCCAGGTGTCCTTTGAGCCGATCGACATCATTTCCGGCCATGAAATTACCGGTCAGCACGGAATAACCGTTGTCCAACTGGGCGATCATCACCACACCGTGCGGGTCCTTCGTGGAAAGTGTGCTTCCGTCGGCCATTTTCAGGTTGGCGTTGTGGTGGTAAAGGTTCTGCAGACATTCCATCACCACATTGAACACGCGTTTTCTGGCACGGGGGTCAACTTCGATCACCTCCATTTTATGCTCTACCAGACCAAGGAGCCCTGTCACCAGATCTTCCGTGAGGTCGCCTTTGAACGAGAGCATCACACGGTGGCGCTCCAATTCATCATACAGGTCGTAGATCCGGTCCAGCATCGGGCAGATCGGGGTGAGACCCCGTTGGCACAAAAGAAGCTGCTGTCCTTATACCGGTCCATGGGAGGGCACCCATAGTTATCCACCGAATTGTCAACCCGATGACGCTGTGATCTTACTTTCGCCGTCCCTCACCGGGATGGTCGCTCATGGGATGGTATGAAGAATGGTTCGGCACGCACTATTATGCCCTGCTTTACGGGCATCGGGATGCTGAGGAAGCGTCGTCGTGGGTGAAGGCCATCCTGAAGCGGTGGCATCTTCCAATAGGATCGCGAATTCTTGACCTGGCTTGTGGCAGGGGCAGGCACGCTCACTTCTTCGCATTGGCAGGCATGCAGGTGACCGGGCTGGATATTTCAGAGGAAAGCATCGTTGAGGCACGGATCCAGGCGCCCAATGCGACCTTCGTCGTGCACGATATGCGGGAGCCCTTCGCGACCAACGCTTTCGTCGGGGTGGTATGCCTGTTCACCAGCTTGGGGTATTACGAAACACGAATGGACGATCAGCGCGTATTCCAAGCTGCATCGACCGCGCTGGCACCCGGGGGCTACTTCGTCGTCGATTTCATGAACAGTGAGAAAGTGGTTCGCGATCTGGTCGAAACCGAGCATTTTGAGAGAGAGGGCGTTGTGTTCAACATTTCACGGGCCATCGAACAGGATGTCATCGTGAAGCGGATAGAGGTATTGGATGGTGACCGGTCCCTCCACTTCGAAGAACGGGTGCTGGCATTGAGTTCCAACGATCTGGAGGAAATGGCCCTGAATGCCGGCCTGGAGATCGTGGACCGCACTGGCGGGCCGCACGGCGAGCCCTTCGAGCGCTATGGTTCGGATCGTTTTGTACTATGGATGAGAAAACCACGAGTATGACAATCATCGTTGCGATCGTGTTCATGGTGATCCCCTTGCTGGCCGGTGCAGCGGTCGGTCGATTACGACAGGGCTCGAAATGGTTGCAGTTGTTGCTCTCGTTCAGTGGAGCATTCCTGGTGGGGGTGGTGTTCCTTCACATGTTGCCTGAACTCTACGGATCGGAAGGAGGTTCCATCGGGCTCTGGGTGCTGGGTGGGTTCCTCGTGCAATTGGTGCTGGAATACTTCAGCCGGGGTATCGAGCATGGGCACCTGCATACAGCGCAGGGTAGTGCCATCCCTCTGATGACCTTGCTGAGCCTTTGTCTTCATGCCTTCATGGAAGGAATGCCATTCGCGGATCCACGGGTTTCAGGCAATGTGCCCTTCCTGGTGGGTGTGGTCCTGCATAAAATACCCATGGCAATCGCCCTTGGTGCCGTGATCCAGCGTTCCGGTATGCCTAGATGGCCCGGACTGGGACTGTTGATGATATTCGCACTTTCAGCACCGTTGGGGATCTTGGTCGGGCATGCGATCGGCGGTGGCATGGAGAGCAGTTTCCTTCACAGCATGTTGGGATTGGCCATCGGCATGTTACTGCACATTGGTACCACGATCATCTTCGAAAGTGCCCCGGAGCACCGCGTTGATCGGGTGCGTTTTCTTGCCGTTCTGCTCGGGGCGGGTGTTGCGGCATTGTCCGCTCATTGAGACCTTTTCAACCATGGAGCCGCAGGTCGCCGGTCCAAGGAAGAGCGCATCTGGGACTTGACAAATGGCCACCTGTCACCATCACCTTGTGGTTGCAACGCAACCAAAGGCCGCGCAACCTCGTTGGAGTTCCACATCCGATCGAATGGGTTCAAAGGAGCATATGTTAGCTGAAGCACGCCTTTTTGTAAGACTGGCGATACTCTCCTTCATTGGCTTCGCCTTTTACTATGCCCACCTTTTTTTCGGGTTATTGAACAATGTATTGATCTTCAAAACACTGGCCATTACATTTCTTCTGGCGACCATTCCACTGCCGATCATCGCGCTGAACAACCGCAAACTTTTCCCCGAGCTCAATGCGAGTGGAAAGATGATCCTTACCGTTGCATCGGTGATCCTGCTGTTCCACCACTTCCTGATGACATTCATATTCGTGTTGTTCCTCAAGGAAGGTTCAATGCTTTGAACGGACCATTGCCAGGGGCACATTACCTTACCCCTGTATGTGTCTTCTCGCATTGGCTTACAAGGTGCACCCCGCCTATCCCCTGGTTTTGGTGGCGAACAGGGATGAATTCCTGGATCGCCCCGCACTTCCTGCGCATTACTGGACCGATGCTCCTGCGATCCTTGCGGGTCGAGACCTCAATACCATGGGAACGTGGCTTGGGATCACAACAATGGGCTCGTTCGTAGCATTGACCAATTACCGAGATCTTCAACTGGCGGAAGAAAAGCGTTTGTCACGCGGGATATTGGTCCGCCGGGTCCTTGAAGAAGGTTTCATGGGTGTAGATACTTCCCTCTACGCCGCCTGCAATCTTATCCATGGGAGCCTCGATGAGCTTCGGTATCACTCGAACGTCCATAATATCGACGAACGGTTGGAGCCGGGAATTCATGCATTGAGCAATCATTTGCTCAATACACCCTGGCCCAAAGTGATCCGGGCCAAAGCTGCCCTCACCAACCTGATGATCGATCCACATCCTTCGATAGAGGGCCTGTTCGCCATGCTTATGGACGATAGGACAGCAGCTGACGATGAACTCCCCGATACAG
Source organism: Flavobacteriales bacterium (assembly GCA_041745875.1). Lineage (GTDB taxonomy): Bacteria > Bacteroidota > Bacteroidia > Flavobacteriales_F > PHOS-HE28 > PHOS-HE28. The sequence continues at coordinate 23,035 of JBGTIB010000264.1, read as the reverse complement.
GAGTGGGGTTGGAGTGGGAGCGGATCTTATCACCCATTTACATCCGGTCTGGTGAATACGGTACACGATGCAGTACGGTGTTGATATGCGATCAACAAGGTCGGGTGCACTTCGAAGAACGGACGCACCACCCGTTCCATATCGAAAGGCATCGTGTGGAATGGTCCATCTGAAGCGATCCTCACCGTTGGAGTGATCCACGCACGGAGCGAACCGGATGGATATGGAATGTGTTCCTATGGAAATCCTCGCAATGTTCCGATCCTTCTGGTCCAAAGACCCCAAAGCACGCCTGGAAAAGCAATACAGGGAACTATTGGCTGAAGCTCATCGGCTCAGTACCGTGGATCGAAAGGCGAGTGACCAAAAGACGGCAGAGGCCGATGCGGTGCTGCGTAAGATCGAGGCTTTGGAATGATGGACAGGCAACTTTCAGTTCCGGACCGCGTTCAAGTTCTTGTATGCCTGTTCATTCAGGCAACGATCATGGAAGACCTCGGTGAAGAGCCTTGAGGCGTTGAAAGCACCGCGTCGGTCCCTCGAGATCGACATAGGTCACATTTCAGGGACCCGCCCCGTAAGGCGGGTCCCTTGTTTTTTCGTGATCGGGAAATGCCCAGGTCGTGTCCATCGAAGCACCCGATAAGGGGGAAGGTTGTTCACAGCACTTGCACGCGCAGGGCGGTCTCCCGACCGCTATCATCGGTTACCTTGAGCAGATACATTCCTGCACGGAGCCCCGAGACATCCACAGTGCCGACATACCCGCCACCAGCGGGGATGTTCGGATCGATAATGCGTACCTGGCGCCCGGTCGCGTCGAAGAGGGTAATGTAGGACCTGTGACCGTTCGGCTGGATCGTCACTTGGAACGAGTCTTTGGCAGGGTTGGGAAGGACGGATACCCCGATCCCGTCGACTTGAACGTCGGTGATCCCAACTGCCGTCACATCCACCCACCGCAGGGTCTCGATATTAATGGGTCCCATGATATCGCCGACCGTGGATACGATCTCCAGGATCGGAATATCGAAACCAGCTTTGTAGAACAAGTAGGAAGTATTGGTCAGTTCGAACGTGCCGAACGGGCTTACGACCTCACTGAGATCATCGCGACGTACCCTCAAGACATCCGTGATGGTAGCCTCTGGTAGTTGCAGTGTCCCGTATCCATCGGCGTAACCGATCACCATACCACTGAGGACGAGCTCTATTCCGAAGACATCCAGTACTCCGCTGTAATTGGTTTCCCATCCTGTTTGATACGTACATGGGTAGGCCATGTACTGCGCCGCATCGGTGAAAATCACCGGTTGGCCCAGGAACTGGGCACCCAACAGGAATAGACCGATGGGGTCGGCTTCCACGAACTGTGTGCCTTCCGGTGCGACAATGGCTGCGGTGGCGTTCGGGTGGTCGGTGCCGCCCGGGGTGCCGGAAGGTTCATTCACTGAAACGAAGCCCACGCTATCGGCCACAAGGCCACTGAAGTCCCAGTTCTGGTCGATCCCATCATTGCCCGGTGCTTGGTATGCGGCGTACTTCACTGAATGCGTACTTCCTGGTGTGGGGGCATCATCAGGGAAGACGATCGTGGGTTGCGCAGCGGCTGCGGAACAGAGCAAGATGACAGGAAGCAGGAGTCCGGTTTTTTTCATGGCATGTGGTTATGTGTGGATCCGGTATGTGTTCGTCAGGCCTTCATATTGTCGAAGGTCAGTGGGATCTCGAAATCCTGATCACGGCAAAGTTGCATCACGCTCTGAAGATCATCGATCTTCTTGCCGGTGACGCGTATCATATCATCCATGATCTGTGGTTGCACCTTCAAGCCACTGTCCTTGATGGCCTTCACGATCTTCTTGGCAGTGTCCCTGGCGATCCCCTGCTTCACCTTGATCGTTCGATTGAGCATCTTGCCGCTGGGAACCGGATCCTCGCTCAGATCATAGCTCCGCACATCCACTTTCTGCTTCCCACTGCGTTCCAACAGAATATCCAGCACCGAGTCCATTTTCAGGTGGTCCTCCGTGCTCAGCGTAATGGTCAATGCCTTGCTGTCCAGCGTGATCTTGGTATTTGTACCCCTGAGATCGTAGCGGGTGTCCAACTCGCGCTTCACAGTGTTCACTGCATTGTCCAACATTTGGAGGTCCACCTTTGAGAGTATGTCGATCGATGGCATGGCGGTGAGAGTCGTTGTGCATCCAAATTTGGTGATTTCGTGCAAACCGTCACGATCGAAACTGTCAAAAAAAAGGACGCGACCCTGCCAGGGTCGCGTCCTTCCGTTCGGATCTTGTGGGACTACTTGCTCACCACAACGCGGAAGTTCGAGAAATTCCCATTCTCAAAGTTCAATTGGAACAGGTATGCTCCATTGCTGATACCGGCCAGGTCCACGGTAAGCAGTTCATCAGTGCTGACCGCGACCCGCTTTTCCGCCACCTTGATCCCTGCCATGTCGAAGATCTGCAGGGTCGCTGCTCCGCGTTGACCGCTCATCGGGATCATGAGCATGTTTTCGGTCGGGTTCGGGAACGGTGTCAACTCCACCCTGCCGAGTTCGTTGATGCCGATGGAATTAACATCCGCCAACTGAACGCCGATGGACGGAGGTCCTCCAAGGTTGGTGAAGCCGTTGTACCAAGCGCCATCCACCGCGATCATTGAAACAGGATCGGTATAGTAGTCCAGATGTTGTTCGTAATCGGTCCCGCTGTTCCAACCGTGGCGAATTACAGCATCATACGTGTCCATGCAGAAGAGGTAGTTCTCATTGTTCTCCAACATCACCGGGTCCGAGAACGGGACGAAGACCGGGTTCCCTGCATCACCCGAAAGGAAATAATACTCACCCCCCCCGATGGGCACCAAGCTGCCGGCTACTGGTAGGTCGATCGGTGTGGTAATGGCACCGGGCCACAGGTACACGGTCACTTCCATCAATCGATCGGTAATGTCTTCAGTAGCAGCTACGTTGCCCATAACATGGAGGCCTGTAGCGATAACACGTTCCGCATTGGGGTCCGAAAAGAAGATGCAACTTGTCATGGTGTTCACGGGAGGGGCCGCGAGCACGGACTGGTCGCTGATGGGAGTGCCTGCAACCGGATCGAGCTGTGCATAGCTGAAGACGTTTCCGACCGTCAGGCTTGTGACCACAACGTTGTTCTGTTCGAAGCCGTCATCTTCACTGGTCTGGGCCGTGTATGTGATCACATAGTATCCCTCGTAATCGGGTTGTGAGAATTCGGGTAGCGTGAACCACGCACTGTCACCTGAGGCCAGGGATACCATGCCCGAGGTTTCATCATATAATACGGTTCCATCCTTGGTTACCGTTGCATTCAGACTTACACCTCCATCCGTGGAGGACCCGTAGTTCCTTACCCAGGCCCCCAGAGGGACACTCAACTCACTAGCATCGGCGGCGAGCAGTTCGCTAGTGGCCGCAGCAGGCGGTTGAAGAATGAAGTGCCTTTCCATTCCGACGTTGTAGGGGTAGGCTCCGAAATTGTTCCCGATGAACATGTTCAGACTCCCGGCAAGGATCTCATCCCGGAGCAATGCGCCGGAGGTCTCACTGATCATGACCACTGGAATAGTCACCTGTGGACCAGTGACAGCGTCACCAAGCATGGTGAAGGCCATGTCATCCGTATTGTTGATGATGACCACCGCGATCGCCCCCTCGTTCTGGGCATTCAAGGCTTTGTTGCTGAAGGGGCACACGCCGCGATACAGCACGGCGATATTGCCGGCCAACTCGGCACCGTTCACAGCAGCCTCGCACATCAGGGAATCCCCTGCGGTACTGTCGACCGCCATCACGGCCAGACCCTGTCGTGAGTTGACCGGGTCGGTAAGGTCTGCCACACCCCAGTCATTATCGGCGGCATACACATTAACATAGGAGCCAGCCACCGATGGGGGCGTTAGCACTTCAACATAGACCTGGGCGGAACTGCCCAGTATCGATCCTGCGCATAGCAGGGAGAGTAAGGACTTTTTCATGAGCACTTTGATTGATGTGAAAAAAATTGATGACCGGACGGTCGACCAACCGAGCAGTACAAATTTAACCACCCGTCACCCGGAAATGAACGACCGGCCCCATTTGGAGCCGGTCGTGCACCGATCGATGTTTTCAGACCTTCTAACGGTTGACCACCACTTGAAAGCTTGAATAGCGTCCATTCTCAAAGTTCAAATGGAACATGTAGGAGCCGTTGCTGATGCCAGCAACGTTCACGGTCAGCACTTCGCTGGCACTTACACTGACACGTTGCTCAGCGATCTTCGACCCTGTAAGCGCGAATATCTCCAAGGTGGCGCTACCGCTTTGGCCGTTCACTGGGATCCGAAGCACATCCACCGCAGGATTGGGGAATGGTGTGATATCCACACGCTTATTCTCTTCGATGCCGATGGTGTTGACGTCCACCATGGAGACCCCAATGGACGGTGGGCCACCGAGGTTCGTGAATCCATTGTACCACGTTCCCCCGATGTTCAACATGGAAACAGGTGTGCCATAGGTCACCAAATTCTGTTCGTAATCCCTGCTGGAATCCCAGCCATGACGCACCACGTCATCGTAGGTCTCCATGCAGAACAGGTAGTTCTCGCCTGCTTCCAACGCCAATGGCTCAATGAACGGTGCGAATACGGTGTTGCCTTGATCGGCCGGGAGAAAGAAGTATTCGCCAGTCGCTAACGGTGTCAATCCTCCTGCACTGGGAAGTGTCAACTCACTGGCGATCGCGTCGGTCCAGAGATAGGCGGTTACCTCAACGAGCCTGTCGTCCAGCGTGGCCGGAGGACCTGCAAATCCAGAGAAGTACATCCCTGTTGCCGCTAACCGGTTCGCATTGGGGTCGGAAAAGAAGATGCAGGTGGTCATGTCGAAAGCATCAGCTCCAAGGACATACTGGGTGGCAATTGGTATCCCGGTGGCAGGATCTTGCGATGCATAGGTGAGTACGTCACCAACATGCAAGTTGGATGCGATGGTATTGTTCTGCGGGAAGCTATCGACACCATCCGTGATGGCGGTATAGAGTATCTCATAATGTCCCGCGTAGCTGCCTTGGCTGAAGGTGGGTAAGGCGAACCATACGCTATCACCTGGTGCAATGGTGGCCGGTGAGGCTTCCTCATCATAGAGTGTGGCACCTCCCTGGGTTATCGTGCACCCCAAGCGGGCCGATGCGTCCGTTGATGAACCATAGTTGATGATCCACGAGCCCAGGTCAACACTTAGTTCAGAAGCATCCGAGGCGATCAGCCCCGGGCGACCGGTACTCGGTGGTTGAAGCACATGGCGCCGGTCCATCCCCAGGTTGAAGGGGTATTGGCCGGTCAGAGAGCCGATGAACAGAACGACATTTCCGGCGTAGATCTCATCCTCAAGCAGGTCGCCATCCGATTGGGTGATCATCACGACGGGAATGGCGACTGTGGCTCCAGAGGCTCCGCCTCCCATGGCAATCGGTTCCCCAGGCGCATTGTTCACGATCACTACGGCGATGGCCCCTGCATTCTGGGCGTTCAATGCCTTCAAGCCGAATTCGCAGGGATCCATGCCCGGTGGGCCTCCCCGCCTGATCACCGCGATCTTACCGACAACTTCAGCAGCATTGGTAGGTGGCTGACATCCCCACGTTCCATCCGCGTCGATCATCCAGATGGCCGTTCCGCTAACGGACTGCAAGGGGTCGTTCAGATCGGGATTGGCGCCCCATCCTTGCGCCCAAGTGAATGCCAATGCCCCTTGTAGCGCTTCGGGTTCCTCCACGAACGTGGTGACCTGCCCGCTGGCAAGGAAAGTCGTGAAGAGTAAACTACTGGTGAATAGTATTTTCAATTCCATGGGTTCTTCAGGGTTGGTTCAATGGCCAGGTCAAGTGGTCACACTGTTGGTGTGTGACCACAATGTTAACCACTGGCACCGGGATGAACAACTGTTCGTCACACTTGGCATGGATCGCCACTGCTCGTCACACGCAATGCACCCAACACCGCGTGGATCCCTTGCCTATGGAAGCGGGTCGCCCACGGCGATCTCGCAGACATGACCAGGCTCGCCATGGGGAGGATTGATCTTGCCCGAGCCGCCCATTTGTACTGGCGAGGACCTTTGGGGCGGCGTAGAGAATGTCGCGGACCCGTTTTGTGCATTAGGATCTATTGTGATGCTCTGCATCGGATCACCTTGAGCACCACTACCATCAAGAGGAGCACCTACGGGGATCTCACACACGTGTCCGGGCTCCCCGTGTGCTGGGTTCATCCGCTGCCCCCCTCCTTGAACATCCCGAGTGGTAGCAGGTTCCAGTTCGAATGCCTGGGTGGCCTCGGATCTCTGGATCTGGTCAGGGGTCACCATCGGAAGTGGTTCCGTTATGGTCTTATCGTTGGCCCTATCACTCTCTTCCGAGCTACAGGCATTCAACAGGAACATGATGCTAATGGCGAGGGAGATGGTGATGTATCTGTTCATGATCAACGAGTCGACTGTTTGCGACGTGGGTAGCAAAAGGTCCACGAAGGTAGGATATCGAGCACTGGGCTTCCTTCGAAACACATGGTAAGCACATTATGGACCACGTTCGTTCTGTTGCGGATACTCACCGGTTGCGAATGATGCGTATGCTCTCATTGCGCTGTGCGCTTCGTGCATTCACCAGGAACACGCCGCTGGCGTAAGTGCTCATATCCATCCTGATCTTGTTCACCCCCTGACTCAGTTCCCTACGCAACCGGTGTAACTCCCGGCCTTGTGGATCGTGCAGTGAAATGTCCAACACTTCGCCGAATTCTCCTTCGATGCTGAGGAATACCTCATCCTCACAAGGTATCGGGAAGGCGGACAGCCGAATGCCGTTCTGCTTGAAATAGGCGGTGATCGTTCCGTTCTCGTCAAAATCCTTGCGTATCACCTCCGATGTCCAATTTTCGAATGGTTGTCCGGTCCACTCCCAGTGGTCGAACTTGAAATCGGATGCGGGGTGCGCCGATAGGTCTATTGCATTGCCATGGAAATAGACCCCTTTGAATGGCAGGGCCGGCTGGATCGAGTTCAGGGTTATCCCACCTGCTCCCGGTGGAAAGGTCTCGAAGGTGAGGTCAACTGTATGGGGAAGATCAAAGGTCTGCAGGACATGTTCTCGCACATGACCTGCTCTGGTTCGGGCGAATTCCGGGATCAGATCAAGTGCATGCCAATTGAAAGTGCTCAACGCACAGCCCCAGCGATCATAGTGTCGGTCCACTTGTGGTGCCAGATAGTCAACGATCAGGTCCACCTCATGCTGGAACTCCCCATGCGAGAGTGCAGTATTCATCAAGTCCGCCAGGCGGTTCAGGAACGTCAAGCGGAATTCGCCATTGGCCAGGAAGCTTCGGAATATTTCGCTATGGGTCCATCCCTCGCGGTGTATCAACACCCACGAGAATGCGTCGAAGTCCATCGGGATCCACCCGAATATGTTCATTGTGGCATCCAGATCCTGGAGAAGGTATCGCCATTTCCCACTATCCACGGAGGGTTTCCAGTAACGCACGTTGTTCGCAGGCCAGTCGGCGTTCCCCGCAAAGATCTCCAGTGCGAAATAGTCCTTGAAGCTGGGTATGTCCAGTCTATCAGCCACGTACTGGAACTGTGTGGGGTCGTTCATATCGTTGTTCAGGATATGGTCCCTGAGCAGAGCGAAATGGATGCTGTCCCCTTCTCTCGGAATATTCTCGTTCTCCATAAGCAGCACTTCATCCGGGTCGATGCCATTGTGATGGCCTAGGTACTGCCGGGCATTCATTTCCCGCAGATTCATAATGCCCCAATAGACCCCATTGATGAATACACTGACAGGGCGGAATGCCAGCGCATCAATATCGATCTTGTTATGGAGCGTGGTTTGATGCCATAATCCATCACGGAAGTTGGCCAAACAGAAATCGCCACCAGAGTTACGCAACACCAGATGCTTGTGTCGGGTCATCAGTCCTCGTTCCGGGAAGAACGGATGATCCATGACATTGGCTCCGTATCGACCTCGAGCCGTAAGTCGGAGCGATCGTTGGGGTTTGGTCCGGGCTTGTGTTCCTCCGTGCATGCGCAGATCCACTTGTTGCACGAAGCCTTGTTGTCCGAGTTCATTGAAGAATTCGAAGCGTACCGGAATGTGGCGATTCGACCAGAAATTGGCGCCCAAGTAAGGGTGGAGGCTGTCGGCGCCAGGCCCTGGCACATACAAACCATGCTCTTCATGAAATAGACTGTCGGGGTGAACCGAAATGGAGACCATGGGAAGATCCAGCGGCTCACCTACGAAATATGTGGCGGTCAGAACTTCTGAAGGACGCATGCCCGGTTTCACGCTTATCGCTTTCACCACCATCGTGTTCGGGATCGAAAGCGAACCGCTATAGTTGGGACTTGTGGTATCGGGATCGCTTCCGTCGAGTGTCACATGGATCGTTGCTCCAGGGTCGGACCATAGCAGGAGGGTTGCTCCCTGGGAGACCCTCCCTGGTGGAATGTTCGTCCATGGACGGATCGCATAACCCATGAACCCTTCCGTGCTATTCGGGCCTCCAGGAGTGGGCTCCGCAAAAATGCGTTGTTCACCGTTCCAGTGGCCATAGCTGTGGTCCCCGTGCAACGCTGGTACTACCATGCTGTGCGCGACCCCCATGTCCGCACTATAAAGGAAGACACCTTCTCCAGCTTGCGAAATGCCGAAGGTGAAATGACCCTCGCCGCTTTCGGAATGACTTGCAAAGAACACGGTATAGCCTCCGGGCGAAAGTTCAAAACTTGGTAATTGCCACAGACCGGTGCCGTTCGGCCTATCGCTGAGATGGTACTGATCCAACTGTACCGGTGTATTGCCTGTATTATGCAGTTCGATCCAGTCGGGTGTATGTCCGAATGCATCGGTGATCACTGTATTGTTCTTGGAACAGACTTCATTGATCACCACCTGAGCGTGACCGATGAGATCCATGCACAGGCAGATGGACAATGCGCCTATCCGCAGGGCGATGGAAGGATATGGGAGATGTACCATATGACGCTATACGAACTACCGCTGCTAGGCACAAGGAGCGGATGGAGGTCGAAGTTACAGCGCCTTCCACCGTCGAAGCGCATTACAGTTCAAGGCAGGAGCATCGATCAATATGTGCCGAACACATCAGCGTCGATAGGAATTCCACTCCATGGTCGGGGGGATCGCCGGAACTTGCGACCCCGGAGGAGTTCCATCTCCAAAGGATCCACCATGAAGATGCGCATCAACAAGCTGTTGGACAGAGCGGCGATCCCGGACAATGGAGGTGAGTTGCTGTTCTATCAGCGTGACGACGAATATACCATCGAGGTGGTCGGGATCATGGGAGAACTGATGACCACGGCGCATCATGGTTCGGAAGATGCACTGGCTGAGCTGGCATTGCAGCGTTTGTCCGATCCCACTTCGGCTAGTGTGGTGATCGGTGGGTTGGGTATGGGTTTCACGCTGGCCACGGTACTACGCTTGGTTGGGGACAAGGGCAAGGTGATCGTGGCTGAGTTGGTCCCGGAGGTGATCAAATGGAACCAGGGACCTATGGGCGAACGATCCGGCTATCCCTTGCAAGACCCGCGCACGATCGTGCACCAAGGTGATGTGCTCGAGCTGATCCGCGCGGGGCGCGAGAGCTATGATGCCATCCTGCTCGATACCGACAACGGTCCTGAAGGCCTCACCCAACCACGCAATAACCGGCTCTATTCGCATCGTGGATTGCATTCGGCGTTCAAAGCATTGAAGCCAGGCGGTGTATTGGCGGTGTGGTCCACACATCCGCACGCGCCATTCACGCGACGCCTGGGCATGGCAGGATTCAGGGTGGAGGAACAGAAAGTCTTTGCCCATCGCGATAAGGGTACCAAACATCATCTTTGGTTCGCTACCCGGGAAAACTGATGCTTTGTTGCCCGAATGCCCCGACAGGGGAATGACCTTCCCCGCTGGTCAACCGGAATTCCCATCCGTCCGATACAGGGTCGGAGCCTCTAGAAACATTCAACTTTCCTGCACCGCCTGTAGGTTTCCAAGTTTCGCTGAGCGACAGCTTGTCCAACACGAACGACCGGCATGGATCCTGCGTTGGTCGTGTCAATGGAACGAGACACCATAGTTGAAAGGACCCTGCTAGTGGACGCCGGTCCCATGACCATCTGGAAGGCGCTGACCGACCCCCAGTGGACCAAACTTTATTTGGAAGGCTGGCATGCGCGTAGTGAGTGGAAGATCGGAGCTCCGGTGATGTGGGTGGAGAATGTGGAAGGAACGGAACATCTTAGAGCCAAGGGAATTGTAATGGCCTGCATTCCGGGCCGCCGCTTACGCTATACGCGCCTGCTTACCGATGGCAAACTACCCGATGAACCCGCCAGCTATACTACGGTGGATATCGTGCTCGATGAGGAGCGTGATGGGCGTACCCGTGTCCAACTTTGGCATGGCGATTTCGCTGGCCTCCCCCAGGATGTCCGCCGTGCGCGGGCTGCTGGACGCGTTTGGGTCGAATCCTTGGTGGGGCTCAAGCGCGTGGCGGAGGAATTGCAGTCTCAGCGTGCTGCCTGAGGTCAGCGTGCTGCCTGAGGGTAGTACGCCAGGAACGCAAGGCTCACATGTCAGTGACGTGTAGGGTATCGATCTCTGAAACCTGTTTGGCGTCCACGCTTGCCAATTTTGCATGACGATCCCAACCCTTCACAGCAGTCACCACTTCGTCCAAGACTTCCTCCGCCTTTTTGATATTCATTTCTTTGGCCACCGCTAATAGGTCCGCACGGGTGATATCCATCCGCTTCACACGTACGCTCATCTGGTGCTGGCGCAACCACATGCTTTCCGGGTTGAAGGCGTAAGTGACGTCGTAAGCAGGGGCCAGGTGCCACTCGCCTTGCGGATCCATCAGGAAGGAGATGTTCTTCGTGTGGTCGTCGCAATTGAAGGCCACCACGTTGAAGCACATCCGACGGAACAGCTCCACGGCGGCAGGGTAGGGTAGGCCCAGCAGGCGCATCACGCGGAAGGCATCCTCGTAGCTGTGTGCCATCGGGTCGTTGTAGTCCATGTGCGCGATGCCACAGAGCGTGGCCATGTGCAGTTTATGAACGGTGCCCGCCTCATCGATCACACGATCGAACCGTTGTGTGAGGAAGTGCGCCCTGCCGTGCTCCTCCAGCAGTCGACAGGGCATCATGGAGATGCCTGCGGCGCGTGCCATCAGGTAATAGGCATACTCAATACGGCCGTAGCCCTTTGGGTCGCCCAATTTCTCATTGGTCACCCCATCGAACTTGAGCAGGCAGTAGGTGAAGCCCGCCAGACCATCCACCTGGCCGCTGCGCACCTCGCCCGTCTCCGCGTTGAAGGCAACGATCGCCTTGGCGCGTGCCCCGCCCGCTGAGGTGCCTACCTGGATGATGTCCATCAGCGCCTCGTCCTTGCCTTTGCTCCGGCTGTTCGTTTTGAAGCTGGCGCGTTCATACAGCACATCGTTGGCCACGCGTACCAGGTCCTCTACTTGCAGCGCTTCGCTGCTGGCCTCCAACTCGTTGTGCGCGGGCTCGAATTCAAGTGCGCCCATGCCCCTGCGCCCTGTGTAGCACAGGCGTTCCACGGGATTCGCGCTGCCGGGGCGACGGCCCTCGGTGGCCAGCCAGGCGTTCATCAACTGCTCTCCGTAACGGTCCGGCAGACTGTCGGCGAGGAGGCCCGGAAGGCCACGGAAGGTCTCATCGCGCAGGTCGCCAAAACTGAAGATCTTTCCGCCTTCGTCACTTTCGGCCAGCGGCATCATGATCGGCGCCACCTCCAGCCCCGATCGCGTGAAATCGGGGTCGTACTGGAATTCCGCCCGTTGGCGCTGTTCATCCCAGAGCACCGCACCCACGGTTCGGCCCCACATGCTGATGCGCGCCTTCCTTACCATGTGCTCTTGGGTTTGGGTGGCACAATGCCCGGCTTCTTCGGCGAGGCGCGCTTGCGCTGCTTTCGGTAGTATTTGGCCTCTTGTTCCAAGGCCATCATGGGCGAGATCCGCGGCTCTTCGTGGAAACCATCCAGCACATCCAAACGGCCCATGGCGCGCAGCACCTGCACCAAGGTGAGCAGGCCCACCGGATTACCGGCTTCGAGCTTCACAATGGTGGTTCGGTCCAGGCCGGCCCGCTCCGCCACCATGGCTTGGGTGTAGTTGCGCTCCAAGCGCATGCGGCGCATTTCTTTTCCCAAGCGCGCCACTACCCGATCATCGGTGAGTACCTCCCATTCAATGTGGTCTGTAGGCATCGTTATGTGGGTGTATTGCTCTTCAATGTGGCTTTCACCCATCAAAGATACCACCCAAACGTCGTTCCCGCAATTATGTTGTTAACTATCAACAATATGAACATGAATCATCTGTAATGATGTTTACAGACATCATTAAATGAATCCTAAGGGTGATTGCCACCTCAAATCCGAGCCTGGTAGGTATACAGGTCGAAGTAGCGCCCTTCCCTGGCGATGAGTTCGGCATGCGTACCACGCTCAGCGATCCGTCCCTGTTCGATCACCAGGATCTCGGTGGCCTGCCGGATGGTACTCAGCCGGTGGGCGATCACGAAGGTGGTGCGGTCCTTAACCAATTCGTTCAGACTGCGTTGGATCAAAGCCTCGCTCTCTGTGTCAAGATTACTGGTGGCCTCGTCCAGTATCAAGATCCGCGGGTCTGCTAGCATGGCCCGCGCGATCGCTACACGTTGACGTTGACCGCCGCTCAACTTCACACCGCGCTCACCGATAACAGTGTCCAGGCCAAGTTCCATACGGTCGCTGAACTCGCTCACGTAGGCAGCTTTCACGGCGCGCTGCAATTGGTCCTCGGTTGCGTGTGGCCTGGGGAAGAGTATGTTCTCGCGGATGGTGCCTTCGAATAGGAAGTCATCCTGCAACACCACACCCAGATGCTGGCGGTAGCTGCCCAGCCGCACCTGGCTCAGGTCGTGTCCATCAATGGTGACAGTGCCTGAAGTGGGCTTAAGGAAACTCGCTGCCAGTCCCGCGATGGTGGTCTTGCCGCTGCCACTGGTACCCACCAAGGCGATCACGCTTCCGGCCCTGGCCTCGAAGCTCACGCCATGCAGCACTTCCTTACCTTCCTCATAGGCGAAGTGGACATCGTGGAAAGCGATCTCGCCCTTCACCTCCTCCAGTACGATGGGGCGTTCTTCGGCGAGGTCCTCCGCAGGCATGTTCATCAATTCCTCGGTGCGGTCCAGTCCCGCGAAGGCCTCGGTGAGCTGGCTGCCGATATTGCTCATCTGCACAATGGGTGCAATCATAAACCCGAGGTACAAAGTGAAAGCGAGGAAATCGCCAAAGGTCATTTCGCCATTAATGATCATGTAACCGCCGATGCCCATGATACCCGCGCTCGCCAGACCCAACAACAGTGTGCTGCTGCTGGTGATCAGCGCCGTAGCCGTCAGGCTCTCCTTCACGTTCTGGAACAATCGCTCCACCCCGCGCTCGAAATGCAGGTTCTCCTGCTCTTCCGCATTGAATCCCTTGATCACCCGCACGCCGTTCAGCGTCTCGGTGAGTCGGCCGGTGACCTCTGCGTTGATCACGCCCCGGGTGCGGAAGATGGGCCGGATGCGCCCGAAAGCTTTCATCGCGATGTAGGCGAATATGCCCACCGGCACCAGAGTATAGAAGGTCATTAATGGACTGATCCTGATCAGCAATACCAACGAGATCACTGCTGTAAGCGTGCCGCCCACCAGCTGTACCAAACCGGTGCCCACCAGGTTGCGCACGCCTTCCACATCGGTCATGATCCTGCTAACCAGCGCGCCGCTCTTGGTGCTGTCGAAAAAGCTCGTGGGCAGTGAAAGCACCTTGCGTTGCACCTGCGTGCGCAACTGGCTGATCATCGCCTGCGCCTCCACGCTCAGCAACTTGGTGAGCAGGAAGGAGGTCACGCTCTGCACCACGATCGCCAGCACCACCGCGCCCAGTAGCCACCAGAGCAGTGGTAGATCCTTGTTCACGATCACGTCATCGATCAGGTACTTCGAGGCGCCGGGCAGCACCAGGCTCGCCACGCGGCTGATGGCGATCAGTACCAGGCCGATCAGCACGTTCCTCCGGCGCGGCCACACGAACTGCCAGAACGCCTTGCGCCACGACATACGCGACTCACTCGCGGGCAATTCAGCCAGGTCGGCGCGCATGCGGGAGCGGGTCGCGTTGGGTGTACGCTCAGCGCGGGAGGAGACGAATTTGCGTGGGTTCAAATGCGGGGAGGTGAGGTGAAGGGCCGCCGCAGGGACAAGGTCCGGGCCATGCGGAAAGTTCGGACGGAACGGCAGGAAAGCCCTTGTCTATGCTGAGTTGACTGACCACAAGTCCTGGACGATCTCCAGTTCATACGCGGTCCGGATCTCCGCACAGGCTTCGCGCATGGTGCTGCGGGCCGCTTCCGTTTCTAGTGATGCGGATGGCGCCAGCGCTTCCCAACTCGCGCGGTCAGGCCACAAGGCGATCGCCACGAAAGCGCCGTCCTGGTCGCGATGCAGCCGGCTACCCAAGCTACCGCGCGTGCGCAAATATTCCTCGGTGATGAAGGCCCAACTCCGCTGAAAGGCTTCCTCCTGGCCAGGCTTCACGCGGAAGGTGTATATCACAGTGAACATGGGCCGAAGATCGGCCGGTCGGCCGGGACTTGTGAAGGGGCCATGAAAGATGCGGTTAAGAGCGCGGCCAGCAGCATGCGGGTGAAGAGTGGCTCCATGTGCATGAAAAGAGGATGCGCTTCCATGCGATATCGGTTACAATGGATGAGCGGAGGATGGTGGAGATGGGTGGTTTTTGGGGCGTGCCCCCTCGCAAAGCCTCAGGGTCCGGCTTTCCGCTGCAAGTCCGCACTCGTCGTTCCTCCTCGCTTGCGGGCTTTCCGCTTCAATCCGTCACGCGAAATGCGGGAGGCTACACAGCCTCAGGTCTAGGCTCTACTTCAGCGGTGGTAGACCCGCCAAGACGTGAGGCTTCAGTTTGTCGACGTCAAGCTCTACACGCACTGTGTCCGGCTTGCCGTATTTGTCAAAGTGAACGAATGTTCCGAGCGGATAGTAGTGGCCTTGATAGTCTCGACCCATGTACTTCACACGGTCCCATCCATTGAGCTGCACCAAACACTGCTCAGGCATGCCATTGACAATCGTAACGCAGTGTGCCTTGATCCCACCGTGGCACCCTCGACCAGGCATGTTCCATTCTTTGTCATCCCTGATCCATTCGATATCAACAGAATCACGGTAGGTGTATCTTCTGAACGAACCATCAGGGTAATACTCCTGTGCCCAGTAAACTAGGCTCCCTGATTGAGTTGGGTGGCTGGCCAAGCATATCCTGTATAAATAATCTGGAGCCCATTCTCGGATCAGCGCCAGCGTATCATTCAACCGTTCCAGTTCGTAGTCGAGTTTGTCGTGTCTAGTTCGAAAGATGGATACCACATCGGATCCAGGCAGAGTGGGACGCAGTTGCACCTTCGTAATCACGCTCAATAACGTGTCGGTCGCTTTCCAGTCTCCGCTCATCGATCCATTGGTAACCCAACCTTCGACAACTGGCTCGTAAGGACCATCCGTTAATCTGACACAACCTGTGAAAGGCTTACCCGCATGGATGAACACCAAGCCCTTGCGACGGTCGGGGTGTCCAGTGAGAAGGTAAGTCTTCCATTGCACGGTTTCGCCCCGTAAATGGATGTCGAGATCCCCATTCTCCAAACAAGCGGATAACCCATTTTGCACGACACTGTTGATCCTCTCGTAAGGCATGATCAAGGCCCCAAGGAATACTGCGAGTTGAAAGAATCTCATGCCTTGTTCTCGTTAGACCGTGGCGATAGTACGGCTATAACCCCTGCGCCGCCGCCGATATGTGTTCCCGGCCCATACACATCTAGGCCCCCCGACCTCTTCTTGGAAATAGTTATGGACCGGCGCATTCACATCACCGGCCACCAACCTGTTTTCCGTGTGCTCACAGGACTCGCGGACTGTGTTTACGGCAATGGGCATGTGAAGGCTATCGTGAAACAGTGGACTTCCTCCGCGCGGCAGGCCTTTTGGCTGCGCGTTTCTTTGGTGGAGCAACACCTGACCGGCCACCTTCTGCCAACTGTGCCCACAAGCGGTCCATCACCTCGTTCCGCACCTCTGACATGAGAAAGCCTTTCAGGGAAAGATGCTCATCCAGCGCTTCCCAACCGATGGCCGTGCCGCCAGCGACGATCTCCCAGGCATCGAGTTGCGCGGGCTTGGCCTTCGCCAGGCGCGGGAAATGAGCGGTGCGCACCATCAGGGGTGTTCCGGAATTCAGCATCACCACCAGCAGGCCCTGGTGCGCCAGTGGTTCCACGTCCACGATGCGCAGTCCACCCTCGTGGATAAGCTGGTCAAGTGGATCGTTGGAGCGGAGATCAGCCTTCTGTGCCGAAGTACGCGTGCCACGCTTGGAGGAGTTCGCCATGGTGTTCCTTGATCAATTGTTTGACGCGCCGAAGTTCGATCTACTCGTCATGCTTCGCATTTTGCATTTCAGTGAATTTGGCAATATCCGTAGGCTGTGCGTCGAACAGGGCATAGTTGGTTTCATCCAAAGCATCCCAGCCATTCAGCGCTAATAATTCCGCATGGGCATCGCGGGACACGAGCACCTTCCCATGCCCGAATACACGTCTGTTACTGCCACGCTTTTTCACTCCGGTGATCCAATAGTACTCGCCTGTTTCAATGTTCCTGCAGTTGCCCCTGCCGCCGGAAAAGGCCTGTCCATTGAAATAGGCCGACTGTCCCGTGCGGGAGAATTCCACATAGCCGATCCAAGCAGGACCGTTGTAGTCGTTGGCCGCCTTTTCGACGTACATCATTCGGCGTCGCATTTGTCAGTGCATTAGTGCCTCAATGATCCCCTTCGCCGCCACCGGTATCCGCGTCCCCGGCCCGTATACATCAAAACACCCGGCCTGCTTCAAGAATTCGTAATGGTCCGGCGGGATCACGCCACCGGCCACCACAAGGATGTCGGGCCTGTTGTAGGTCTCGCGCAATTCCTTGATCACCTCGGGCACCAAGGTCTTGTGGCCACCGGCGAGGCTGCTGATGCCCAGCACATGCACGTCATTTTCTATCGCCTGCCGGGCCACTTCCTGAGGCGTTTGGAACAGCGGACCGATGTCCACATCGAAGCCGATATCGGCGAAGCTGGTGGCGATCACCTTGGCGCCGCGGTCGTGACCGTCCTGGCCCATCTTGGCCACGAGGATGCGTGGGCGGCGACCCTCCGCTCTTGCGAATTCATCGGCGAGGCGCATGGCCTCCTTCATCTCGGGATCCTGCATGCTTTCCGCTGAGTAAACACCGCTGATGCTGCGGATGGTGGCGCTGTAACGACCGTATGCGCGCTCCAGCGCATCGCTTATTTCACCCAAGGTGGCGCGGGCGCGGGCGGCGGTTACGGCCAATTCCAGTAAGTTGTCGGTTGTCGGTTGTCGGTTGTCAGGCTGTGTGGTAGAAGCTCCCTGGCCTGTATCGGTCGTCGGCAGCCCGACAACTGACAACTGAGAACCGACAACCGCCGCGTTCTTCAACGCCTCCAACGCCTCCTTCACCTTCCCTTCGTTTCTCACCTCCCTCACCTTCTTCAATCGCGCGACCTGCGATTCCCGCACCGCTGTATTGTCCACCTCCAGTAGTTCCATCTTCGTCACCTCCTCCGTCACGAAGGCGTTCACGCCGATGATCTTGTCCTTGCCGGTGTCGATGCGGGCCTGGCGTTTCGCGGCGGCTTCTTCAATGCGCATCTTCGGCAGACCGGTCTCGATGGCCTTGCTCATGCCGCCGAGCTCCTCCACCTCCTTGATCCGCGCCCACGCCTTGTGGACCAGCTCGTGCGTGAGGCTCTCCACGTAGTAGCTGCCGCCGAGTGGGTCGATGAACTTGGTGATGCCGCTGTTCTTCTGCAGGTAGAGCTGCGTGTCGCGCGCGATCTTGGCGCTGAAGTCCGTGGGCAGTGCGATGGCCTCGTCCAGCGAGTTGGTGTGCAGCGATTGTGTTCCACCCAGCACGGCCGCCAGTGCTTCAACCGTGGTGCGCGCGATGTTGTTGAAGGGATCCTGAGCGGTGAGGCTCCAGCCGCTGGTCTGGCAGTGTGTGCGCAAGGCGAGGCTTTTCGGGTTCGTGGCGCCCACCTCCTTCAGCATCTTCGCCCAGAGCATGCGTGCGGCGCGCATCTTGGCCACCTCCATGAAGAGGTCCATGCCGATGCCCCAGAAGAAGCTGAGGCGACCGGCGAACTCGTCCACCTTCATGCCTGCGGCGATGCCGGTTCGCACGTATTCGATGCCGTCGGCCAGCGTGTAGGCAAGCTCCAGATCCGCAGGCGCACCGGCCTCATGCATGTGGTAGCCGCTGATGCTGATGCTGTTGAACTTGGGCATCTTCTTCGCGCAGTAGCTGAAGATGTCGCCCACAATGCGCATGCTAGGCCCCGGCGGGTAGATGTAGGTGTTGCGCACCATGAACTCCTTCAGGATGTCGTTCTGGATGGTGCCTTGCAACTGTTCCGGCGACACGCCTTGCTCTTCCGCCGCCACGATGAAGAAGGCCATGATGGGCAGCACGGCCCCGTTCATGGTCATGCTCACGCTCATCTTGTCCAGCGGGATGCTGTCGAAGAGGATCTTCATGTCTTCCACGCTGCTGATGGCCACACCAGCCTTGCCCACATCGCCGGTCACGCGCGGGTGGTCGCTGTCGTAGCCGCGGTGTGTGGCGAGATCGAAGGCGACGCTCAAGCCCATCTGACCGGCGTCGAGGTTGCGGCGGTAGAAGGCGTTGCTCGCTTCGGCCGTGCTGAAACCCGCGTACTGCCGTATGGTCCATGGGCGGATGGCGTACATGCTGCCGTAGGGGCCGCGGAGGTAGGGTGGTATGCCGGCTGCGTAGTGGAGGTGCTCGAGGTTCTCGGTGTCTGCGGGAGTGTAGAAGGATTTGAGAGGGATCTCTTCGCGGTTGGGTAGATCAGTTGTCAGTTGTTTGTTGTCGGTTGTCCGGCTACCGACCACCGCGACGGACAACTGACAACCGACAACCATTTCATTCACCAGCACATCCGTCAACTTCTCCACCGTGTAACTTCCTCCCAACGGATCCGCCACCCTTCCCAAGAAACCTTCGTCTTGCAGCAGGTTGTGGATGTTGCGGACCACGCGCCGGGCCAGCGCATCACCTTCGGGCAAAGCGGGAGCGGGGATCGTCAGGCCATCACATCCGCCAGTGATCGCGCTGATGGCTTGCAGCGTTGCGCGGATGATGTTCGTGTAGGGCGGTGTGTCAGTCCGAGCGGAGTTGAGCACGACCACCGCTTGCACCCACGTGTTGTGCGAGCAGTCGTATTGCGGCTTGAACTCCGTCACGACCGCGGCCCACGCTTCTCGGAAGGCCCTGAGGCGTGCAGCTTCCATGAAAAGATCATCGCCGAGGTGCAGGCGGAACTGAAGGCGGGCGCAGGCATCGTCGATCGTGTAGCCCTGCTCCAGTAAGCGGATCAGCAGCGAGCGACCTTGTTCCAAAGCTGCGGCGGAGCTGCGTTCGGCACCATCGCTCACGCTGAACAAGCGGATGCGCGGATGTTTCGCCATGGTCTCCTTCAAGCCCCGTACATCCGCATCGTGTGGCAGACCAAGGCAAAGGCTCACCTCCGCATCCGGCGTGTTCTGTTCTCGATGGAGCGTAAGCAGTGTGTCCAAAGCGGCAGCATCGCCATCCAAGGAGAGGTCGATCGCACCAATCCACACGTCCTTCAACAGGACCATCAGATCACTTGGTCTTCCATAGAATTCCAGTGCATCGGCACCACCAGTAAGGGCTTCAAGCGCAAGCTTGTTGGCATCGGTCGAAGCGGCATCCACACCGACCGTACTGCGCCAGTTGTTCCCAGTGCGTTTGATCCCACGACGACGTTCACCTTTCGGACCACCATCTTCAGCCGTGTGAAAGGGCGGAAGTACAGAGCCATCTGGCAACCGGATCTCCAATGTCGAAAGGTCCTTGTCCTTGAGTTCCTTCTTGATCACAGCCTCCCACTGATCGCGTGTGACAGCGGTGAAGGCATCGAAAAGTTTTTCTGTGGTCATCGCTGCGAAGTTCGCGCATAACTGTGCGTCTCTACTGCGCCATTCCGATCGGCTCTCATCGGCCAAGGAAACCAAAGCTCTTACCTTGCCCGGCCAATCAATAGCAGCTATGCAGATCACCAAGAACTCCGTTGTTTCCTTCCATTACACCCTTAATGATGCCGATGGCAAGACGCTGGATTCCAGTGCCGGTCGCGAGGCCTTTGCTTACATCCACGGCGGAGGTATGATCGTGCCCGGACTGGAGGAGCAACTCGAAGGCAAGAAGGCAGGCGATTCCTTGCAGGCCGTGGTGCCACCCGAAAAGGGTTACGGTACCATCGATCCGCAATTGTTGCATAAGGTCCCTGAGGATCGTTTCGGCGGACAGAAGGTGGAACCCGGCATGCAGTTCCAAGCGGGAGAGAATGCGGACATGGGCGTCTTTACCGTAATGGCTGTGGAGGAAGGCCAGGTGGTGCTGAATGGCAACCATCCGCTGGCGGGTGTCACGCTACATTTCAGTGTAGAGATCACCGAAGTGCGGGAAGCCACTTCCGAAGAGCTGGATCATGGCCATGTGCATGGCGCTGGTGGACACGACCATTGAATTCCGATCAGAAGATCGGACGATCAGATGATCAGAAGATCGAATTGCTGCACGACCTCGGGGGCGATAATGCTTCTCGGGTCGTTCATGTTCGCAATGTCACCGGGAGGGGCATCGGCGCAGGACACGTCGGTCTTCAAACTGAGCGGCTATGGCGAAGTGTATTACAGCTATGATCTGGCCAGCCCGGAGAACGGGGAACGTCCAGGCCTTTTTTACAATCACAAACGGCACCAGGAGTTCAACGCGAACCTGTTGCTGCTGCAGGGTGACTATGAGCGCGATGGTGTGCGTGGCGCGATGGGCCTGATGGCCGGCAACTATGCCCAGTACAACCTGGCGCATGAGCCGGAAATGCTCCGCAATATCTACGAAGCCCATGTTGGCTTGCGCTTATCGAAGAAGCGCGAACTCTGGGTGGATGCCGGGATCTTCCCATCGCACATCGGCTTCGAGAGTGCCATCGGGATGGACTGCATGACGCTGACGCGGAGCATAGTAGCGGAGAACTCGCCGTACTACGAGGCTGGCGCCATGCTCAGCTTCAAGCCCGGCAAACTGCAGGTGGCGGTGCTTGCGCTCAACGGTTGGCAACGCATCCAACGCGAGCCCGGCAACCAACGCCCCGCCTTTGGTACGCAGTTGAAGTTCGACAACGACGCAGGCACCGTGATCAACTGGAGCACCTTCATCGGCAGTATGGGCCCGGATAGCATCGGTGCCTGGCGGGTGTACAACAACTTCTACGCGCAGAACGAAGGCGAGAATCATGGCATGGTGCTCGGCGTGGATGTGGGCATCCAGGATGGGTCGCGCGGCATGGTGGAAAGCGGGGAGATGGGCGGTTGGTTCACGGTGGTGGGGGTCTACAGGCAACGGATCAGTGGGCGCTGGTGGGGCACAGGCCGCATAGAATACTTCCTCGATGATCAAGGGCTCGTGTTGGAACGATCGGGAACGATGGGAGGCGCAAGTTTGGGCGTGGACTACCGGATCGGCGAACGGGCGACGTGGCGCATCGAAGGTCGTTTCCTGGGTGCTGCGGACAATTATTTCAATGGATCGGATGGCATGCCCACCCAGACCAACATGGCCATCACCACCGCACTTGCGTTGCGCTTCTAAGGCTCAAACACGCGCCTTCGATCCGACCCCCTTCTTGAACAGCACGAAGCTGTAGATGATCGGTGCGAAGGCCATAGGTAATATCAATCCCATTGTCCAGGGTAAAAGCTGATCGGGTAGGAGGAAGGCGATCACACCGCCCAACAGCCCGCACCAGAACCACAACTTGCCGCCGAAGCGGTGCGTGCGCTCCCAGATCTCCGGATACTCCAGCGTCCATGGAGTTCGGATGCCGATGAAGTAGTTGCTGCGCAGGTTATGGAGGTAGTTGCCGATCGCTGCCAAGAAAAAGAACAGGCCAGGCATCAGCCAGCCTGGCAGATCGATCTCCTGGCGAAGGGCAGCATGGACCGACAGAAAGCCCAGGTAAGCGAACAAGAGGGTGAAGATGATCCGCAGGCGCTGGTAAGAACGTTGGCTGGCTTCGATGTTCCTCAAGCGCGGGTCGATGTAGGGCACGAGTAACATCAGCAGGTAGATACCCAGTTGCAGGCCGACCACGAACAGTGGCAGACTGTTGCGTGAGGCCCAACCATCGACCTCGCCAGCTACATTCCAATGAACGGGAACACTGTCCGGTAATTGGTCCCAAACGAACAGCAGGTAGATGATCGGGGCCAGCAGGATGGCCCATAGCACGATCTCGCGGCGCAGGTCGAACTTCATGGCTTCTTCTTTTTGTCGGTGAGTGTGAACAGCCAGCCGATCACCTCGTCCACCACGGTGGTGTTCAAACTATAGCGCTGGAACTGGCCTTCGCGGATGGCGGTGACCATGCCCGCCTGTTTCAACAGGTCGAGGTGATGCGAAATACTGGGCTTGCTGATGGCGAAGTGATCGGCGATCTCACCAGCGGTCAGGTCGCCTTGCCGCAACAGTTCCAGGATGGCACGTCGTGTGGGGTCGTTCAAGGCTTTGAAGGAAGTGTCCACGGCATAGCATATATTTAGGCAAATGTCTAAATAATGCCGTCGCTTCGCAAGCGCCGATCCATGAACGGCGATCGCGACGGTTTGAACGGCGGTGATTACTCCCCCTGCGTACTGCCCAACACCTTCAACAACCCGA
>JBGTIB010000263.1:0-7071 GCA_041745875.1 Flavobacteriales bacterium | reverse complement strand
CGACCTGCGACATGCCCATTCGGTACTCAT
The DNA here is from genome assembly GCA_041745875.1 of Flavobacteriales bacterium. Taxonomy (GTDB): domain Bacteria; phylum Bacteroidota; class Bacteroidia; order Flavobacteriales_F; family PHOS-HE28; genus PHOS-HE28. Next base: position 7,041 of record JBGTIB010000263.1, on the reverse strand, counting down.
GCACGGTCTGGCATTGGACGCCGGGCACTTCCGGACCGGACCGATGGATGTGCTCTATGGTGACCCCGAGCCCCTTCGGACCGCCAGTGCCTACAATCTGCCGGTGGTGGTGGAGGAACTGCTCCGCCATGCCGAGGAGGATGACTTCCCGCCCCTGATCACCAGTTGTGTGGTCCACTTCGGGCTTATCTACCTACGCCCCTTCACCGCGGGGAATGGACGCCTTGCCCGCCTGTGGCAGCGGCGTTTGCTGATGCGCCAATGGCCCGTGTTCGGCTATCTGCCCGTGGAGGCCTTCATCCTGCACCGCGAACCCGCCTACCACGCCGCACTGGAATATGCCGACCGCCGTGGGGACTGCGGCGACTTCATCGTGTACCTGCTGGAACGGATCGACGAGGCACTGGCAGAACTGCTCGCCGAGCGTGACCCGGTGCGTGGCACTTCGGACCGCATGACCGTCTTCCTCTCCCAAGCCCCGGAACGCCCCTTTCGCCGGAAGGACTACCTGGCGTTCTACCCGGAGCTGAGCACGGCGACGGCGACCCGGGACCTGCGGGAGGCGGTGGACGGAGGGCGGCTTGGAATGAGCGGGACAGGGAGGGCGGTGGTGTACCGCGCAGTGTGAACTATTCCGGCAATTCTCTGATGGTTGCTCCCTGATGCACGTCGACCAAGCCATTCAACACCACAGATCCTCGTGAACGGAATTCCATGACCCACGAACAAGCAGGATCCGCTTTGTTCAATGAGATCTCAATGGTGGATAATGACTCTTTCAGCAGGCATCAGTAACGCTCCATGCTGGCGGATCTCAACCATGTAAACACCGGAACTCACCGTCCCGCTGTCCCAGGTGTACTGCCCGCGCTGCTGCCCAAGTCTCGTCTCGTATATGCTGCGCCCGGTAAGGTCACGTATGATCAGATCCAAAGTACCTTCATTGGATCCACCAGGCCATGTGAATCGGACCAAACCCGAAGCTGGGTTCGGGGCGATGCTGATCCTTTCAGCTACCGTGCCCACATCTTCTGGAATTGTGGTGGTGAAGTCATCGGGGTATAGCCGGCTCACGAGCCTTTGCTGCGGGTCTTCATCATAACCGACGTAAGAACCATGGATATAGAACATGCCATCGGCTCCCTCGGCCAGACCTCCAGTAGAACCCGGTCGCATGTTGCCATCGGCATGCAAATAGGGGCCACAACCAGCATTGGTGAATGCATCCAGTAGCTGCCCATTCTCATCAAGCAAGGCTATCCCGTTGCGATCCTGACCTTCCACGGACGAAAACCTTGCATGCATAACAATTCTTCCATTGTCCAATCTACTGTGCGCTACATTTACAAATTGCCCATAACCAGGTAATTCCTGAAAAACATCTATTTCATTATTGAATGACGGATCAATGGCCCCATCCGGCATCAAACGCACAAAATGCAGGCTGTCCGGATAAATGGAAGGAGCACCGAACAAACCCGATACAAGAAACCTTCCATCATCCAACGCGGTTATCGACCTTGCTGCTCCCCACTCGATCGGGCTTTGGAAAGTGGTATCCAATGCTCCATCGGGATGAAGGCGGAAGATCTTGTTCACCGGTAAATTATCCTGTACCGTACACTGCCCACACGATACGATGAATTTCCCATCAGGCAGTTCGGTGATCACCCCGATATAGCCATTCCCTTTTCGGTGAACACGGGTGGTATCCAAGTAACCGGTATTAGTCATCCAAATGAAATTATGGACACCGATAAAGCCCCGAATAGAATCCGAAAGCGTATGCCCGCCTCCAACAACCACACGTCCATCAGAAATAACATGGTAATCACCATAAAAGAGTGGAGTTAAGTACGGGATCTGAAAGAAACGCTTATAGGTCGTATCAACATATCCTTCCATGTCCACACGCGTGGGACCGGGGTTGCCCACATAGAATTTTTCATCGCTCCAAGGAACGATCTTGCCCAAAAGGGGTGCCCACTCGTTGAAGGTGGTATCGCGGCTGCCATCGGGGTACAGCCGGGCTCCTCCGCGGTTGATGGCCGGGAATTCCATTGGATCATCCGGGAACCGAAAGTGCCCCGAGACGATCACCCGGCCATCGTCCATTGGTAGAATGCCACTCACATGATAGCCTGGTGTGATGAAGGGCTCCACCAAGTTCGCACGGAAGGTCGTGTCCAGGCTGAAGGGGTCCTGCGAACTACTTGTCAGAGCCGCCAATATGGCGGCTGTGACTAGTACGAACTGTGCGAGTGCTCGCATACGCCTCACTGTTGCAGTATGAGTTTTTCCGAGGGCATCAATAGAACTCCATGCTGGCGGATCTCAATTGTATAAATACCGGAATTCACCGTACGGCTGTCCCAGACGTATTGCCCGCGTCGTTGCCCAAGCCTTGTCTCGTGTATGCTACGGCCGGTGAGATCACGAATGATCAGCAAACAATTGGATGGTGCGATCCCCAGATCATGATCCACCGCCACCCAGGCCACGGCCGGGTTGGGGTGTACTTTCATCCACGCCTGAGGCTCAGCCTTGGTCACTGAGGTGGTATAGGGCAAGGCTTTGGCACCCCCTGAACCGCCTCCCGTGAACGCCGGACGGCATTGATCGTAATGGGCGCATAGCAGGTTGTTCATCCAAACCGTGGGTCTATCGTATTGGCCTTGGGTAAGCGCCATAAGCTGGTCCACCTCCGATGCGTGAAGAACATCCGGAGTGCGCCCATCCAGATGTGCGGTGCGGAGGATATCGATGTAGGCCAGCATTCTTCCCCGTTCATCCAGTTCCTTCGGCCGCAATTCGTGTTCGTAGGGAAGGCCCTGAATGATCGAATCAGCCGCCTGATGGTCCTGCATGCCAAGATACAACATGGCCTCAGCATATCGGGCGGCCGGTGTCCTGCAGGTCTCTGGAGTGACCACATTCGGCGATCTTACCCTCCCGCCAGCCAATGCCCGAAGAACACATCCGTCACCCGGTACCCTTCCTGCTCCTGGTGGACCACCTCATTCTCCAGCAGCATGCCCAGGCTTTGGCGTACGGTGCTCAGCGCGCTCAACTTGTGCTCGATGATGAACTCCATGGCCGTGGGCGTCTCCACCACCCCCTCCCTGGCTATGGCTTCCAGCAATGCGGCCTGGTTCGGGCTTAATAGGCGCTTCAGTGTCATGTATTCCGGCGCGCGTTCCTTGATGATGCTGTGCTGCGTATGGATCAGGTTGGCTGGTTCCACCCGCTTGCCCATGGCATAGAGGCGGTTGAAGAGGTACTGCACATAATAGGTATGTGTGCGGCACCAGGCCAGGCCCTCGGCGATCACGCCACCATCGATGCGTTTGCGGGCCGTCTTGAAGTGGTGCTGGATGAATGCAGTGTAGGCTTCATCCGGAATGGGCTCCAGATACAGTGGCTCAGCGGCCTGGAAGAAGGGGCGCTTGCCATTCGCGGAGCCTGTCCCGGCCCCTGAGCCGGGAATGGCCTGCATCATGCGGCGGTCGCTGCCGGAGAAGATGAACTGCACGTTGCGCAGTTTCTGCACTTGTTCGCGGAGCAGTGCCTCGGTGTTGCCTTCGGGGTACTCCACGATCTGCTGGAACTCATCCAGGGCGATAACCACAGGCTTCCGCTGCTTCTCCAGGTAAGTGAAGAGTTCGTCCAGAGCCATGGCTTCCTTCAGGCCGGGCCGTGCTGAAACACCCAACTCCGGCAGGCCGGTCAGCGGGTCGAAGTTCAGGCTGAATTCCAGTGAGCGCATGACCTGGGCCACCTCCTTCAGCATGGCACTTGTGGGTTTGCCCACCTGCTTCAACGCCTCCTGCACGATGCGCAACACCATGCCTGCCTGGTCCGTGGTGCGGTACAGGTCCACGAAGACCGGGATGAACTTGCGTTGGGTGGCGAAGAAGTGGCGTATGAGCGCGGTCTTACCCAGGCGCCGGAGGGAGATGATGGTGACGTTGCGCTGGTTGGCCATGGCCTCCTTCAGCGCTTTCAGCTCATCCACCCGGTCGCAGAAGGTATCGGCACCAGCATAGCCTTGGAGCAGGAAAGGGTTGAATTCCTCGGGCATGGAACAAACGTACATAATTTATGACACATAATTTATGACACATAATTTATGTACGCCCTACAGCCCGCATCCCGCCTACCAACCGGCAGCCATCGTCGGGGTGGAGCCAGGCGCTACGAGCACCCGATAGTTGCGGTCCGGAGCCACGGGGATGCCGCTTCTGAACGAGACCGATCCGGGCGTACCCACTGCAATGGCCAGTTGAGGCAAGGGACAGCTCAGTTCGCTCTGCCCGGCGCCGACCTGCCGCAGAACGCAGCGCTCCGGCATTTGCTCGAAGGTGCCGGGAGGAACCCAGGTCCACCAACGTTGGTAGCGCAGGGGATCCAGGTCCGGGCCAAGGTCCGCGAACAGGATAAGGGCTGCGGGCTCGTGTGCGGCAAGCAAGGCCGACGGTAGCTGCACCCCGTGTTCGGCAAGGCCTTCGATGCCGGGATGCAGCATGGGTGTTCCCTGCCACAACAGGCGGCCGTCGCGGTGGAAGAGGCGCAGGTGGACGGCCATGCTGTCCCAGCTATCCCAGCGGCGCAGACGTAGCCGGATGGCGTCGTGGTGCTGGTCCAACCAGAGCAGGGTGTCGGCAAAGGCGCTGGCCACGGCGTGGTAGGCGGCCTTGTGCCTGCCACGGTGGTCCACCACGCTCCACGACGCGCCGGGCCACACATCGTTCCACTGCCAGAACAGGGTACCCATGCAGTGCGGCTGCGCCATGCGCTGCGCGGCGATGGCCAGGGCATAGCCGTGGGCCTGGCACCACTGGCTGGAGGCCACCAGTTCCTGCGCTGTGGCGCTGGGCAGGCCGTAGGCATCGGTGACCCGGCGAATGGCCGCGTCACTCTTGTAGCTGCGCTGCCGCGATGCCCAGAAGGCCGTACCGGTGCGGGGTGCTTCGCCCAGGCTGTTGGCGGCGAGCACGTCCAGGTCCGGGTACGACTGGAAGCCCCATTCGTTCACGAAACGACCCACGTTGTCCGCGAAGGCGTCCAGGGGCGCATTGCCGTGCCACACCCCCCAGTAGTGCAGGTTGCCATGGCGCAGTCCCTCGGCATTCCCCCAGTTGCTCAGGGGCGAAGTGGGTACGTAGGGCCTGTCGTCCAGCGCGGCGATGGTGCCGGGGATAAGCCCGTGGAACAGTCCGCGGTGGTCGGCCCAGATGCGGTCCTGCTCAGCTTGGGTAAGACCGTAGGTGGACTGCCAGCCCCAGTTGTGCCAGGCCACCTCCACTTCGTTGTTGCCGCACCAGAGCGCCAGGCTGGGGTGGTGCCTCAGGCGTTCCACCTGTTGTTGCACCTCGGCCTGCACGTTGTTCCGGAAGGCCGTATCGCCGGGGTACATGGCATTGGCGAACATCAGGTCCTGCCAAACGAGGATGCCGGCCGTATCGCAAGCGTCGAAGAAGGCATCGGGCGGATAGACCCCTCCGCCCCAAACCCGCAGCATGTTCACGCCGATGGCCTGCATGTCGCGCACCATGGCCACCCAGGCCGAGTCGCCCGCGCGGGGCAGGTACGCATCGGGTGGCACCACGTTGGCGCCCTTCATGAACAGCGGACGCCCGTTGACCACGAAGTTGAAACGCGTGCCGATGGAGTCGGTGCCCTGATCGAGTTCCACGCTGCGGATGCCTATGCTGCGCTCCCAGGTGGAGAGGATGCTTCCCCCTTCCAGCAAGTCCACACGCACCCGGTGCATGGGCTGCCCCTCGCTGCCATTGGGCCACCAGCGTGCGGTGTCGGCGAGTGCAATGGCCAGGTCGGGAAACGACATGTCATCCGCCGAAAACGCCGATGAGGCCCGCTCAATGTCGTCCACATGCACCTTTATCACCATTCCGGGTCTTGGGGTGCCTTCCACCTCGGCGGCAAGTTCCAGCCGCACCCCGGCCTCACCATGCATCTGCTCCACGCGCACAGTGCGCAGCCGTGGCCCGCTCCAGGCTTGCAGTTCCACCGGTCGCCACAGTCCGCAGGGCAGGGTGCGCGGCACGAAGTCCCAGCCGAAGTGGTAGCCGGCCTTGCGCACGTAGGGGCTCACCTTGGGCTCGCCCGTGTCGTTGTCCGCCGGCAGGCCGATGCCATGCCTTGCCTTGGCCATGGCGCCTTGGTGCATCACCGGCAGGATGCGTACTTCCAAGCGGTTGTCGCGCTCCTTCAGCAAGCCCTTCACCGGCAGGAAATAGGTGCGGAACATGTTGCTGGTGCTGTCCAGCATCTGGCCGTTCAGCCGTATTTGGGCGTAGGTGTCGATGCCGTGGAAGACCAGCTCCTGGTTTTCGTGCTCCAAGGTCCCGGCTGGGCAGTCGAAGTGCAGGGTATAGGTCCAGGCACGCTCGGCCACCCACAGGGTGCTGTCGGCCAGGGTACCGTGCCAAGCATTGGGCAGCAGGCCTGCCCGAATCAAGTCGGTTTGTACCGTGCCGGGAACCCGGGCGGGAATGCGTAGGCTGTCGTTGTCCTGCTGCACGGTCCATGGTCCGGCCAGGGATATGGTAACGGGCGGTGGGACCCGATCCGCGCAGGCTACCAGGAACAAGAGAAAGGGCCACCAACGCTTCATCGCAGCCCGGCTTTCGACAAGGCCTCCAGCACCCCTTCCACCTTGGCGCGGTCGGGTCGTGTGGCGAAACCAGCTGTGCTGTGTAGGCTGCTCATGGAAGCCAGGCCCTGTGGTGCGGCCTCGGCGAGCTGCGCTGCGAAGTGGATCTCCGTGGCGCCCGTGGCTTCCACGATGCGCAGCACATTGGCCGGACCCACACCGCCTGCAACAGCCACCTGAAGCCGGGTGCCCGCCTGCTGGACCAAGGTGCGCAGGACCGGCAGACCGTCCACGGCCAGGGTGTTGCCGCCGGAGGTGAGCACCCGCCCCACCCCATAGTCCAGCAGCACCTCCAGCGCTTGCAGCGGCTGCGGGCAGTGGTCCAGCGCTCGGTGGAAGGTGACATTGGCCATGTATGTCGCACC
>JBGTIB010000262.1:0-27165 GCA_041745875.1 Flavobacteriales bacterium | reverse complement strand
GTACGGAGACGGATCTATTGTCGCGGTTGGTACATACCATACGGCCGAACAAATCGCAGCGGAAAGCAGGCGAGGTGCCTGGCTTCGATGCGCTGTTGAGCCTGCTGGAGCACCATGCCGAGCTGCGGCAGGGCCTCGCCGGGTACCTGGGCCGACTGCTGGAGGGGCGCAGGATGAGCACGGCACTGCTTGATCTGGGTATGTCGCAGGGCGATTTCTGGTATGAGTTGAAAGAAAGGCTCATTTACAAAGTGTTGCCGTACCAACCGGAGAAGGATACGGTGGAGTACATCCTGGTGAACGTCTTCTTCAAGGAACGTGACGGCCAGTGGGTGGCAGCATTGGATGACGCGAAGTGCGTGCGCTTGCTGGAACTGGTGGGAGGGGTGGGCATGGATCAGATACCGGTCCATGCGCACCTGTTGAAGGAGCTGCTGTTCACGGCAAAGGCACTGGCACTGCGGATCGCGGGCCGGGCCTTCGACAGCGGGGTGCTGCGCATGGTGCCCGAGTACGCAACCTTCGAGAGCCCTTTCGTGGCATTGGAAGCCGAGGTGGACCAGTACCTCAACGGCCTGCGGGAAGGGAGCACAACCCGTGATGCGGAGGATCCCACTCACCGACATGTGCTGGTGCTGCTGCAACAGGGACGGGAGCTTGTGGAGAAGGCCTACCGGAACAGCGGCAAGTATGGCATTGGTTTCCGAACCAACCAGCATCTGATGATGATGGACCAGATGCTGACGCGCATGAGCATGGTGCTGCGGGCCATAGCCGTGGATACCGAACAGGATGGGCGTCACGCCACGGTTCGCCTGGCCAAGGATCTGGTGGCATTCAGTTCGGGCAGCACGCGCGTGACGGACTTCTTCAATGGTTCCACCCAGGTGATCGCACGCGAGATCACCCAGCACACCGGGCGCAGTGGCGAGCACTACATCACCACCAACCGCGGCGAGTATTTGAAGATGCTGCGAACAGCGTTGGGTGGTGGCCTGGTGGTGGCTTTCGCCTGTTTGATCAAGGCCTGGATGAGCACCTGGGAATTGAGCCTGTTCGGCGGTGCCTTCGTGTACAGCCTGAACTACGCGGGTGCCTTCATCACGATCTATCTCCTGCACTGGACATTGGCCACGAAGCAACCGGCCATGACGGCAGCCACGCTGGCCGCCGCGCTCGACAAGGCGAAGGGACGTCCCGATCGTACGCGCTACGAACCCCTGGTGGATCTGATGGCACGCGTGTGGCGATCCCAGTTCATCGCATTCGTGGGGAACGTGTTCATGGCTTTTTCGGTGGGACTTGCCCTGGGTTATGGTTGGATCCATCTCTTTGGCGAGGAGATGCTCACGTACAAGGCACCCGCACTGATCAACGAACTGGACCCCTTCACCTCGCTGGCCATGCTGCACGCTGGCTTCGCCGGGGTCTTCCTGTTCCTGTCAGGCCTCATTGCTGGCAGTGCCAACAACCGCGCGCTGTATCGGCGCATTCCCCAACGCATCCAGGAGCATCCCGCGTTGAAGTTGACCATGCGGCTCTACCTGCGGAAGCGGATCGCGCAGTACTACGAGCGGAACTACGGGGGCATCATCAGCAATTTCTGGTTCGGCGTCTTCATGGGAAGTCTGGGTACTTTGGGTCTCTTCCTTGGACTTCCGCTCGACATCCGGCACATCACCTTCGCAGCGGGCAATTTCGCGCTGGGCTTGGTGGGCAACGATTGGCAGGTGAGCACCTACATGGCGGCTGCGTCGATCATCGGTATCGGCGTCATCGGCTTCATCAACTTCATCGTGAGCTTCGCCTTGTCGTTGGGCCTCGCCATGCGTTCTCGTGGCATGCCCATGAGCCAGTTGGTACCGATCGGCAAGGCGGTATGGGACAAGTACCTCGAGGCTCCGGCCAGCTTCTACTTCCCGCCGAAGGACGGTGCGGCCACGGATGCCTCCGCCGGCGTGGTGGAGGATGCGAAGAAGAAAGCCCCGGGGCGACAGGAAGCAAAGGAAGAGGGCATTGCCAAGTGACCGAGCCCGATCAGCGCACCTCCACGGTAAGCTGCGACGTGGTGTTGGACGTCCGTCCAGCGGCCTTGACGGTCGCGCTCATGGTGGCCACCGATCGTTTGGGCCAGGCTGTCGCGATGTCCACGGTGATGATCTGTTCCCGGGTCATGTCCAACGCAATGGCCTTGATCTGTTCCTTGATCTCCTTCTCGGTCAGGATCATGCCGTCACCATCCACGGACAACGAATCGGTGAACTGTTGCACCATACCCTGCATGATCATCTTGTAGAGTTGCGGGTCCACGACCTCCTCGGCGCGGATGGTCGCCAGATCGGTCGCAATGTCGATGGATTCCAGGTGCATCTTGATCACGGTGGTGAGGGAATCGCCCTCCGCGAAGGGTGAAGGTGTCCGTTCCTCCAACTGCAAAGGAGAGCCCATGGTCAATGCTTTTCCGAATGCGAAGGAGAGGAATTCCACGTGCGATGCGAAGTATTGTGAAAGCATCTCCTTGTCGGAGTACACGAACAGCACGGGTTGCATGATCATCTCCATCACCTCCACCAATTCCGTGTCTTCCTTGCGCAGGGCACGCTTCACCTGCTCATAGCTGGCATTCGCCGCATCGCGCACTTCCTCCCAGTTGAACAGGTCCATGGCGCCCGTCCGCCGGTCCACTTTATACCGCAAAAGCAGGATCTTCCACGGGTCGAACTCACTCCCCAGTCCGTCACTGAGTTCGCGTGCATGGTGCAACACCACGTTGCGGTACTCGATGTTCAGCATGTACCACTCGGGTTGCACATCGGCGACCTTCGCCTTGGCGGTCTGACTTTCGGTGTGTTCCCCCTTCACTTCGCCGTTCTCCACAGTGGTGGTGGTCTCGGTGATGTACATCGTGCGGGCATCGCCCTTCTTCCACTTGGGCGTCAGCATCAGGTCCTGACAATGAACGACGCCGGGAACGAGCAGCAAGGAGGGCAGAAGAAGTACGAGGGCCAAGGTGCGCTGGATCATGGTTCCGGTGGGGATGATGGGGCAGGCAATATAACGCGGGATCCGGTAGTGGAGCACCCGGCATGCCTTCGCAGGAACGACGAAACCCCCGTTGATGACAACGAGGGCTTCGGTTCGAATTGCGGTGGTCGCGGATCAGGCGCGCATGGCCCGGCCCCTTTCGTCCTTCCGAGCGGAGTTCCGGTGTCGTGATCGTGTGCGGAGCGGAACCTGCCCGGAGTCGCTCCCGGTCAGGAAGTCCTCGAAGGGATCACCGGGGATGTCGTCCTCCGGTTTCGCCCAGCCTTTCAATGCCAGGATGAGCTCGTCGCGTTCATGTGTCAGAAGTGCGTTCTCTTCGCGCATTGCGTTCAAGGTGCGTTGCAGATCGCCCACCTGCTTGCGCAATTGGATGATGCGTTGCTCATCGGACATGCGCAGTCCGTGTTCGAGTTGAAGTATGATCGATGCAGCCATGTCAGTTCGGTATCTGAGGGCCGCTATACGTTGCTGCACAGCATGTTGTTCCGATCCAGCGTGGGCCTGGAGCAGCGCGGGCATCACGGAAGAATGCCGCCCGTTCAGTGACCGTAGTAGAACACCAGGCTGGCCTTGGCCAGCGTGGTGGCGCCCAGGTTGAATCCCACCATCGCCGGGCTCGCGTCCGCGCCCACCTCCAACTTGTCGGTCTTCAGGGCATGAACGGTAATGATGTACTGGTGGGGTGCATGGCCGGGAGGAGGGCAGGGTCCTCCATAGCCCGGTTTGCCGAAATCGGTGACAGCTTGCCGGGCACCTTCGGGCATTTTCTTGCCGCTCGCGTCACCGGCCCCCGTGGGCAGCTCCATGGTCTTAGCCGGGATATCGAAAGCCACCCAATGCCACCAACCACTTCCCGTGGGGGCATCGGGATCGTACATGGTGATGGCGAAACTCTTGGTGCCCTCAGGCGGGTTGCTCCAGCTGAGCTGCGGGCTCTGGTTCCGGCCTGTACAGCCGAAGCCATTGAAGACCTGTTGGGCAGTGGCCTGTCCAGCGACATCCTTACTTGTCAGGGTGAAGGTCTGTGCGGTTAGTCCGAATGCACCAAGGAGCGCGACAGGAAGTAGAATGCTACGGATCATAAGCGAATGCGTTGTGAAAGCACAAGATACGATCTTGCGCAAAGGGCTCCTGACATCGGTCCAATGCGGGTGATCACTGCACCACCAAGCGCATACTGGAATGCTCCTGTTCGGATGTGACGCGTACCAGGTAGACCCCGGGTGCCGTTCCCGCATCGAGCACATGCAACCCTGCAGTGTAGCGCTGGTCCAGTACCGTACGCCCGGATCCATCGATCAGGGAGATGAAGGACGGCTCGTTCAAAGTGAGATTGAGCACTCCTGTGGTCGGGTTCGGATACAGGGAGAACGTAGGCGCTGCCGCACGCTCGATCCCCACCGATCCTCCGAGCGCAAGGAATGCGTTGATCCGGCCGTGGCCGTAGTATTGGTCCCATCCGGGTAGATCCTCCAGGGGGTCGCCCACCTGGTCCTCTGCGGTATTGCGGATGATGTCAGCGACCTCCCCAGGGGTGCTCGTCGGGTCTTGCGCGATCAACAGCGATGCCAGCGCGGCCACGTGGGGTGTGGCCTGCGAAGTACCCGACCAGAAGGAGGTGAACACGGCGTCGCTGTTGAAGTGCAGGCCGTAGACGTAGTCGCCCGGTGCCACCACGTCGATGTGCGATCCATAGTTGCTTCCGCTGGAACTGCTCCAGTTGAAGGGCACGGCACGGGAGTCGTCCGGCGAGGTGGCACCCACGGACAGCACACCGTTGAGCGCGGCCGGGATGAAGGGTGTGGATGCATTGGTGTTCATCATGCAGGCCACCACCAGGACATTGTTCTGCAGGGCATGATCCACGGCGGTCTGCATTTCAGCAAAGGGATCGGTACCTCCCAATGACATGTTGATCACATTGGCGCCATTGTCCACTGCGTAGTACATCGCTTCGACCCACCAGCTATACCAGCCTTGGTTACTGGAGTTAAGTGCTTTCAAGATCATCAACTTGCAGTTCATGTCCACGCCGGCGAAGCCGATCTCGTTGTTGCCCACTGCACCCACGATGCTGGCCACGTTGGTGCCGTGACCCTGGTCATCGGTAGGGTCGTTATCGTTGTTGGCGAAGTCCCAGCCTGTCACATCGTCGATGTAGCCGTTGCCATCATCGTCGATGCCGTTGCCGGGTATCTCGGCGGTGTTGGTCCAGATGCGGCCTGCGAAGTCGGGATGTTGCAAGCGGGCACCGGAGTCAATGATCGCCACGGTGACATTATCACTGCCTTGTTCGATATCCCAGGCGTTCTCCATGTCGATATCGGCACCCGCGGTCGCCGGATGGAGCGAGAAGGTTCCATCGTTCTTAAGGCCCCACTGTCTGAAGTACTCAGGATCGTTCGGTACGAAACTGCGTTGGCCACCGCCTCCGCCCATCGCGTCATGCTCCGCGTTCGCCACCACCGGCAGGGCCCGGTAGGCTTGCAGGATGGGAGCGAGGTCGGTTCCTTCCGGAAACTGGATGACGTAGACCTTGGGCGTTTCGGACCTTTTCCCGGAAATGCGTTTGCTGCTGATAGCGCCATTCGACTTGCTCACCTGGTCCACGTCCTCCTGGCCGATCCCGCTTCTGTTGCACAGTGGCTTGCTCTTGACCTCCACGCCCGTGTTCAATCGAAGGATGATGCGGCCTCCATCCTGGGCTTGGAGGAAGTTGGAGGCGAGCAGGAGCAACAGAAAGGCGATCACGTGTTTCATCGATGAGGGCTTTAGCGGGTCATTGCAAATAGGTGCAGTGTGGTGTGCTAAAATAGGCGGTGTGGTTCGGTTGTTCAAGGATGCGCTCTGGCCTCGGTATCCGCGGTCACCGGTACACGTCCTTACGGTCACCCACCTGTTGGACCAATACAATGCGTACCAGGTCATCGATGGAATACAGCACGCGGTAGTCTCCGACGCGAATGCGGTAAACATTCTTCGCCCCCTTGAGCTTGGTCGAACCATTGGGTCTCGGGTTTTTCCTCAAACTGCCGATGGCGCTAAGGATCCTGACTCGAATAGGGACCTGCAAGCGAGCCAGTTCGCGTTCCGCAGAGCGTTTGAAAACGACATTGTAGTTCACCGCTTCGCGCGTGATCTGTTGCTTCCAAGCCGCTTCTCCACCGCCTCGAAGGTTACCACAGGTTCATCCTTACGCGCCTCAATCAGTAGCAGGTCCAGGTAATCATCGATCGCATCACGCTTGGTGCCGATCAGGTCCATATCGATCTGCACGTAACGCTTCTTCTTCGTTTCGTCGTGTATGATGCGGATGCCTTTCATGGTTGTTCGTGCTTGAGGCTGCCCTTCAAATGTACGGCACTGCCAACCACCATGATCCTATCCACCCAGTTGCTGGGTATGGACTCCCAATTGATCTTATCGGCTTCGTTGCGAACTCCCCAATAGGTCGACGCTACATGTGCGGACCCGAGATATTGTGCCGCAGCTCCCTAGAACTGGAAATAGATGAACGGCACCATTTCCGCGGTCACTGTTTGATACACGGCCAGCACCACTGCGGTGCATACCAGCGCCATGGCCCAAAGCGGCAGTGCGATGAACGTGGCGCGGTACCACTGCTTCGTGCGTTCCGGCAGCCAGTGGATCACATACCCTGCGAGCATCACCAGCATCACGTACCGGAAACCCCAAAGCACATCGCCCACCAACCCCCAGCCGAAATCGTTGCCGATCTGATGGAACATGTCGTTGACATGCCCCAGGCTCTCACCTCTGAACCAGAAGCGTGTGAAGGTGATGAAGGTGAAGGTGATCGCCACAGCTTGCAAGTGCGCGAACCAATGCGTGCTCTTGCCCCATGGGCTGATGCGCGACCAGCCCTTGTAGATCAGCAGGCCGATACCGTTGAGACCGCCCCAGATCACGAACATCCAACTGGCGCCGTGCCAGAGACCGCCGATCAGCATCGTCAGCATCAGGTTGATGTTGGTGGTGATCATGTTGCGGAATGGCGGCCAGATATAGGAGACCACAACGAATAGTGCGAAAGCGATGAGGAAGACGAAGGGTAGGAGCAGTTCACCGGTGAGCAGGGTGAGCATCACGAGCACCACGCCGGTCATGATCCACGAGAAGAGCGAGCCGCCCCGGTTGCCACCCATGGGGATGTAGAGGTAGTCGCGCAACCAGGTGCTCAGGCTCATGTGCCAGCGTTTCCAGAACTCGGTCGTGCTCCGTGCCTTGTAGGGACTGTTGAAGTTCACCGGCAATGCGAAGCCCATCAGCAGTGCCACGCCGATGGCGATGTCGGTGTAGCCGCTGAAGTCGGCATATACCTGCAGCGAGTAGCCGAAGATCGCAAGCACGTTCTCGAAACCGGTGAAGCGCAGCGGATCGGCGAACACGCGGTCGATGAAGTTCACGGCGATGTAGTCGCCGATCAGCATCTTCTTCATCAGCCCGTTGAGGATCCAGAACACCGCCAGTCCGAACTGCGCGCGGGTGAGCTTGAAGTCCTCGTACAACTGTGGAATGAACTCCGAGGCGCGCACGATGGGGCCCGCCACCAGCTGCGGAAAGAAGCTGACATAGAATCCGAAATCGAGGATGTTGCGGACAGGTTTCACGTGGCCTCGGTATACATCCACGGCATAGCTGATCGTCTGGAAGGTGAAGAAACTGATGCCCACCGGCAACAACACCTTGTCCGCCACGAAGGTGCTGTCCCAGACGAGGTTGGTCCAGTGCGCGAAATAGTTGATGACCTCGAAGCTGGTCCCGAACACCTCGTTCACATTGCTCACCAAGAAGTGCGCATACTTGAAGTACCCGAGAACACCCAGATTGAGCAGCAGGCTGAGTCCCAGAAGCCACTTCTTGCGCGTCGATGATCGCGCTTCGTGGATCCGTATGCCCAGCAAGTAGTCGCTCAGGGTGCTGAAGAGCAGTATGGTGACGAAGAGACCGCTGGTCTTCCAGTAGAAGAACAGGCTGGCGAAGAAGAGGAATGCGTTGCGCAGCGCGCGGCCCTTGTAGATGATGCTGTAGATCACCAGCACCACGGCGAAGAAGCCCCAGAAGAAGAAGCCCGTGAAGATCAGCGGCGTTGACTCGTCGTAGTCCAGCCAGCCGAACCAGTCGATGGAGGATATGGAGAGGAGTGGCAGCACCGCGTTAGGGTTGGAGGGTGCGGGAGTGATAGGGTGCGAGGGTGCGAGTGCCTGCATTCACCCTCGCACCCTCGGACCCTCGCACCCTTGCACTGCGTTCCATCATGGTCTCGCGTTGCGTTTCACATGCTCCCCATAGGCTTCCATGATGGCCGCTACCTGCAGATCGCCCAACACCATGTAGCCCTGGCGGTTGAGGTGGATACGGTCCTTCTGGGCAAGGCCGTTCTTCTCCCAAATGGCGATGGACCCCAGTCCGCCCATGGTGGTGAATAGGTCCCACACACCGACACCTTGTTCGGCGCTCAATTGCAGCATGGCGTCGCGCACCTTGTACGCGTTGCGGTTGGCCACTTTGCGTTTGAAGAAACTGTCGCTGTTGGTGGTGAGCAGGATGGCGGCTTCAGGTGCGGCGATGCGGACGCGCTCGATCAGTTCCGCATAATTCCGTTTGAAGCGTGCCACATCGAATTCACTGTCGTGTGCATCATTGATGCCGACGGAGAACACCACCAGGTCCGGCATCACTGTCGCCAGATGGTCGGTGAACAACTGGCAGCGGAGATAACTGCGTGTGCTGGCACCGTTCACGCCGATCGCATGGTACACGATACCGGGATCATCACTTTCCAGCAGGATCCCGTGGAGCGTGAAGCGGGCCTGATCCATTCCCGTGCGCCGGAAGTGCAGCCGAAGCGTATCCATGTACCGGCTGTACTGGAACTCCGTCCAACCGGCCAGCGTGTCCACCGTGCGTTCGATGAACACGGTGCTGTCCTGTGACCAGGCCTCCACAGCGAAGCTGCTGTCCATTTCGTGCAACACCTTCACCCGGTTGAACTCGTAGCCCGGATACTGGTCACCCCGGAAGCTCACCTTCAGCTGGGTCAGGGTGTCGCGCGTGGTCACGGAAATGCCGGTCAGTCCGAGCATGCTGGTGTCGGCCCTGGTCACGTTGCGCACGGCGGTCCATGAACCAGTGTACTGTGGATGGTACCAGTAGGGATTGTTGGTCTTCGCCATTGAGAAGGGGAAGATCATCCCCCGACCTGCACGCACGCCGGGCGCCACATGCTGCATGCGATGTCGTACCTGCATGCTCCACAGATCGGCCTGGATATGCGAGCCACCGATATGGACCACGTTCAACTGCCCTTCACCTTCGAAGAGCAAGCGGTCCAGTTTGCCATGCCATGCTGCGAACCCGCTGCTGTCACCGGTATGCACGATCCGGTTGGCGCCCATGTCCAGGAACGGCAGGTCCACTGCGGTGAGGGGGTCGGGCTGGGCCAGGCCGGGTAGGGCAAGGGCGATCGCGGCTATGGTGGGGAGATGGTACATGGGAGTTGGTGGTCGACCCGGAGGGTTGACGGTGCAGGAGTCGTATCAGAGTTCTTCCTTGGGTGGCGTTTTGGTGGCTTCGGAATTGCTCCGCCACGCGGCGTAGTCATTGATCAGCGCGGTGTAGAACAGCTCGCCGATCTTTTTGGATCCAGCGGGGCTGAAGTGCGTGTAGTCGGTTGCGGCCAGCGGTGGATCGGCCTCCACCCAGCTCGACATGCTGCCACGTCCTCCCATGGCATCGTACATGTCCCAGAACGCGGCACCTTGCGCTAGCGCGTTCTCTTTCATCGCATCGCGCACATCCTCCAGGAAGGGACGCGTCACGTATCGATCACCTTCCTTGATGCTCATGTCGCTGGGGCCGATCACGATCACGCAAACGCCGGGGATCATCTTCCTGAAGCGGGCGATCTGCGCTCCGAAGTAGCTTCCGTATTGCACGGCATCCTCCGTGCTCTTGATGTTCGGCAGAACGTTCCCCCCGTACTGAAGGATCAAGAGCTTCACATCAAGGTCGTTGTACATGGACTTCAACAGACCCTGGTCCATCTTTCGGAATTCGTAGCCGGCGCCACCGCGTGCCGCGATGTTGTCCATCGCCACTCCGCTTTGCCCTTCCAGCGAAACAGCGAACACATCCGGACTGTCCATGCCCGAAAGTGTGATGGTCACCTCTTCGGAGGTGCCTGGAAATCGCCACTCGGTGATGTGCAGATGATCCCCAGCCTCGACGGTCTCGGTGCGGAATAATTCGCCGTTGCGGTGCAGCGACAGTGTGAGCGGCGCACGGTGCCAACCGTAATAGAGTCTGCACACGGTCCAACTTCTTGCACGTGCATAGGAACGGGCGAGCGGGCGCAGGGTGATCGTGGCCGCATGCACCGTGCTGTCCGGTGCAATGCTGTCGGGCAGGATCGGCGTGAAGCGCGAGAAGGACGAGATCGCCCCGAAACGGGCGTGATGCAGACTGCTGTCGCGCCTTCCCATCACACTGAAGCGCTTCCAGTTGGAACTGATGTCGCGTTGCACCGAGAAGTTCGATACGATGTCGGCCACCGAGACCAGGCCCGGGCCGTGACCACCGAACTGTACCTGCAACTTGTTTCGGACATAGCTTGTGATCCGATCACCCTCCAATTGCGAATCACCGTAGTGCATGATGCGCAGCGGGCGCTTCCGTCCAGGTGCCTTGGTAAGCGCGGCGAAGAAAGGATGCAACACCGACTTTCCCTGTTCGGGGTAATGCAGCACGATACGTTCCTCCAGCGCTGGTATCCTATTGGGATCGAAGCGGAGTTCGTCCGGCCGTGGGAATTCTTCCACGGTATCATTGGCCAGACTGTCCAGTACCGGGTCCACCATGGCTTCCAGATCGATCGTCTCCTCCTCGTCGGTGGGTAGTGCAAGGATCTCGGCGATATCCACTTTGTCCCCACCTTCATTGAACAGCACCTGTTGCGGTGCCGGAAAGCGTAACGCGACGCCATCCGAGATCCGCAGGCCTCCCTCAGGCAACAAGACCCCGATCGTGCCGAGCAGCCCCAGGACCGCGAGCAGGAAAAGCAGGATGTGCGCCGGTCTCATCGCGTGGGGATCTTGATGCGCTGGCCAGGGCGGATGTTCGCACTGATCCCGTTGAATTCCATCAGGTCACTGGCGGAGATCCCCTGGTACCGCTTGGCGATAAGATAGAGTGAGTCGCCACCCTTCACGGTATACCAATCGAATGATCCATCCGTGGCGGGCGAAAGGCGACGCCTGGCCTGTGTGGTACGGGTGGTATCGCTCCGCAGCGGCACGGTGGTGGTGTCCGGTCTTGTGCCGTTGGTACTGCCCTCGTACAGAAGGCGCTGTTCCTTCGGCACGTAGAGGATGAGCGTGTTCCCGACCTCGATCTGATCTCCTTTCAATTCGTTCCACGCCTTCATTTCGGAGAGGCCCACCCCGAAACGATCCGCGATACAACCCATACAGTCACCTTCCTCGATCCGGTAAAGAATGGCCTCGCGTCCGTCTGGGAGGCTCTCCACACTTTCCGGTTCGGTGATCGTGGCCACCGCCGACGGTGCCCTGGGTTTCGTGGTCTGGGCTTCAAGGACGATGAAAGCGAGGTCGTTGAACCTGGCTGCCTCGCTGCGTGGAAGCAGGAAGGGTTCCCCGGCCGGGATCTTCGCGCCGGTCAGTACGGGGTTCAAGGCACGGAAACGGGAGGGACGTGTGCCCACCACCTTGGTCAGTGCAGCGACGACCAGCGTACTGTCGAATCGCACCGTGTCGCTGGGTTCCAGGTTGCGGAACACCAGGGGCTCGATGTCCAGTGCATCGGCCTTGCCTCTCAGGTAGGTGAAGGCCATCAACAATGGAAGTACATGACGATGACCTTTGTCCAGGTGCGGATAGAGCAGCCGCGGGTCCGCACTGCCGCTGCGCTGGCGTGCGCGGGTCAGGTTGGCCGGTCCGCAGGTGAAGGCGATCACGGTGCTGGGCCAGTCTCCGTAGTGTGCATGCAGGTCCTGCAGGTGTCGCATGGCGGCCACCGTGCTTTTCTGCGGGTCGCGTCGTTCATCGACGAGCGGGGTCACGGTAAGACCATGGCGCATGGCGACCGGATAGGTCAACATCCAAAGACCGGCCTCACCGCTGTTCGAATAGGCCTGGCTGTTCATCGCGCTCATGGCGAGGGGCAGCACTTTCAATTCGGCGGGCAATCCATGGCGCGCCAGTTCCCGCTCGATCAACGGTTCATATTCCAGGGCTCTGCCCAACAGCATGCGGAAGTGTTCCCGGCGCGGACCAGCGAAGAGTTGCACATAGGCATCCACCAGGCTGTCGGCGAGAACGGGCAGCAGCGGTGCGATGCGCCGCAGATCCGCATACAGATCATCCGTATCGATCGGATCCGCCGGGCGCGGCTTGACCTTCAGCTCCGGCATCCGTTGATCGATCGGCCAGGTGGTGAGCAGACTATCGACAGGCCAGGTGCTTTGTGCCACAGTGGCATGCAGTCCGGCCAGCAGGCAAAGGCTGCCGAGGTATGTGCGCAGGTGCGTCAATTCGGGTTCGTAAAGCAAGCCTACATGGACAAGCAACGGGCCGGACAAGGCGGGAAGTCTTCCACGCGTTGATGTTCGCGAAGCGGACCAATGGCGTGGAGTGGAACCAAGGCACGGGCCGAACGGGATCGGAGAACGTATTGCTTCGTTCCTTTGATGCATGCTAGTGCGGCACATTGGAATGAGAGCGATGTCAGCCACCATGACCTTGGGTTTGCTGCTGTCGGCTTGTGGGCAACAAACACAGAGGCCGGTCGCGACAGCGGAACCATCGACAAGTACAGGCAGCAACAAGGAGAATATGACCGTAGAGATCTGGAGTGATGTGGTTTGCCCCTTCTGCTACATCGGCAAACGTGAGTTCGAGAAAGCCCTGGCACAGTTCCCCGGACGGGACAACGTGGAAGTGATCTGGAAGAGTTTCGAGTTGGACCCGAATGCACCGGCACGCAGCGAATTGGACATGTACGGCATGCTCGTGGACAAATACGGTGGCACACGGGAGGATGCCAAGGCCCGTGTGGACGGTGTGGTACAACGCGCCCGGACCGTGGGCCTCCAGTACAACATGGACATTGCCGTGGTCGGCAGCAGCTTCGATGCGCACCGCCTGTTGCAGTTCGCCAAGACCAAGAGCCTGGGCGATGCCATGAAGGAGCGGCTCTTCAAGGCCTATTTCACCGAAGGCGCCCAACTCGCCGATGTACCCACGCTGATCAAGCTGGGTATCGAGGTGGGCCTCGATGGATCCGAAGTGGCGGCCATGCTCAGCACCACGGCCTTCACGGATGAAGTGCGCGCCGATGAGCGCGAGGCGCAGCAGATCGGTGTACGTGGTGTGCCCTACTTCGTGATCGACCGCAAGTTCACTGTAAGCGGTGCGCAGCAGAGCGAGGCGTTCCTGAAAGCCTTGCAGCAGGGCTGGGAGGCGCGGTAGTTTTCACTGGATGCGCTTCTTCCAGTAAGCCTTCCCGTAGCCCACGAACACTTCACCCCCGGCTTTGATGGTACGCGTGGCCATCACGCAGGGTCGCTCTTCGTCGTCGAGCGTGATCACGGCATTGTTGCGCAAGCGCGAATTTCCCGGACCTTCCACATCGTTGGCATACTTCGCGAAGCAGTCGCTGTGCATGCTGTCCAAGGTGCTGCCATCGAGGAGTGTAATGAAGTAGTCGTCCGCTCCGCCGTCAGCGCGTCGCTTTGCTTCGGTTGCGGAAAGTCGCTCGCCCCGAAAGACGGCGATCACCTCGCCCGCATGGATGGGGATGGCCGTGAACAACCCCTTGCCAGCAGCCGCGATGCCGGATGCTTGCACATAGAGGTAGTCCGCCTCAGGTGCGTCGATGGCTTGCGGCTGGGGGAGCATCAGCTTCAGTGGAATGGAGTGCGTAGTTACGCAGCGCTGCTGTATACCATGTTCTTCCTTCCCTACGTTCGAAGGGTGCTATGCTGCGATCACACCGCTACGGATCCCTGCTACTAAGCATACTCCTGCTCACGGGTTGCCGTCAGGATAAGCCTGTTCCGCCTGGCGCTCCGGAAGACGTGGTTCTGGTGGACATCGATGGGAACAGCTATCGAACAAAGCATATCGGTGGCCGGCTGTGGATGGCCGAGAACTTGCGTGTGGCGCGTCATGCCAATGGCGATCCGATCCTGCAGGTGCAGGACCCAGCAACGTGGACCGGACTGAGCGACGCTGCGTGGAGTTGGGCGGATGACATGCCAGCGATGGATACCGTGTATGGCAAATGGTACAACCACTTCGCTGTTTCCGATCCACGCGGACTTTGTCCGACCGGATGGCATGTACCCACTGATGCGGAGTGGACGGCCTTGGCCGATGCGAACGGAGGTGTTGCGGTGGCCGGAGCTGCGCTGAAGAGCACTGGTACGGTGGATCAAGGGACCGGCCTGTGGAACGAACCGAACACCGGTGCTACGAACACGAGCGGTTTTTCGGGTTTGCCGGCAGGTGGGAGAAGTCCCAATGACGGTGGTTTCTATAGCAGAGGCAACGTTGCCATGCTTTGGAGTGCCACCCTCACCGGGGTCGATACCGCAGCGGCACGCCTGCTCACCCATGACGGAACCGCGTTCGAGAAGCGGGACTTGGATGTGCACTATGGTTTGTGCGTGCGCTGCGTTAGGGACTGAGGTATGAGCCGCTTCCCGACCCAAGTGCTGCTCATTGGTTCGTCCCTCCAAAGCAAGCGCGCCGATCAATTCAGTACAAGTCCTTTGCGCACCACGATCGGCGAGCCTTCGGCGAGCATCACGGAGACGGGATCCTGTTTGTTCAGGAACGCGAATTCGGGCCCGTACACCAGGCCGAAGTCCACCTCGATGCTGTGCCCGGTGCAGGGGTACATGGTCCAACGCGGATGTTCGACCGCATAGCTGTTGGTGCGGTCGTTCCCCAGCCGGGTGTAGCCCCAGTAATGCTCGGTGATGAATTCAGCCTCGCTGCCTGGGGCGATCTCCACCGGCTGGTCGTTCGTGGTGATCTCCAAGTAGTGCCAGCGCTTCAATTCCCATCCGTACCTCACCGTCAACTTCCCGTTCTCACTTTTCCAGATGTGCTGCATCGGTAGCGTGCGGTAATGTTCGCCGTACAGCGTATTCGCCACGAAGGTGAGCGCCGCGCGGGGCACGATCTCCTGGATGAAGACCACGCCACGCCGCCACGCATCGCCCTCCTTGCGCCGCACATAGAAGCGCAGGTTCACTTCCGGGAAATCCCTGTGGAAAGGAACCGGTATTCCAAGCACTCGTGTACGCAGGAACATGAACCCGACGAGGCTTACGTAGCAGGTCCCGTTCCACAAGTCGAGCTCGGTGCCGTAGGGGAGGTGCGGCTTCAATAGCTCCGGGTCAACGGCATAGTTCGCGATGGCGAGCTTGCGCCATTCAGCGCGAAGGAAGGCGCGTTGGCTCATGGACGGCGTATTGGTTAGTGCCGGACCGATGGTCTCACTTTCCCGCCAACACCCCGCACAAATGCCACAACATCCTTGCGCCCACGTTCGCGTCCCACGCGTCCGCCGAAGCTTTGGCGGAGGAGGACTTTCCATCCCCGGGGCTCACTTCCACCAGATCGAAACCGATGATGTTCCGCTTGGCGGCGAGGCGCGATAGGAGGTAGGTGGCCTCCTCGAACTGGAAGCCGCCGGGCACCGGCGTGCCGGTGTTGGGACAGAGCACGGGATCCAGACCGTCGATGTCGAAGGAGATGTACACCTTTTCCGGTAGGGCATCGATGATGGCGTCGCACTGTTCGCGCCATGTGACGCCACTGAACTGCTGGCGTCGGATATCGGCACTGCGCACCACCTTCACACGCCCCTTCTGCTTCAGGAACACGGCATTCTCCTGCTCGCAGAGATCGCGGATGCCCACCGAGTTGATGCTTTTCACCTGTTTGATGGGCAGCGTGTTGTAGAGGACGCTGGCGTGGCTGTAGGTGAAGCCCTCATAGGCCACACGCAGGTCGAGGTGGGCATCGATGTGCAGGATGCCGAACTCCTTGTGGCGGCTGGCCATGGCACGGATCAGTCCCAAGGGCGTACTATGGTCGCCGCCCAGAAGTCCCACTTTTTTTCCCTGGTCCAGCCAGAAGCTGCAGCGCTGTTCCACCCAGTCGTTCATCACTGCGCATTCCTCGTTCACCAAGGCCAGGGCTTTTTCCGCGCGAGCCATTTTCCTGGCATCGCCACCATCCACCAGGAACTCGATCACGCGCTGTGCGTCCTTCTTCAAGTCGTCGCTTTGTTCCAAAAGTGCCTCGGGGATCTCGTCCATCCAGATCCCATGCTTCCACAGGTCGGGGAACTCGGGGTGGAAGAGGTCCACTTGCATGGACGCCACCTTGATCGCCGCCGGCCCGCGCGATGTACCTCCGCCATAGCTTGTCGTCACCTCCCAGGGCACGGGTACGATCACGATGTCGCATTCCTCGGCGGTGAAGGGCAACCCGTAGATCCCCGCGTCGGCTGCGGCTGGGCTGTTGGGGTCGAAGGATTTGATCTTGGCGGCTTTGCTCATGGCGGTAAGTGTGGAAGAATGGTGACGAAGGTAGGATGCACACCACGCAGCGACGGGCCCATGCGGCGGGTTACCTTCGCCACAGCAATCAAACACACCCCATGCATCGTTCACTACTGCCGGTCTTTGCGCTGTTCGTCATGTTCTTCCTGCTCGACCCTGCTGCTCGCGCACAGAACGCATACCTCACCAACGCCTTCATGCCACGTTTCTGCATGGGTTCCACCGATCACCCGATCGTGGTAAGGGTGCGCAACAGTGCGGCCACTCCGCTGATCTCCTTCAAAGTGGAATGGCGCTGGAACAATGGCCCCGTTCAGGATGGTCCCTGGCAGAGCACCACCGGCATCAGTGGCAACCAGTACTGGGAGTACCCGCACCCGATCCCGTTCAACCAACCGGGGCAGTCACCTGGCCTGCTGAAAGTGTGGGTGACCGGTATCGGCGACACCGATGCCAGCAACGACACGCTGCTCTTCCCGATCACGCCGTTGTCGACCTGGACGGCGAAGACGCAACTCCTTGAAATGTGGACGGCCACGTGGTGCCAGTACTGTCCGCCGGCGAACCTCGTGGGCAACAACGAGAATGGCGATCCATTGGTGGTGGTGGCCAAGCACCATGCGAACGACGCGTATTCCAATGGGAGCAGCACCACGTACTTCAACCAGTACAACGTCACGTTCACGCCGGGTGGGGTGATCGAACAGGGTGAGTTCGGAACCTACGAGCCCAACGGCAACCACGGTTTTTGGGCGGCGGTGTTGGATCAGCGAAGCATCGGTGTGTCACCCGTGATCGTGGAGGTAAGCACCGTTTACAACAGTACCAGCCGCGAACTGAGCGCCACGCTCGACGCCACCTTCACCGAGGCACTGGCAGGGACCTATACCGTGAACATGTTCGTGGTGGAGGACAACATCCCCGGCGATCAGACCAATGCGCCTGCCAACTATGTGCACCATCAGGTCGTTCGCCATGTGATGGAAGGTGTGGCGGGTATCAATGGGATCATTCCCGCCACCCCTGTGCCCGGCACCATTTACTCACACACGAGATCGCATATCCTTGGCGTCGATCTGGTGCCGCAGAACGTGCGTGTGATCGGTGTGGTGACCCAACGTGTCGGTGGCACAACATACACCATGAATGCCGTTTCATCGGACGCACTGGTCGTAGGCGTAGGGGAACACGATGAGGCCTTGTCCGGCTTGCGGGTTTACCCCAATCCGGGACTGGAAGCTTTGTGGGTCGAGGTCTTTGCCGATCCTGCCCCTGTTACGCTGCAACTCTTCAGCAGCGATGGACGTCTGCTCCTGGAGCAACGCTCCGTGGCAGGCGACGCGCCCATTGAGTTGAATGGCTATGGCACGCTCTCGCCAGGATCCTATCAACTGCGGCTTGAACGTAGCGGGCAACGGAGCGAACGCCAGGTGGTGAAGTTGAATTGATCTCCCTTGCGCTGCTTGAGAAGGGTGGAAGCTTGAAGTGATCGCCTTTTCAAGAGGAACACCCCATCCACCAATTGGCGGACAGGGCGTTCCGGATGGTCCAGTGCCTCCCTCGTTGCACGGTGGACCGAAGTGTGTGGGTGCGATCAGATGCGGGGTCTGAGCAGGGCGAGAATGTTGGGCAGATGCTGTGTTGCTGTGAAAGCACTGCTGGCTTCTTCCGAGCGCCCGCGCGGCCAACGGACACGGATCCGGCTTCGCTGACCTTCTTTGTTGACAACAACATCCACACCAGCTTCCTCGCTCGCGTCCTCGTGTGGTAGGCTGTCCGGTGTGGTACCGATCAGGCCCTCCTCGGTCATGGTCCAGGTGCGTCCCACCATGTGCTTGTCCAGGGTGTTCGTCACGTTCTTCACATCGTCGAGCATAAAGCCCATTTCGGCATCGAAGTGGACCGCCTTGCCTTCAGGTACCAGCACTACGAAGCGCAGTCGCTGGCCGCGGATCTTGTCCTCCTTGGGGAAGCTCAGCCAGGGCGACAAGGCAAGTACGGAGTCACGTTGGTCTGTGGCATAGCCGATGTGCTCGGAACGATACAACGATGCTTTCTGGCTGGGTCCCTGGGTACGCCTTTCGAGTCGCAGGTGGAAGAGGCTGTCCGGACTGGCACGTACGTCGAGGCGCGCCCAGGCGCCCATGACGCTGTCGTCCGTGATCACCAATCCATCGAAGTCCCAGTTGACCACGCCATGCTTGTACTTCATGTTCCATCCTTGTCCCGACCCCTGGTCGTCCATCGCTCGCAGGTACAGCACCTTATCGCTCGGCTGTTGCAGCGTGACCGTGGTCACCAGCGTTTCGTGCCGGTTGAATTCCTTCGCCACGCTGAGCCCGATGGGGATCGCTACGAAGAGTGCCACCACCCAGATCGGCGCCAGCGCGATGCCGAACCAGCGTGGGGGGGCCAGGTCCATCAGCAGATACAACGCCGCGGTGAGCACGGCGATCACGGGAATGAGCATCAGTAGGATCACCGCGCCCAGGAACCAACCGGCCTGTTGCGCCGAGGTGAAGATCAGGGTGATCAGATCCCAGGGAGCGGGGGAGGGTGCATCGCCGAAGCCCCACAGGGTGAAGGTGCCACCGCCGACGATGGCGCCGATCAGGCCAATGGCCATGGCGATGCCTAGCAACAGAAGACCTACACCGATCACGCGTTGCACCACGATACCTGCAGCACTCGCGGCACGGCGTGTCTCCGCACGGAATTGTGCACGCTGTTTTCGCCCCGGTGGTCCCGACCAGCGTTTGCCCAGGTCCTCGGCTTCCCTGGCCACCCGCTGGGTCCCTTCCTCGAAGGCGCGTTTCAGGTTGTCCACCGTCACCGGTTCACCCTCCATCATCAGACGTTCGGCGGTGGTGTTGGCCGCGGGTACCAGGATCCAAAGCAGCAGGTAGATGATGAACGGACTGCCGACCCCGATGAGCAGCAGCATGATGAAGATGAGGCGTAGCCAGATGGGGTCGGTGCCGATGTACGCGGCGATCCCGCTCAGTACCCCACCGACCCAACGGTCATCGGGGTCGCGGAACAACCTGCGGTGCCGGCGCCGGTCGCCCGCTTCGGTGGAAGCCACAGGCTCCTCCTGTTCACCACTGACATAGTCCTCGGGACGGCCCATCACACCCATCACATGGGCCACATCGGCCATGGTCACCACTTCACCATGCACCTTGGTGCGCTCCCCGAACAGCTCGGCGATGCGCGCCTCGATGTCGGCCATGATCTCCTGATGGCCGGGGCTGCCGGCCAGGCGTTCACGGATGTCCTTCAGGTAATTGCTCAGCTGGTCATAGGCGTCCTCTTCGATGTGGAACACCGTGCCGCTGATGTTGACAGTGAGGGTCTTTTTCATGGTTCGGGGTGGCGTTGTGGTCAGTTACGGCTGGTGGTCTTCTTCACGGCCTTGGAGAGCTCCTCCCAGGTCTGGTCCAGTTCATCCAGGAACTTGCTGCCCTGGCTGGTGATCTTGTAGTACTTGCGCGGTGGTCCCGAGCGCGATTCCTCCCAACGGTAGGTGAGCAGTCCGGCGTCCTTCAGGCGTGTCAACAGCGGGTACAAGGTGCCTTCCACCACGATCAACTTCGCTTCCTTCAGTTTGCCGATGATGTCCGATGGATACGATTCGCCCTGTGCCAGCACCCCCAGGATGCAGTACTCCAGTACGCCTTTGCGCATCTGTGCTTTGGTGTTCTCGACGTTCATCTCGGTGGCGCCCGGTTGGTTACGGACATGGCAAAGATATGGGCATAGGTTGGTACTATGCAAGACAAAGTACTATTTATTGATGGGTGGTGTGAAGGCCGGACGGACGGCAGCGGGTCGCAGCTACCTTTCGGCCCCAAACCCTGCACCATGCGCAAACACTTGTGGAAGATCGTCCTGGCAGTCGTGGTCTTACTGGCCATCGTTGGCTACGTCAGATTTTTCTGGGTGTTCGGCACCGGGGTGAAGTCCGGCGAGTTGAACTACGTGGTGCACAAAGGCATCTTGTTCAAGACCTACGAAGGCAAGATGATCCAGACGGGGATCCGAAGCCAGCAGGGCACCCTGGAGAGCTTCGAGTTCGAGTTCTCCGTGTCCGATCCGGTCGTTGCCAACGAACTGATGGTGAACAGTGGCAAGCAGTTCAACCTGCACTACAGCGAGTATCTCGGCGCCCTGCCGTGGCGGGGACACAAGAAGTACGTGGTGGACAGCATCGTCTCCATGGAAACGATCAACCGCTGACCGACCGAACAACCCGGACGATCACCGAAAGAGGGCTCCGCTCCATCCTTGCAGTACCACCGTGGCGCGCTTTACGATCATAGGTCTTACGTTGCTGGCATTGCTGGCCTGGTGGGTCTCGGGATGGAGCTACACGAACGTTTCCACCTATCTGGATGGATTCAGCCCGGATGGTAAGGTGGAGCGGTACACCCCGGCATTCCATGCGCGCATCCAGGGGAACCTGCGGATGTTGGCGGGGATCGGTATCGTGGTCGGCCTGGCACTGCTGCTGTTGCGCGGCCGGCTTGGTCCCATGGCCCCCGCCATCGTGGGCACCGGTGCACTGAGCCGGTTCCGCAGGGCCGTGGCCGATGTGTTCGACCGCTATGGCAAGCGTACCTCCAGCGCCCACAAGCAATTCGTGCTGCTCCTGATCCTGGCGGGCACCCTGGTGCGCGGCTACATGCTCTTCATGCCGATCACTTGGGATGAAGCATTCACCTACACCTATTTCGTCACCAAACCATTCCCGGTGATCGTTGCGGACTATTCCTATCCGAACAACCACATCCTCCACACGCTCCTTGCAAAACTGAGCACCATGCTCTTCGGTGTGGGCAAGATCTCCCTGCGACTGCCCGCCTTCCTGGCCGGTGTATTGGCGATGCCCGTGTGTTACCTCTTCATTCGTGGCATGTTCAACCGTTACATCGCCGTGCTGGCGCTGGCCCTTGTCGCCGCCAGCGGAAGCCTGATCGAGTACAGCGCACTGGCACGGGGCTACAGCATCACCTGGTTGTGCATGGTCTCGGCCCTGGCGCTGGGTCGTCACTTCAGCAAGGAGAACGATCCGGTGAGCGCCATGCTCATTGCCGTGGTCTGCGCCCTGGGCATGTGGTCGGTGCCCACCATGATCTACCCTGCCTTGCTGGTGTACATCTGGTCCTTCCTGGACATCACCATTCGCTACAAGGGGAGCAAGTTGGCACGGCTGCAGCTCTGGTTCGCCTCGGGAGTGCTGTTCACGGCACTGACCTTTTTCCTCTACACGCCCGTGATCCTGGTGCATGGCGTCGGTCAATTGTTTCACCATGCCACCATGCCCGACAATTCATGGTACATGTTCCAGGACCAGCATATGGAAGGGGTGCTCGATCTGTGGGACCGGATCATCGGCACGTCGCGTACATGGATGGCCATCGTCGGGATCCTCGGCTTCGTGTTCGCCGGATACGTGTCGGCCCGATTCCGCACGCTGGTGGTGGCCATGTCGCTGGCTTGCATCCCCCTGGTGTTGATCAAGCGCCATGTGGCACCACCCGAAGCCTGGTCGTTCATTCTTTTCATCCTGCACCTGAGCACTGCCATCGCGCTGTTCTATGTGCTGAAGGGCCTTCAAGATAAGGCACTGCCGAAACTGGGCAAACGAACGCGCACGGTATGGGCGGGGAGCATTCTGCTACTGGGTACCGGCTATACTGCCATGAGCGTCCTGCCCGAGCGGATGGAGCGCTTCCCACAGGCGGCCTCTTGTGCCGCCTACCTCGCGGATGCCTACCAGGTCGGGGATCGGATCCACGTGGCCCATCCGTTGCAGGTCCCTGTTGAGTTCCACTGCCTGACGCTGGGGATGGATCGTGCATTATTGCACGGATCCCCTACGTCCGGCGGCCTGGTGTTCGTGGTGGTCGATGAAACGCACGAACAGACGCTGGACGGGGTGTTGCGCGCGCACGAGACCGATGCCAGCACATTCGGACCCTTCAAAATGGTGCACGATCAAGATCGAACGGTGATCTTTGCGGCCCCGTTCGGTGAGCAACATGCGCGCTGAACAAGCAACAACCCAGGTCGAACATGGCAGAAGAAGGACGTCAGATCATATTCAATATGGTGAAGGTGGGCAAGACCCTGCCTTCAGGTAAGAAGATCCTCAACGACATTTATCTCGGCTTCTACTACGGGGCCAAGATCGGGATCCTCGGTCTCAACGGCAGTGGTAAGTCCACCCTCATGCGCATCATCGCAGGGAAGGACAAAAGCTTCGATGGTGATGTACACCTGAGCCCCGGCTACACCATGGGCCACCTGGAGCAGGAGCCCGAGCTGGACGAGAGCAAGACCGTGATCGAGATCGTGCGCGAAGGCGTGCAGCCTATCATGGACCTGTTGAAGGAGTATGAGGACGTGAACAACAAGTTCGCCGACGAGGACATCCTGAACGACCCCGACAAAATGGACAAGCTCATCGCACGTCAGGGTGTGTTGCAGGACCAGATCGAAGCCAGCGGTGCGTGGGAGATCGACCAGAAGCTGGACATTGCCATGGACGCCCTCCGCTGCCCGGAGCCCGACCAGAAGATCAGCGTGCTCTCCGGAGGTGAACGCCGCCGTGTGGCGTTGTGCCGCCTGTTGCTTCAGGCGCCGGACATCCTGCTGCTGGACGAACCCACCAACCACCTGGACGCCGAGAGCGTGGCCTGGCTGGAGCACCACCTGGCCGAGTACAAGGGCACCGTCATTGCCATTACACACGACCGCTACTTCCTGGACAATGTGGCCGGATGGATCCTGGAGCTGGACCGTGGCGAAGGCATCCCTTACAAGGGCAACTACACCAACTGGCTGGAGCAGAAGACCGCCCGCTTGTCATTGGAAGAGAAGGTCGAAAGCAAACGCAACCGCATCCTCAAGCAGGAACTGGAGTGGGTGCGCAGCAATGCGAAGGCCCGCCGCACGAAGAGCAAGGCCCGTCTCGAGAACTACGAGAAGATGCAGAGCGAGAGCGTGAAGGAGAAGGAGGCGAAGCTGGAGATCTTCATTCCCAATGGGCCGCGCTTGGGCGACAAGGTGATCGAGTTCAACAACGTGAGCAAGGGCTACGGCGAACGCCTGCTCTTCGAGGACCTCAGCTTCTCGCTGCCGCCCGCCGGCATCGTGGGCATCATCGGACCCAACGGTGCTGGTAAGACCACGCTGTTCCGTATGATCATGGAACAGGAGAAGCCCGACAACGGCAAGATCACCATCGGCGAGACCGTGCAACTGGCCTACGTGGACCAGAGCCACAAGGACCTGCATGCGGACAAGACGGTGTACGAAGTGCTCACTGGCGGCTTGGAGAACATCACCTTCGGCAACATGGTGATGAACTCCCGCGCCTACCTCTCGCGCTTCAATTTCAGCGGCACCGACCAGAACAAGAAGGTGGGCATCCTCTCCGGTGGCGAGCGCAACCGCCTGCACCTGGCCATGACCGTGAAGCAGAGCAGTAACGTGCTCCTTCTTGACGAACCCACCAACGACCTGGACGTGAACACGCTCCGGGCCTTGGAGGAAGCCATCCAGGACTACAGCGGCTGCGCCGTCATCATCAGCCACGACCGCTGGTTCATGGACCGCGTCTGCACCCACATCCTCGCCTTTGAAGGCGACAGCAAGGTGTACTGGTTCGAGGGCGGCTTCAGCGACTACGAGGAGAACTACAAGAAGCGTGTGGGGGATATCGTGCCGAAGAGGCTGAAGTACAAGAAGCTGTTGCGGGGGTAAGGCGATCAGAAGATCGGTCCCCCGATACGTATCGGGGCAGACGATGAGAAGATCAGGAGCCCGGTGATGAGCCGGGCTTCTTCATTACATTAATTCTTCATGAAAGCCTTGGAGAACATACCCCACTTGGAGAATATGGTGAGGCAGTAAACGCCATTGGACAGATCTGACACGTCGACTTCCGTAAGCCAATCCTGGGTCGTGGAACGAAGGACTTCCTTGCCCGATAGATCCCGGATCGTGAATTCTGCCTCCCGCTCACCTCCAAGGTAACGTACCCTAAGGACACCATCCTTCTCGCCGGGATGAATGTCCAAGTTCGGAGTTGGAACCCTGACTTTGAACACCCATGTCAGTTTCGGGATCACTTCGTAGCTGTCGTATCCTTCCTCCTGCGCCATCTTCTGGAGATCCTCATGCTTACAACTGAGCGGATCCGTGGGAAGGGCACGTGGATCCGCTGGATCTCCTGACCTCTTATAGTGAATGTTACCGGAACGCTTTTCCGATCGATGGACCTCCAACGTGGGGTATGCCGCGTGGCCATAGATATGTTCATTGGAACGAAGCGGCCTATCCAAGGTGAAACCTAGCTGGTGCAGCTCTGCGGTCAACGCATCCGCGAGCGCGGTGTCACCGGTGATGACCAAATAATTGCGGTAGTTGCTGTTGGCATGCCCGAAGAATCCCAAGGAGACGCTGCGCTCATAGTCCACCAACGGGTCAAGTGGACCGCACAAATGCCACATCCAACCATCTTTCTCCTGTCCCCCTTTCAAGCAAAGGTCCATTGTTCGCACCCGCTCGCTAACGCAGGTGACATCCAAGCAATCGGCCAGCGAAAGAAGCGTGGCAATGCCCGGCCGCTGAGCGTAGGATGTAAGGTGAACAATGACCAGCATAATGATAGCGAGGAAGCGCATGGTGCGATAACGCGGATGGTCCGTGCAAATTTCACCATTGAAGCCATTGCTTGTATGACCGGGAGTTCGTTCGCGACTCGGGAGGAGGGGCCCGGTTGGTACAGCGCCGATCAAAGTATAATATGCTTGTACCGGGAAGGGCCGGACGTTGAGAATTATGAAGTACAACTTTAAAAAACTCAATGACAAGGACCGTGTTCCCTTGGGTTGTTTTCGGCGTTCGGGTAGGTCGAAGAAGGAGCGGTGATCGACCGGGAACTTCGAGCGCGACAACAAGGTGTACTGGTTCCAGGGCGGCTTCAACGACCACTTCGAAGAACTACAAGAAGCGCGTGGGGGATATCGTGCCGAAGCGGCTGAAGTACAAGAAGCTGGTGCGGGGGTGATCCCGTGCAGCAGGCTTCTCTGTCACTTACAGGCGATCGGTTGGATGCGCATCCGCACCCTATTGTTTCTCCCCATGCCCCCGGTGCAGGTATACATCGCCGGTGGTCTGGTAGAAGAGCTGGGTGCCGCTGAAGCTGCCGCTGCCGCTCATGTCGTACGGGCCGCTCACGTTCTGCGAGGGAAAGGAGAAGAACGTGCCGGCGAGCAAGGCGTAGTAGGGTGCCCCATCGTTCCAGAGGTTGGTGAAATAGAGTGTGTCTGACACGGTGCCACCGGTGCTGATGTTGAGCACATACTCCTCGAAAGGTGGCGTGTACGGCGTGCCTGACAGCCAAAGGGAATCGCGCACCCACCAGGTACCCGTGTAAGCCGCACGCGGATCGGTAGGCTGCGGTGTGGCGGGTGGTGGAGGCGGAGGGTCCTCTTCCTTCTTGCAGGAAGTGGATAGCAACAGGGTGGCGCAAAAGGCGAGCAGGAGGTAGTGGAACGCTCGGGTCTTCATGGCTCGGTGAGGTTGGGGGCGTTGTGGTTTCGAGTTTCAACCGGTCTCCGTCTTCGGGACACCGTGAAATATCGATCCAAGGTATCCAAATCATGGAGGAAGGCGCATCACATGAACAGCAGCACCACGCCCACCCCGAGCCAAGCATAACCTCCGGATACGCCGATCCTGGGGTCATCAGAGGGCAATTGCCACCAACCGAGATCTGACATTCCGTCGAGCGACCCCGCTCGATCATTGTTCACCCCCCAGCGTCCGGTATGCCCGCGCATCCGCCAGTGTCCAGCTTTTCCATGATCGCGCCGGGTATTCGTACAGGAACCTGCCGCGGCGCTCCGCGATGATCTCCCCGTAGGTGGCGGGTTCCATGTAGAGGATCCGGTTGAAGCTGCCCGCGCTGCTGAGCATCTTCTGGTTGTGCCGGTCGATCCGTTGCAAGGCGTGTTGCTCCTTCTCCAGCCACGGAAGGGCCTTTTCGTCGAGGGTGGCCATGAAATCGAGGTGCACGAAAGCCTGCTCCTGCTTGCTGAAGTTGTAGCGCGCGATCGCCACATCCCAGTCCACGCAGGCCATCAACAGCAAGATGGCATATACGCTCAACGCGTTCCAGCGGAACAGGAAATGGCGCGAGCGGCAGCGGCGCACTTTCAGCAGGATCAGCACCAACCCGACGATGCAGGCCAGCAGGAAGAAGGCCACTCCGATGCGCTTATAGGCCAGCGCGTAGTGATGCACGTACCAGAAGTTGCGCACGCCCACGCTGATGGCAAGCACTGCGTTCTGCGCCAGCCACAAGTAGGCCAGCGCCTTCAGCACGCCGTTCCGCCGGTGGAAATTCTGGTTCCCCCGGAAGAGCCAGAGCACGATGCCGGCGCCGATGAGGATGGACAAGACGAGCAGCCAGGTGCCCTCGTGCACGA
>JBGTIB010000261.1:0-4047 GCA_041745875.1 Flavobacteriales bacterium | reverse complement strand
CGATGCCCTTGCACCAGCAAACCCTGACCCGCTGAAACAGTTGAATTTGTTCGACTTTTAACCGGACAGCAGTGATTCATCATCACTTTCCGAACAGGACACATATCCAGTTGGACAGGGATGGCGAGCAGAACGAATGTAGATCGAAAATGGAACCACCGGGAGGTGGACCGTGGTGAAATACTGGGAACACGCACACGGTTTGCGGTGGGTATGGCGGCAAGCCTCGCATCGCACCATGAGCACGATCAGCAAGTAGCCTTCAACTGGAAAGGGCCGACTTTCCGTGATCGCGGCTCATTCGTGTGCAATCCACGTCGAGTGCATTGTCCATGAACATCAATAAAAGGTCGCGCTCGTCCTTGGTGCGTTGTTTGGCCGCCTCGAAGAGGAAAAAGAGGAACAGGCTCGCAGCCATTCCGAGTACAGCCAGGTAGAATCCCCACGGCGTACTGCCATTGCTCCATTGCGCGAAGCCCACCAGGAATCCCATCGCCCCGACCGTCACGAAGGCGGTAAGTGAGCCCAGGAAGAATTGCCAGATGCGGTTGGTGGGACCGATGATCGCTCGGACCAGGGTGCGACCCTCTCCCTTCGGTTCGAGGAACAGTTGCATCTGGGGTGTCCAAATGCTCGCGATATGCGAGGGGAAGCGCAGGACGAGGTGGTCGAGGGTCCCTCTGAGCTTGAGATCAGCCGGGTTGTTGGACCTCATTTGGCCGCGGACACGCTGCATCACCGCATCCGTTCCAAGAGGAAGGATGAACCTGTATCGGGGTCGGAGGTGCAGTTCCGGCATGTGCGCTGTCAAGTTACACTTTCGCTTATATACTACCAGC
This sequence comes from Flavobacteriales bacterium, assembly GCA_041745875.1. Classification (GTDB taxonomy): domain Bacteria; phylum Bacteroidota; class Bacteroidia; order Flavobacteriales_F; family PHOS-HE28; genus PHOS-HE28. The sequence continues at coordinate 3,208 of JBGTIB010000261.1, read as the reverse complement.
AGATGATCGCAAATGGATCGGAACAAAGACTCCTTCGCGAAGGGCATGAGGGTCTTTCCCACACTCTGTTCGTCCTGCATCGAAGCCATTCGCACAGCCCCGTGGTGATGCCGCCATTTATCCATAGCCCATCCGCGACATCGGGCTCATCGAACGACAAGGAGCCTCACTGCATGTGAGAGCCAGTGCGTACCCCTCCCGATAAGAACACTTTGGGATGGCCAGGTGCACGAAATTGTCAACCCTCCTGCCGGAGTTGCGTAGAAGCGGCCATGTCGATCCGATCACTTTGTACGATCCTGGCCCTTGGCGTATCGCTGGTTACCACCACCATCCATGCGCAGGCGGATGATATGGCGGCCATGATGCCTCCGCGACCCATGGCCCGCACAGCGGATGATCAGCGGATCGGACTGGCATCGGAACGAGCGCATGGCGGAGTGGTGTTCACCGTTCCTGACGATGCTTACCGTTTCGATCTGCTCAACGCAAGGGGCCGCGTGAAACGCACTGTGATCGGCGATGTCTCCGAATTGGACATCCGCGGCCTGAAGCGCGGTGTATGGACCTTGCGCGCCCATACGAAGGAGGGCATCCTGGTCCGTCGCTTCGTGGTCGTGAAGCGAAGTGTTGCGTTGTGGGCATTGCCCAACGGATCGCGCCGTGCGCGCTGATCACTTTGCCTGCTATCGGACCACCTTGACACCCCTCCGTTGCAGGCGTGAAAGCCCTTCGGCAGCCATGGTCATATCGGGTTCCTGTTCCAAAGCCTTGCGATAATCGATCAACGCGCTGTCAAGGGTACCCTTCCTTTCGTGGCTCAATCCACGGTTGTAGTACGCCTGGGGATAGTATGGCAGGCGTTCAATGGCTGCGCTGAATTCCGCCACTGCCGCTTCTGCATGGTTCCGATGTTCCAGTAGGATGTAACCCGTGTTGTACCAAGGCAGGGGGTTCATCGGTTCGATCTCCTTGATCCTGGCATAGCAGTCGAGCGCTAAGCTGTCCATGCCATGCTCCTGGGCGAACATACCCTTGCCGTACAGTGCGCCCACGCTCGCGGGCTGCACCTCCAGGGCGGAATTGTAGTAGGCCATGGCCAGTTCATCGCCGCGGTCAGCATGCAGAACACCCAGTTGCAGGAACGCATCGTGGAACGCGGGATCCTGTTCAATGGCGGTGCGATAGCTGCTGATGGAGAGCGCGGTGTCCCCCATCTCCATATGGATCCATCCCTTGAGGTAGTATCCCTGGGCCAGCAGGGGATCGATGCGAAGTGCCTCGTTCGCCAGTGCCATGGCGCGCTGGTATTCACGCACAAAAAGCTTGATCTCCGAGAGCTTGAGCCTGGCTTCGGTATCAGAGGGATCGACGGTGAAAGCCTTGGTGAGATATTCCTCCGCCTCCGCCAATCGGACCTTTCGGAAGAAGAGATCCCCCAGCGCGATCATGTAGGCACTGTTGGTACTGTCCAGTGCGATGGCGCGTTTCCAATCGTTCATGGCCGCCACACTGCTGTCGAGCGCTTCGAAGTGGCGCGCGCGCTCCGCGAAAAGGCTGGCATTGGTGGGGTCCTCGACGAGTTGTCGTTCGATGCTGGCCAGGGTTCGTGGCCCATCTTCCGTTCCGGGCTCATGCCCACCGCCACATGCGGCCAGGGCCAGCACCAGGATGTACGGAACGAAGGATCTCGTCATGCTCGGTTACGATAAAAGCGAAGGCCCCGGCAACACTCCAGCCGGGGCCCTCAAAAGTAGCGGGTGATATGGATCAAGCTGTAACCGCTTGTTCGGTCTTGTCCACCGCTGCCTTGATCTTGGTCTCCAGTTCCTCGCAGAGCTCTTCGTTGTCCTCCAGCAGTTGGCGCACCATGTCGCGTCCCTGGCCGAGCTTGTTCTCCTGATAGGAGAACCAACTTCCGCTCTTCTTGATGATGTTGAGCTCAACACCCATGTCGATGATCTCGCCCACCTTGCTGATCCCTTTTCCGAACATGATGTCGAACTCTGTCTTGCGGAAGGGTGGTGCCACTTTGTTCTTCACCACCTTCACACGGGTACGGTTGCCCGTGACGGTTTCCCCGTCCTTGATCTGCGTTGCACGGCGGATGTCCAGGCGGATGGAAGCATAGAACTTCAGGGCATTGCCACCGGTGGTGGTCTCAGGATTCCCGAACATGACACCGATCTTCTCGCGCAACTGGTTGATGAAGATGCAGCAGCATCCGGTCTTGCTGATGGTACTGGTGAGCTTGCGCAGCGCTTTGCTCATCAGGCGGGCTTGCATGCCCACGGCGCTATCGCCCATCTCACCTTCGATCTCGGCGCGGGGGGTAAGCGCTGCCACGCTGTCCACCACAAGGATGTCGATGGCCCCCGATCGGATCAGGTTATCGGCGATCTCCAAAGCCTGTTCCCCATTATCGGGCTGGCTGATCAGCAGGTTCTCGGTGTCCACGCCCAACGCTTCGGCATAGGCGCGATCGAAGGCATGCTCCGCATCGATGATGGCAGCGATCCCACCTTGGCGCTGACACTCAGCGATCGCATGGATCGCCAGGGTGGTCTTGCCCGAGGATTCAGGACCGTAGATCTCCACCACGCGACCCTTCGGATACCCCCCCACACCGAGCGCCAGGTCGAGCCCGATGCTGCCCGACGGGATGGTCTCCACCTGCTCGATGGCACTGTCGCCCAACTTCATCACAGCGCCTTTGCCAAAGGTCTTCTCCATCTTGTCCATTGTGAGCTGAAGGGCCTTCAGCTTCTCCTTGTTGATCTCAGCGGCCATAGTATCTGAAGTTGTTGGGTTGATGGTGTTCCGGCTGGAAATGTCTATGCCATCGGCACTTGACGAATTATCCGTCAGGAATGTGACGTGCAAATAAGCGACGAGATGTGGGATCGCCAAATTTCCTGGCACAAAAAGTTTTGAACAGCACCGTTCGATCCACGATCGCCCCGCCAATGCATGACGAGATCAAAGGTGCACGAACAGGATGGTATCGCCAACAGGTCTCCCATGCATTTCGTCGTACATCCTACTTCGACCAACACCTCCTCAGTGATCCCGCCCGCGAGCCCCTCGTCCTTAGGGACCGCCATGGTTTTAGCCCTTTCACGACAATCACGAAAAAGCTGATCCGTACGATGAGCACGATGTATCCATCGACGAATACTTGACATTCGTCGACGAATACAACACATTT
>JBGTIB010000260.1:0-19095 GCA_041745875.1 Flavobacteriales bacterium | reverse complement strand
GAAGCGGCCGGACATGCCGATGATGGCTACATCAGTTGTCCGTTGTCGGTTGTTAGTTGTCCGGCGGGCGGCCGCGAACTCGGCTGGGGACTGCGTGGTCGTGCTTCCTTCGAGGTATGCAGCGCATCCCTTGATCGTCGGGTGCTGGTAGAGTTTCACGATGGGCAGCTTCAGGCCGTGGCCTTCGAGTTGTGCGACGGCTTGGATGCTGAGCAGCGAGTTGCCGCCGAGGTCGAAGAAGTTGTCGTCAATGCCCACGCGATCGATACCGAGCAGGTCGGCCCATACGTTGGCGAGGGTTTTCTGAACATGGGTCTGAGGCGAGGCGTAGGCCACGTCCAGTTCGGGGCGTTTGACATCGGGCGCAGGCAATGCCTTGCGATCGATCTTGCCGCTTGGTGTGCGCGGCAGTTCCTTCACGGCCACGAAGGCGGAAGGCTGCATGTAGTCGGGGAGGAGGGCGGCGAGGTGCTTGCGTAGCTCGTTGTTCGAGAGCTCGCTGCTTGACACGTAGTAGGCCACGAGACGTTTCAGGCCTGGACGGTCCTCGCGCACGTTGGCTACAGCTTGCTCGATGGAAGCATGCTTTTCCAGCGCCACTTCCACTTCACCGAGCTCGATCCGGTAGCCGCGCACCTTCACCTGGCCATCGATGCGGCCTTTGTAGTCGATCTCGCCGTTCGGTAATTCCGCTGCGCGATCACCAGTTCTATAGAGTCGGCCTCCGGGCGTGAAAGGGTCTAAGAGGAAGCGTTCGTCCGTAAGATCGTCCCGACCGATATAGCCCTTCGCCACACAAGCACCGCCGAGGTAAAGTTCGCCCTCTTCGCCTTGGGGAACGGGCTTCATTTGCTCATCGAGCACGAGGAGCTTCACGTTGTCGATGGCGGTACCGATGTTTGGGAGCGCGGGCCAGTTGGAAGGATCGCCATTCAACTCCAGCTCGCTTACCACGTGGCCTTCGGTGGGGCCGTACTGGTTGCAGAAGCGCGTACCTGGCAGTTGCTTGAAGAGGTTGGTGATCGCCGGTGTGATCTTCAACTGCTCTCCGCTGGTGAAGACCTCCTTCAATGAGATTGGCACTTCGCCGGTGCGTTCCACGGCCTCGGCCAGGTATTGCAAAGCGACGAAAGGCACGATGATCCGGTTGATCTTCTGTGCGATGATCTTCCGCAACAGCTGGGTGCTGTTCAGTCGGTCCTCGTCGGTGATCAGCACCAGCGTGCCCCCCTGTGCGAACGTGGTGAAGATCTCCTGGAAGCTGACGTCGAAACTGATGGGCGCGAACTGCAGGGTCCTATCACCTTCGCCGCAAACGCTGGTGCGGAGTTGCCACTGGATCAGGTTCATCAGCGGCGCATGGTGCATGGCCACGCCTTTCGGCCGGCCGGTGCTGCCGCTGGTGAATAGCACGTAGAGGAGGTCCTCCGGCTTGGCCGGGCAGGGGCCTTCGAAGAGCGAACCTTTCTCGAGGTCGATGTCCTCGATCAGCAGGACTTTGGCCTTGGTGCCCGCGAAAAGGTGCTGGTGCGTTTTGTTGGTGATCACGACTGGAGGCAGTGCATCCTCCAACATGCCGGCGATGCGCTCGGCGGGGTAGGTGGGATCGATGGGCAAGTAGGCGGCGCCAGCCTGTACGATGCCGAGGACACTGGCGACCAATTCAGGTGATCGTTCCAGGCAGATACCAACGGTCCGGCCGGTACCTGCGTTGTGCGCCCGCAATACGGACGCGATGCGCGAGGCACGGGCATGCAATTCAGCGTAGGTGTAGGAACGATCGGCAGCTAGAAGCGCCGGAAAGCCCGGATCGATGGATCCGAACTTGGTGATCTGCAATATGTTGTCCAACGGGGTATTCGCTTGGCTTGTCATGAGTTGAAATGCATCCCAGCGGGACCTTCAGGGTCAAGGGGTTCAGCCCCCTGGCCGGTATGGGTCCCATCCAATAAAAAAGTTGTTCGCATGGTCGATCGTTGCGTTCCAACGGCCTTCAGTGGATAAGGTTGCCGACCCATTCCAGCGCGGTATGAAGGTACGAATGAACAACGGCCTTTGGTTCAGCCAGCCATCGTTGGTCGGGAGTTATGACCCATCGGACGTGGGATCCGCGGTCTCCATCCTTGGAAGTAAGTCCCCACAGAGGTGAACGAAGCACCAGGTCCCGGCTTGCAACGAACGGAAGGCGCGGCTCTTACTTCAGCAAGGTGACCGTCCCGAGATACTCGCGCTGTTCCGTGGAGAACTGGTCGCGGACCAGGAGGCGCCATACATAGACGTCCTGGGGAAGGATCTCACCGCCATTGCGATAAGCTCCGTTCCAACTGTCCATCAAATTCTTCGAACTGAACACCTCCAGTCCCCATCGATCGAAGACGATCAGTTCGTAGCGCTCGGGGTCGGCTCCCAGGACCGAGGGTCGCCATTCGTCGTTCAGACCACTGCCATCGGGTGTGAAGGCGTTGGGTACAAAAAGGGTCAGAACGTCGTCCACCAGGAATTCCACACAGAGTTCGTTCGCACATCCCAAGGCGTCGGTGGCAATAAGGCAGATGGTATGATAGCCCACTTCGGGCGGGCTGACCACGTGCTTGAACACATCGCCACCTTCAATGGCCGAACCGTCGACCGTCCACGCATAAGTGTTTCCTGTTACTGGCTCGTGCACCACCTCGATCTCCGGATCTTCCACACTGACGACCAGGGGCGATGGCACGAAGAAGGCCTCAGGACCATCGGAAACGTAGACCGCATTGCTCTGCATGCTGGAATTGCTGCAACCGAACACATCGGTCACGGTGGTTTGAACACTGAAGGAGCCCGCCGAACCGTAGGTATGGTAGTGCAAGGGCGCTCCATTACCACTGCTTCCATCGCCATGATCCCATGTTGCACTCTGGAGCCCTAGCGGGTTGGTGAAGGCGAACTGGACCTGCAATGGGGAACATCCGCTGGTCGTCACGATATTGAAATCAGCGTTCGGGGATGGGGACACCGTTACCGTGACGATGGCCTCGGCAATGGTTCCGGCACAGGCTGAAGTACCGTTCACTGTATAAGTGTAATCGCCCGGTTGGTTGCTGCCCGGTACGAACGTTCCGTTGGCGATGCCTCCGGGACCGGACCACGTACCACCCGGATCCGCGCCGGGAAGACTGTTGAGCAGCAGCGTGTTCGCCGCATCCTCGCATAACAACAAGGGTGCATCACTTCCGGCATACGGCAGTGGGCTCACGATCAGCGTCACCGTGGTTTGTGCGTTCGGGCAGGGCGCAAGGCCTGGAACGGTGTAGGTGTAAGTTCCGGAAGGAGCCGTGGCAGGTTCCACCGATGCCACGATCGGGCCGCTTGGGTCGGTCCACGAGCCGCCCGGATCGGGATTTCCGGCCAGCCAACTTGATGGATCCACGCTACTACCGTTCTCGCAAAGGGTGATCTGACCACCGATCCCGGAATTGCTGGCTTGTGAGACATACACATCAACCTGGCTCGATGCCGAGGAGCAGGGCGGGGGTGCGTTCACCGTGTACACGTAGCTGCCAGGTTCACTCGTACCAACGATGAAGTCCGGTCCAGTGGATTGTCCGAGTGGCCCGGACCATGTACCGCCAGCTTGGGGCGTACCACCCAGGAGTCCGATGAGTGCGATCGATGTCGTCGGCGAGCTGCACAGTGTTGTGCTGCCGTAGGTGCCGGCATCGGGAGGCTGTGCGATGGTCAGTGCCACACCTGCGGAAGCCGCTGGGCAGGGTCCCGTGGCGGGCAGGGTGTAGGTGTGGAACCCAGGATCGGCGGTCGATGGATCGATCGTCCCCGTGGATGGCACACCGGACGGAGTTGACCATGTCCCTCCTGCTTGAGGAGAACCACCCAATTCCGGGAACAGATCCACCACCGGACCTGTGGTGCAGACCGTGAGCGCGCCATCGGTGCCCGGCACGTTGGCTGGAGTGGTGGTGACGGTCACCGTGGCACTTGTGGTGATGCAAGGCGCCACACCGGCGATGGTATAGGTGTACACCCCATCACTGTCAGCAAGCGGGGTGAAGATGCCCGTCGAGGCCCCACCGCCCGGCGCGGTCCAGTTGCCTCCTGCCTGTGGTGTGCCACCAAGTATGGTGAACAGGTCCGTGGGTGGGCTGGAACTGCAGATCGCCAGGTTGCCATTGCTCCCGGCATCGGGTTGTGGGGATACGGTAACCGTCACCGTCGCGGCGACATCCGTACAGGGTGTTATGGCGGTGATCGAATAGGCATGTATACCGGGCACCGATGACCCCGGGGTGAACGTGGAGCCGACCGGTTGACCATCAGGGCCGGTCCAGTTCCCGCCTGCATCCGGCGCTCCGTCCAAGGCATTGAACAGATCCGCAGGTGGCGACCCATCACACAGGTTCAGAATGCTGCTCGTGCCCGCGTCAGGCTGGGGCACGATCGTCACGTTCAATTCAGCCTGTGCATCCATACATGGGGCAAGGCCTACAATGGTGTAGGTGTACGTGCCGCTCGGTGCACTGCCGGGTTGCAGCGTTCCATTGGATGCCGCTCCGCCTGGACCGGTCCAGACACCACCGGGCTGTGGGTTCCCTGCCAACCAATCGACCAATGGTGTGGCGGCTTGTGCGTCGCAGAACGCGGCGTTGGCACCGATCCCTGCGTCGGGTGCCAGGTTCTCGGTCACGGTCACGGTAGCCGTACTGTTCGGGCAGGGTGCGGAACCGGGTACGGTGTAGAGATAGGGTCCTGGTGGATCCACACCAGGGATGTAGGTTCCCGAGAAAACCGCACCTCCTGCGGTGGTCCACGTACCGCCGGGGTCGGGGTTGCCACCGAGAAAGGTGAACAGCACGCTGGGAACCCCGTTGGAGCAAACGATCAATGTGCCGTTGCTACCTGCGGTGGCGCTGGGGTTCACTGTTACGGACACCGAAGCCGACACATCCACGCAAGGAGTGACGCCGCTCACCGTGTAAGTGTATAGGCCCGAGGGATCCACAGCAGGGTTGAACGTGTTACCGAAGGCACCACCCCCGGGAGCCGTCCAGGTGCCACCGGCGGTTGGACCGCCACTGAGATGAGCGATGAGCGGGAAGGCGGGATCACCGGCGCACACCGTGATGCTACCATCGGCCCCTGCATCCGCTTGTATGTTCACGGTCACCACCACCGTGGCCGTGGCATCACAGTTCCCGGTTCCGGTCACCGTATAAGTGTGTGGACCGTCCAAACCCGTGGCGGGGTCGAAGGTGCCCGGGTGGGGCAGGCCATCGGGCCCGGTCCAGGCACCTCCCGCATCGGGCGTGCCTCCAAGGGCGGCGAAAAGATCCGCAGCGGCCGAGGTGTTGCACAAAACCACGGCTCCATCCGTCCCTGCATCCACGTCGCAACATTCGGTCACCGCCGGTGTGGAAGGCACGATGGGGTCGTTCGTACAGGCCGAGGAGGACCAGGATCCGGTCTCACTATCGCTGAAGGTGTTCACCGACATGCCGAGATCGAGACCGTTGGAACAGTCGGCACCGCTCAGCACACTGATGGTCCAACAGAACTGCCAGTTGGTGGAACCCGTGCAGAAGTCGCCGAAGTTGTTGCCCGGATTGCCGTCGTTGTTCAGGTCGAAGAAGAAGCCCGGACCCTGCGGACCGATGTTGGTGAAGGCCGTACCCTGAACGCTGTTGTACCAACCCCATTGGCCGTTGGAGGTTCCACATGTGGCGGGTGGAGGTCCGGGCACAAGGGTGGAGAGGTCCCACCCTGCACCCCAGTTGGCCATTGCACCATGGAACCAATTGGCGCTCGTGGAGTTCCAGCCGGTCACCGTATAGCAGAAGGTCACCGTTTGTCCCGAGGCATACGTACCGCCCGCGGGCAGCGGGTTGGCGGTCAGGGTCCAGCCGGTGAGACAGGGTTGGGCGTACAATAAGCCGATGCCGGATGGCCCGAGCATCAGGATAAGGAGCAGGGGTCGCAGGGTCATAGTCGGGCCATGGAGCGGTATAGGGCTGACAATGTAGTGGACCCGGAAGAGATGAAGTAAGTTGCCCGGTGATCAAGTTGCCAACAGGGCGATCAGGCGAAGCAGTTCGGGGTCGGGGTTCTTCTGGCCGTCGATCGCATCGCGGAAAGGAGTGAGCACCACCTTGCTGTTCACAACTCCGGCCATCACATTGAATTCCCCGGCCAGCAGGCCTTCCACTGCGGCAACACCGAGCTGGCTGGCCAGGATGCGGTCCTGCACCGAGGGCGATCCACCGCGCAATAAGTGCCCCAGCACGGCCACACGAATGTCGAAACCGTCGATACGGTCCTTCACCTTGCGGGCGATCTCGAACGCGCCACCCTGTTCATCACCCTCTGCCACCACTACGATGCTGGAGGACTTGCTCTCGGAAGCCTCCTCCAACACCTTCACCAATTCGTCGATGCTTTGGAGCTTCTCGGGTACCATGGCATATTCAGCCCCGGCGGCCAGGGCGCTGGCCAGAGCGATGAAGCCCGTATCACGCCCCATCACCTCCACGAAGAACAGCCGGTCATGTGAAGAGGCCGTGTCGCGGATCTTGTCGATCGCCTCCACGGCGGTGTTCACGGCCGTGTCGAAACCGATCGTCCGATCGGTGCCGGCAAGATCATTGTCGATGGTGCCGGGCAGGCCGATCACCTTGGTGCCATGTTCCGCATGCAGCACTTCCGCACCGGCGAAGGTGCCATCGCCACCAATGGCCACCAAGGCATCGATGCCATGTTCGGCCAGTGTTCGGGCAGCCGAACTGCGTCCCTCAATGGTGCGGAACGCTTCGCTCCTGGCCGAGCGAAGGATGGTGCCCCCACGTTGGATGATGTTGCTCACGTCACGCGGTCCAAAGGGGCGCAACTGTGCTTTCACCAGACCATCATAGCCCCCGATGATGCCGCTCACACGGATCCCATTGAAGCATGCCGTACGCACCACGGCACGGATCGCGGCATTCATTCCAGGGCTGTCGCCGCCCGAGGTGAACACCCCGATATGGCCGATGCCCCCCGGCTTGGTCATTGTGCGATCACGGTGCCCAACGCCATGCGGGTCCCAGCCTTGGGGTTCACCAGCATACAGAGGTAACGCCCGGCCACCAATGTTCCCCGCTCAATGCGCACCGGGGTGGCCGGCAGGTTCTCGCGGCGCAGTACCTCACGTCCCAACGCATCGAGCAGAACCAGGGTGCTGTTGCCATCTTGTGCCGACAGGTCCAGTTGGAAGCCATCATCGAACAGGGTGGGATACGGTGCAGGGTAGGTGGTTTCGGCTCCATCTTCCAGCCCGACGGTGGTCCCTACGATGCGGTAGAGATCCTGGATGGTGCCGATGAACAGGTTGGTGCCGCTGGCATGGAACTTTTCCAGCCCGAATTGGGAAAGAGCAGTAAGCCCATCCGTGTAGGGTGTATAGCTCACGCCATTGTTGGTGGAGATCAGACAGCTGTTCACACCGGACTGACCGGTGATGGCGTAAAGGTTCCCGTTGTAGGCGATCAATTCACCCTTCGTGATGTTGGCAGGGATCCCGCTGCCGGTCGCAGTGGTCCAGCTTCCCCCTTCGTTGTCGGAATAGCGGTATCCGAAGGAGGAGATCTTCACAAGGCGGTTGCCCGCCTTCTGTATCGAAAAGGTATCGTAGGCATAGTTGCTATTACTGTCCAGAAGGTTCCAGGTCGTCCCCAGAGTGCCGGGGGAGACATAGGTGCCCAGGTTGGTGGCGGCGTAGATGTTGTAGTTGTCATAGGTCAGATGGTACACCACCATATTGGCGCTCATGCCCGAATGGCCGAGCAGCCAGGTATTCCCGTTGTTCACCGTACGGTAGATGCCGCCGCCGTTGGCCAGGTTTCCGGTGAACACGGCAAACGTGGTGTTCCCGAAATGGAAGAACTTATTGGCGAAGACGAGGTTGCTGGAGGTCAGGCTGCCGTTGGCTATCTCCCAACTGGTGCCCCCATTGGCGGACCTGTAGATGCCCGCTTCGGTCCCGGCGAACAAATGGGTGGCGTTCGAGCCAACGGAACGAACATAGTTGCCCTGACCAGGTGTTGGCAGTCCGTTCATCACGGGGTTCCAGTTCAAACCATCATTGGTGCTCTTGTGGACGCCGGAGGGGAAGCTCATGGCATAGATATCTCCGTTCTGCGTAGTAATGCTGCGTACTGTTTGAAGACCCGAGTTGTACGGTAGCCATTGGGCATGGGCCGCGACGAGCAGAATGGAGGCGATGATCACGAATGTGTTACGTAGCGTCATGTTGAGCTGGGTTGGGATGCGAAAATAGGGTAACTCAGCGACTGCAATGGCCCTACTTCTTCCGAAGACCCGATGTCGGACAGCGCAGGCAGTACCTTTCGCCCATGGTATCGCGCCTTCCACAGCGGATCCAGGCCGGTGTGCTCTGCATGCTGCTGGTGCTGTTATGGACCCCGGTGTTGCCCTTGCACGATTGTGCGCACGACCAGGCATCGGCTTCGCACGGGTCGGGCGCCGAACTTGGAAGCGAGGAGGGCTGTGCCATCTGCGAGATGGTCGTTCCCGCGTTCACGGTGGCAGCTGTGCAGCACTACAGGTCAGTGGATCATCCCCTGACCACCCTCGCCACCTGGCGCCCCAACGCTCCCGTCGCGGAGGTGATGTTGCCCGGTCCTGCACGTGGACCGCCACAGCAGGGATATGGCATCCTGTGAACAGACGCAGGATGAACGGCTCTTTATGGCAGGAGCCCCTGTTTTTTTACGCTGTCCTTGCATCCCTACGTTCGCACGCGATCGATCCGTGCACGCACTCCATGCTTTCCGTTGGTCCTGTCCTGAAGTACGTACTGACCTTGCTGATCCTCGGATCGGTCGTCGCCGTGCATGCGCAGGGATCGCCTTGCGACCTGATGATCTCCGGCGAGGTCATCGACGATCACGATCGAACGCCACTTTCCTTCGCGGAGATCTTCATGCCCGAATTGGAGCGGGGTACCATCTCGGACGAGCAGGGTAGGTTTTCCTTGCCGGGGCTATGTCCGGGCAGCTATCTGTTCCGCGTCACGCACCTGGGCTGCGAACCGGTGGAACGGCGCATCGTGTTGAACAAGGATCTGGTGGTGGACTTCCGTTTGGAGCACCACCACGAGGAACTGCGGGAATTGGAGGTGATCCGCAGCCGACCGGATGAGAACGTGGGGCAGGCCCACAGCGAAGTGGATGCTGCGGAGCTCGAAACGCACACCGGTCGATCGCTCGCCGAGGTGATCTCCAACATATCGGGTGTCACCGTATTGTCCTCCGGCCCCACCATCGGAAAGCCTGTGATCCATGGTCTATCGGGCAACCGGGTACTCATCCTGAATCAAGGGATCCGGCAGGAGGATCAGCAGTGGGGGACGGATCATGCGCCCAATTTGGACCCTTTCACCAGCGATCGCATCACCATTGTGAAAGGTGCAGCGTCGGTGCAGTACGGTGCGGATGCCATCGGTGGAGTGGTGATCACCGAACCGGTGGAACTGCCGCGCGGGCCGGGAGTAGGAGGAGAAATTCGCACGGTGGGGATCCTCAACGGGCGCGGTGGTGGAGCTTCGGGCATGCTGCACGGTGGGGTGGGTGGACTGCGCGGCGTGGGTTGGCGCATCCAGGGATCCGCACGGCAGCTGGGCGATGCGGCATCACCCGACTACATCCTGAGCAATACGGGCCTTCGCGAGGCGGGGGGCTCTGCGTCCGTCGGCGTGAACCGCCATTGGGGCTCGGCAAGCCTTTACTACAGCTGGTTCGGACGTGAACTGGGGGTGGTTCGCGCGGCACACATCGGCAACCTGACCGACCTCCAGAACGCGATCAGCAGCGGTGTGCCCTGGTACGTGGCACCGTTCGGATATCAGATCGAGCCGCCCCGACAGGCCGTCCAGCACCACCTGTTCAAGGCGGAGACGCGCTACCGCATCAGCGATCGTAACATGCTCCTCTTGACCTACGGCTACCAGGCCGACGACCGCCAGGAGTACGACAACCGCCGCGGTGGCCGAAGTGAGCGCCCTTCGCTGGACCTGTTCCTGGTATCGCACACCGCCGATGTCGTACTGAACCATTGGCTGGGGCCGCACGTGCACGGCAAACTCGGAGTGAGCGGCGTGGAACAGGCCAACTTCAACATTCCCGGCACGGGTATCAGGCCCTTGATCCCCAACTATGCGGAACGGAGCGGCGGCATTTTCCTGCTGGAGCACTTCCCCTTCGGCGAGCGGCTCGAATTGGAGGCCGGTGCCAGGTTGGAGGCCACCGAACTGCGCGTGGGTCGTTATGATCAGAACAATGTTTTTGTCACCCCGGAACACGACTTCGTGAACCATGCCCTGAGCGTAGGCGGGAATTGGTCGTTGCGCGACAGTCTGTTCCTGCGTGCCAACATCAGCTCAGCCTTCAGGCCTCCACATGTCTCTGAATTGTACAGTGAGGGCCTGCATCATGGCAGCGCGGCCATTGAACTTGGCGACGACGCCTTGCCGAGCGAGCGTTCCATGAAGGCCACGCTGGACCTTGACGGAAATTGGTGCAAGGGACGTCTGCGTACTGCGATCACCCTCTACCACGACCGCATCGCCGACTTCATCATGTTGCGGCCTGATGGCGTCCAACTCACGATACGTGGTGCTTTCCCGGTGTTCCGTTACGTGGCCACCGAGGTACGGCTCCAGGGTGTGGATCTGATGGCCGAGTACCGCATTTCCGGGCCCCTTTCCTGGCGCGTGCGCTACAGCATGGTACGCGGCCGCGACCTATCCGCCAACGAGTGGCTCTTCCAATTGCCCAGCGACCGCTTGGAGAACAGCCTGGTGCTCGCCCGGGAGCGGATCGGTGTCTGGCGCAAGTTGGAATTCAGCATCACAAGTCAGGTGGTGGCGCGGCAGGTACGCATTCCCCTGGACCTCGACTTCATGGACCCACCGCCGGGTTATCATCTGCTGGGCGCCTCCATCACCATGGCATTGCCCCTAGGCAACAATGAACTGAGGATCGGCATCTCGGGAACCAATCTGCTCGATCAGGCCTACCGCGACTACATGGATCGCTTCCGGTATTACATCGATGCGCGCGGCATGGACCTATCTTTATGGGTACGCTACGCATTCGGTGCGCATCGTACCCCCCGCAACTGAACTCTATTCACCCCTCTTCCATGCAACAATTGCAGAACACCCTGGTCCTGGCGCTGGCCATCCTCCTCATTTCAAGCTGCAAGCCGAAGGACGAGGATCCCATCGCCCCACCGCCACCCACCAACGAGGAGGAAGTGATCACCTCGGTGACCGTCACCTTCAGTGATCCGGAGATCATGGATGATGTATTCGTCTTCAAGTCGCAGGACCTGGACGGCGATGGCGGGAACCCACCCGTGGTGACCACCGTGCCACTGCCCGCCGGCCGTGCGCTGAACATGCTGGTCACGTTCCAGAACGAATCCAGCACACCTGCGGTCGACGTTACGGGAGAGATCGAGGGTGAGGCGTCCGCGCATCAGGTCTTCTTTTCCACGGGCGATGCTGATATGTCGATCCTTTATGGTGACCAGGATGGCGATGGCCTGCCCCTGGGTCTGGTGAACGTTGCCATTACCGGTGCTGCCAGCAGTGGCACGCTGACCCTGACCCTGCGCCACGATCCCGATAAGAATGGACCCGGGGTCGCGAATGGGGACATCACCAGTGCCGGTGGGGTCACCGACGTGGAAGTGTTCTTCCCGCTGGTGATCGAGTAGTACGCGTTACGCAGGAAGCATTTCCGCATTACCATTTCCGAACGAACATGCGTGGAAATGGTGCGATGTACTTCTTGTGCCCCTTGGATCGCCTGGCTGCTTCCCTTGATGGGCGCATGCCAGAACGCCCAGCCGGAAGATCGTTCCGACTGTCCGTTCCCGACCAGGGCCACCAGTATCCCTTTGGCCCGGATGGTCGACAGCTTGCAGATCCATCCGGACAGTCTGGAGTTGCTGGTGGAGAAAGGCCAACGTACCTTCAGCGTGATGGCCAGTGGGCGGATCTTGAAACAATGGCCGTGCGTGTTGGGCCTGAACCCGGAGGGTGACAAGCACATGCAGGGCGACCGGCGCACACCGGAAGGGGTGTTCACTTTTCGCGATAAGTATCCTCACCGGGAGTGGCACAAGTTCGTCTGGGTGGACTATCCCAATGCGGAAAGCAGACGTCGTTTCCAGGAACGAAAACGCAGCGGCGCGATCCCTGTCTCGGCATCCATCGGCGGTGAGATCGGGATCCACGGTGTTCCCGACGGCATGGATCATTGGATCGTGCAGGGCACGGACTGGACCTTCGGATGCATCGCACTACGCAATGCGGACCTGGACGAGATCTACCCGTATATCCGGCCGCGACATACACTGATCCGCATCGTTCCTTGAAGGGTTTCAATGGCGGGTTTCGATGCGGAGCTCCTTGTAGCCTGAGGCATCGTCAAGTACTCGCCGGAAGCGTGTTCCGTCCACAGGGAGCACCATCGGTTCCAAGCCCGTACGGACCGCATCACCCATCCACTTCACTGATCGAATTTGTTCGGAAAGTGCTGGCGAAGTGCAGCGATGCCGTCACGCACCTTTTCCTCCTGCTCCCCTTTGAAGGCCGCGAGCTTGTCGGCGAGGTCACTGTCCGAGGTGGCCAGGATCTGCACGGCCAGCAACCCGGCATTGCGTGCGCCGTTCACCGCCACGGTGGCCACCGGCACACCCGAGGGCATCTGCACAATGGAGAGCAGCGAGTCCCAACCATCGATGGAATTGCGCGACTTGATGGGGACGCCGATCACGGGCAACGTGGTGAGCGAGGCGACCATGCCCGGCAGATGGGCCGCGCCACCGGCACCGGCGATGATCACCTTCAACCCGCGGTCCACGGCGCCCTTGGCATAGGCGAACATGCGGTCGGGAGTGCGGTGGGCACTCACCACGGTCAGTTCATGTTCCACCCCGAACTCCTTCATCGTATCCAAAGCCTCGCGCATCACTTCCAGATCGCTGCGGCTGCCCATGATGATGCCTACCATGCTCGTTCATTTATGTGTTACCGGTCGGCAGGCCCTTTTCAAGCCTTTCAACCGGTCGTGTTCCCTACTTCCGCTGCCACCACCTTGCAATGCACCTTCGTCACCGCAATGGCCCTGTCGAGACCGGCATGGTCCGGAGCGGTCACCGTCACATGCCCCATTTTCCTTCCGTTGCGTGTTTCCTGTTTGCCGTAAAGGTGCAGGTAGGTGCCGGGCATGTGCAGCACATCCTCCAGGCCAAGCACTTGCGGTGTGCCCGTTCCATTCTCCCCCACGAGGTTGATCATGGCTGCATGGTCGCGCAATCCGGTATGCCCCAAAGGCCAGCCCAGGTACAAGCGTAGGAGTTGATCGAACTGCGAACTGTGGCAGGCCTCGATGGTATGGTGCCCGCTGTTATGCGCGCGGGGAGCGGTCTCGTTCACCAGCAGCTTGCCCTCCCTGGTCAGGAACAACTCCACGGCATACAGCCCCGGCGCACCGAATGCTTGGGCCACACGTGACGCAAGAGCGCGGGCGGCTTTTGTTATGCTGGCCGACACACGGGCCGGTGCGCGGAGATGGTCCACCAGGTTGTAACGTTGATCGAAGACCATTTCCACGGGATCGTATGCTACCTGAACACCCTTTGCGGAACGGACCACCAGCACCGCCAGTTCCAGTTCGATGTCCACGCGCTGTTCCAACACACCGGGTCCTTCAAAGGCGTTTTCGATATCGGTCGTGGCGGCGATCGGCATCACACCCTTTCCATCGTAACCACCGGTGCGTGCCTTCAGGAACGCCGGCAGCAGCGCGCCATGTTGCGCGATATCACCCGGGCCATCGATCAGGGCGAAGGCGGCGGAGGGCAGGTCGTGTGCCCGGTAGAATTCCTTTTGCAGGCCTTTGTCCTGGATGACCCGTAATACCCGGGGATCGGGGATCACCAGCTTGCCCAGGCGTTGGAGTTCCTCGAGCGCCTCCACACTGACATGTTCGATCTCGATGCCCACCACATCGGCATCGGAAGCGAAGGCGAGCACGGAATCGCGGTCGCTGAAGGAGCCACAGGTGAAGCGGTGTGCGAGGCGTGCACACGGTGCTTCGGGATCCGGGTCCAGAACATGCACCCGCACATCATGACGCAGCGCGTTCTCGATGAACATACGGCCCAACTGGCCTCCCCCGAGCAACGCGATGACCGGCCCTTGCGCCATGGGCGCCAAAGATAGCCGCGGCGATCAGGAACGCTTGCGCGCCCCGGTGCCCACTTTGAATTGCGAGAAACGATAGCCCACCGTGAACTGGAAATACCTGTTGCGGGGGAAGAAGGTCTGATCGTTGGCCATCACCGGCGTGATCCCGTAATGGTAGCGCAGCGTAAGATCAAGTCCCGATCGTAGATCGATGCCCATGCCCATGTTGGCACCGATGTCCATGTTGTTGTACTGTGGCCTTACATCCTGGTCCCCGTCGGGTGTCGTGCGCCATGCTTTCAGGAGGAAACCCAGCTGCGGTCCACCCTGCAGGTTGAAGGAGTTCCCGAAGTAGTACTTGGCGGATGCCGGTAATTGCAGGTAGAGCAGGCGCTCGGTGTGGTAGATCCCTTCGTTCCGGCTCAACCCTGAACCGATGGCGGTGGCCAGTACTTCAGCCTGAAGTTCCCATCGCGGTCCGATCCCCAACGGCAGATAGAGACCGATGGTGGCCCCGGGAGCCTGCTTGGCGGGCATCACCTCGGAAAGCAATTTCCCGTAGGTAGCGCCGGCCTTGATCCCCACACCACCGGTCTGGGCGATGGAGAGCATGGGGATACCGGTGATCAGAAGCAGGGTCGGGAGTACGGTGGAACGACGCATGTCCATGTGCATTGTAGTGGCACGTGCTATACGCAGCGTAAACGACCTGTGTTCGACGGAATGGACAAGGATTCGGCAGGACCCCTTCCCGCTTCGATGAAATCCTATCCGTGACGAACGACCGGGCTATCGCATTTCGAGGATTTCCGATCGCTCCTGGTCGGATCTACCTGCCGGTGCCCAACACTTCAAGACGCAATACGCCCTGTTCACCATCTTGCACGATGCGCACGACGTAGTGGCCTGCGGCGAGTCCATGGACGGGCACATCGGTGCGCGATCCCTGCAAGACCCTGTCATCCACCCGACGTCCCTGCATGTCGAACAGCTCCATGTAGGCGGGCGCTTCATCGGGCAATTGAACGGTGACCCGGTCGCTGGCCGGGTTCGGGAACACAGCGAAGAGGCTTCCTTCCACAGAGCCCAAGCCCGTGGTCGTTGTGATGGTCACGCTGTAGTCCTCGGTCTCTCCCCAGGCATAATCGAAACAGGGGTCGGTGGGGGAGGGTTCTCCCGTATTGTGGTACACGCCCCGCACGCGCAGGCGGGTCGATCCCAACGCAGCACCGACCGGTACGGTGAAGGTGATCCCCTGGGTCTGTCCCACGGCGTTCGATGTCCATTCTCCGAGTTTCTCGCTCGCAGCGAAGACGTTGTTCTGGTCAAGATCGATCCAGGCGGCGTATTGGTCCGGGAAGTAGGTGCCGCCCTGGATCGTGATCGTGTAGGAGGAACCACGTACCAAGGTGGTGTTGTACACGCCTGAGTAGTCCGTGTACGTGGGACCATCCACCGCGCCACTGTTGGTGTTCACGATGGAACCGAGGGAGACCCCATTGATGAAGTCCCCATCGCTTGTTCCATTGAGCGAGGTGGGGATGCACACCCCGGCACCGGCACCGGTGATGGTGATGCCGTAGTCCTCGGTCTCTCCCCATGCGTAGTTGAAGCAAGGGTCGGCCGGGTTCGGTTCGCCGGTGTTGACGAACACGCTGCGCACCCGGAGCCGAGTGGTTCCAAGCGTGGCACCCATGGGCACTGTGAAGGTGAAGTTGGTGGTCTGCCCCGATACGGTGGTATTGATCTCGCCCAGTTTCTCGCTCGCTGCGAATGCCTGGTTCTGATCATAGTCGATCCAGGCCGCCAGGGCATTGGGCTGGTAGGTGCCGCTTTGAACGGTGATGGTGTATGTATTGCCGCGTTGCAGGCTGGTGGACCACTGCCCGGTGAAATTGCTGTAGGTCGGTTGGCCCGCCCCTCCGCTGTTGGTATTGTTGATGCTGCCGAGCACCACGCTGTTCACGAAGTCGCCATCGGCGGTGCCATTGGTGGAACTTGGCACACAGTAGCCCACGGGTACGCTCGCGCATCCGGAGGAAGTAAGCAGGCTCGAGCGGACACCATTGAGGATACCCGCCATGTAATTGCCCTGCTGGTTGGTGAACATCGCAGCACAATTGCTGTAATCCATGAAGTTCTCGTACTGCGTAAGCACCCCGCATTTCACCAGGTTGCTGTTGGCGCAGGAGAAGGTGGGCGAGTCGGTGTTCGGTGTATCCGTGAACCCATCATCGGCCCCACAACTGCCGTTGCCTCCACCCCACGGATGCTCGAGCCCGAAGTAGTGACCCACTTCATGTGTGGTTGTGCGCGAGCTGAGCGCCATGCCGTAGAGATAGTCGACCACGAGACCATCGATGTTGGTGCCCACCACGCCGCCCACGGGCAGGTACGCATACCCCAGTGTGATACCACCACCACCCTGGCCACTGTGGATGTCGCATACCCAGATGTTCAGGTATTTCGTGGGATCCCATGGGCTCTTGCCGGCAGGAGGCGCTTTCATGGCATTGGGCTGCGTATCGGGGTTGAACCAGGTGGTGCTCGTCTGGGTGCGGGTGATCCCATTGCTGGGGTTGCCCTGCGGGTCGAACTGGGCCAGGCAGAACTCGAAACCGACGTTGTCGATCACCGACTGGAAAGTGCTCCGCACACTGCTCAGGTTGCTGTTGCTCGCGGAATAATCCTGGTTCATTTGATTCACCACGGCCTGGATCGCGGAGTTAGGAATGTTCTCCGCCTGCGTGTTCCACACCACGTGGAACACCACCGGGATGATGTAGTTGCCACCGCCGCGCTGTTCAAGGTCCATGGAGGGTAGGGCGGCCGAGATATCGGCGGGCAGGCCCCGCTCCATCAGAAAACGCTCGGTGAGGTCATGGGCCTTGCACCGATCACCACTGTGCCGGTGATCTTGTGCGATACTGCTAAGAGCGATGCCGAGGGAGGCAACAAGGGTAAGGGTACGGGTCATGCCGCGAATATACCGGGATGCATCCGTCTGGACCACCCCGATCGTGTCAGCGCCCGTTGCCGCTGAGTATCTGCACGGCAACGACCGGATCCTTCGCCCCGAACACACTGTTGCCGGCCACCAATACATCGGCGCCGGTGTTCACCAGCTTGTCGGCATTGTCCAT
The DNA here is from genome assembly GCA_041745875.1 of Flavobacteriales bacterium. Taxonomy (GTDB): domain Bacteria; phylum Bacteroidota; class Bacteroidia; order Flavobacteriales_F; family PHOS-HE28; genus PHOS-HE28. Next base: position 1,707 of record JBGTIB010000260.1, on the reverse strand, counting down.
GCCCACGCCACCATCGATCTCGATCAGCGCCTTGGAGCCCGTCCTTGCGCGCAACTCCTTCAGTGCCGCGATCTTGGTGAAGGTGCGTTCAATGAAGCGCTGTCCACCGAAGCCGGGGTTCACGCTCATCACACACACGATATCCACATCGGCCAGCACATCCTCGAGCAGTGCCACCGGGGTGTGCGGATTGATGGCCACACCGGCCTTCATGCCTGTGGCTTTGATGGCCTGGAGGCTGCGGTGCAAGTGGGGACAGGCCTCGTAGTGCACGGTGAGGTGGTCGGCACCGACATCCCGGAACGCGTTGATGTACGGATCGGGTCGTACGATCATCAGGTGCACATCGAATGGTTTCTTCGCATGCCTTCGGATGCTCTTGATCACAGGCAGCCCGAAGCTGATGTTGGGCACGAAGACCCCGTCCATGACGTCGATGTGATGCCACCCGGCGGGCCCCTCCTCGATCAGTTCCACACCCTTGCGCAGTTCGGCGAAATCCGCGGAGAGCAGGGAAGGGGCGAGGATGTGCGACATGGTCCGATACTTATCGGACCGCGAAGGTAACAGTGGGCCCTGAACGACAGAAGCCTCCGCGAAGGAGGCTCCTGATCATGACGAGATGTCGGGTTCAACCCAGATAGGCGCGCAACACGGCACTGCGGCTGGTATGCTTCAAACGGCGGATGGCTTTCTCCTTGATCTGGCGTACCCGTTCGCGGGTCAGGTCGATCTTCTGGCCGATCTCCTCCAGGGTATGTGGCTGGTTGCCGTCCAGACCGAAGTAGAGACGGATCACATCGGCCTCACGCCCGCTCAAAGCATCGAGCGAACGCTCGATCTCCAGGCGCAGGCTGTCGGTCATCAAGCTCTCCAGCGGACTGGGCGTGTCGTCGTTGCGCATCAGGTCCATCATGGTGCCACTGTCGCCATCGTCGCGCAAGGGGGCATCCATACTGAGGTGCTTGCTGGTGTTGTTCAAGCTGGTCTTCACCTCCTCGAGGGTCATCTCCAGCAGTTCGGCGAGTTCGTGTGCGGTGGGCGGACGTTCGTGTTCCTGCTCCAGTCGGGCGAAGGCCTTGTTGATCTTGTTGATGGAGCCGATCTTGTTCAGTGGCAGGCGCACGATGCGGGCCTGCTCGGCGAGGCTTTGCAGGATCTGCTGACGGATCCACCACACGGCGTAACTGATGAACTTGAAGCCGCGCGTCTCGTCGAAACGCTTGGCGGCCTTGATCAGCCCGAGGTTGCCTTCACTGATCAGATCGGGCAGGCTGAGCCCCTGACCCTGGTACTGTTTGGCCACGCTCACCACGAAGCGAAGGTTCGCCTTGGCGAGCTCCTCCAACGCCAGGTCATCACCCTGCTTGATGCGCCGGGCCAGCTCCACCTCTTCCTGGGCGGTGATGAGCTTCACTTTCCCGATCTCCTGGAGATACTTGTCCAGGGACGGTGTGTCCCGGTTCGTCACCTGCTTGGTGATCTTCAACTGCCTCATCCTTGCCATATCGTGCGCTGTGTTTTTTTGCGGATAGCTGGCCGTTCAACGCTGGGTCCGTGGGAAGGTTACCCGCATGGACTTACGAGACAAGCCTCCGGATCGGATCACGGCGAGGGCCCTGGAACACGCACTCCATTGGGTGGACGGGGCTGGTAGCAACAGGAAAGCCGCCCTTTGCGGGGGCGGCTTTCAGGATGGGTATTGGT
>JBGTIB010000259.1:0-26944 GCA_041745875.1 Flavobacteriales bacterium | reverse complement strand
GCTCGGTTCGGGGACCAAGGGATGAACCATTGACCGTGATCCCCGCTTTGAGGGAAATTTTCAGCAGCCTGAAGTAAGTGGCGATCCTGTCTGGAACTTTGTGCCTCCCCGCCACAACTTCTTCCCCCTGCCATGATCGACTTCTCTTCCTTGGACTTCAGCGTCCTGCTCACGGCCCAAGGTCTCATCGCGCTGCTCACCCTCACGGCCCTGGAGATCGTGCTGGGGATCGACAACATCATCTTCATCTCCATCATCAGCAACACGCTGGCCATTCCCAAGGAACAGCGGATGGCGCGGCAACTGGGCCTGGCACTGGCCATGATCACGCGTGTGCTCCTGCTGCTTTCACTCAGTTGGATCATGGGCCTGGACCAGCCCTTCGTCAGCGTGTTCGATCATCCCTTCAGCGGGCGCGATGTGGTGCTGCTGGCCGGTGGCCTCTTCCTGCTGTACAAAGCCACGATGGAGATCCATGCCAACGTGCAAGGCGCTCACGAGGACCACACCAAGCCCAAACGGAACCGCAAGCTCTTCGGGGTGATCGCACAGATCCTGATCATCGACCTGGTGTTCTCGTTGGATTCGGTGATCACCGCCGTGGGCATGAGCAACGATCTGGTGATCATGATCATGGCCGTGATGATCGCCGTGGGGGTGATGATGGTCTCGGCGGGCACCATCAGCCGGTTCGTGGAGGAACGGCCCACGGTAAAGATGCTGGCCCTTTCCTTCCTGGTGATGATCGGTGTGGCATTGCTCATCGACGGCATGGGCGGGCACATGGACAAGAACTACATCTACTTCGCCATGGGCTTCTCGGTGCTGGTGGAGTTCCTCAACCTGCGCATGCTGCGCAGGCGTCTGGTCGCGGGTGCTGAACCCGCTGCAAGTGCAGTGAACAAGGGGAAAAGCGACCCGGCGTAGTGCGTTGGGACGAGCGTTCCGGATCAGCGCCCCACGATGACGAACTCCGTGCGGCGGTTCTGCGCGCGGCCTTCGGGCGTGTCGTTGCTCACCAGGGGCTTGGTTGGCCCCATGCCTTTGAAGGTGAGGCGCGCGGCCTTGATGCCCTTGCCTTGCAGATACCCCATCACGGTGAAGGCGCGGTCGTTGCTCAGCGCCATGTTGTCGTCCAGGCCCCCCACGTTGTCGGTGTGCCCTTCGATGCGGATGCGCACGGTGGGGTTCTCCTGCAGGAAGGTGATCAACTCGTCCAAGATGTATTCGCTGCTCTTGGTGATCTCCGCCGAACTGGTCGCATACTTGATGTCGTTGACCTTGTAGCTGCGGCCCACCTCGATCTTCTGCAGCGCCATGTCCACCGTGGATGAACCGGCACGCACGGTGTCCTCGATCCCGAAGCTGCGCGAGTCGAAGACATGACCTTCCTTCTTCACGGTCATCACCACATCGCTGCCAGCCTTGAGGCGAAGCACCGTGGCGTAACGACCGTCGGTGTTGTCCACATCGATCACTTCGGTCTTGCGGGTGTCCATGTACTTGATCTCCACGATGGCATCACGCACGATCTGTCCCTTCTCATCGCGCACTTCGCCTTTCAACACAAGGATGTCATCGGGACGAGCCTCCTTGGGCAGATCGAAACCATAGATGTCAAGTCCGCCCACGCCTTTGTACCTGCCACTGGCGAAGTAGGCGGTACGTCCATCGGCGCTCACGATCAAGCCATGTTCATCCTGGTCGGTATTGATGGGGTGACCGATGTTGCGCGGCTTGCCCCAACTGCCGTCCTCGTTCATGCGACTGTAGAAGATGTCGAAACCACCCGCACCGCGATGTCCTTCACCCTCCCCGTTCTGGCGTGCTGAGAAGTAGAGCGTGCGGCTGTCGGTGTGCATGAAGGGAGCCTTCTCATCGCCCCGGGTGTTGATGCCCGGCACTGGCATGGCCTTGCTCCAGTTGCCTGCATCGTCGCGTGTGCTCTGCAGGATGTCCATGCCATCGGTATCGCGGCGGTTGGCGGCGAAGTACATGGTGCGACCATCTGCGCTCAGCGTAGGCTGGCTCTCCCACCCTTCAGCCGTGTTGATGTTCTCGCCCAGCGCCTCCAGTCCGGCCCACTCGAACTCCTGTCCGCCCAGGTCCATGTTGAACTTGCTGTCGAAGTGCGAGCGGTGGATGTCGCAGTTGCGGTAGCCGCGTGCATCGGGCGGAGCACACACCGTAACGAACATCTCCTTATTGTTCAGGCTGATGGTGACGCCCCCATAGTTGTCGCCCACATTGAAGGGTTCAGGCAAAGCACGACCTGCGTTGAATCCACCATCGGCCTGTCGCCGCGCTTCGGTCAGTTCCTCCACACTGCGTTCCACGATGTCACCCTTGTCCCGAACCTTATGCACCCGTGTGAAGAACAACATGTCGTTGTCCGGGGAGAGCATGGGCAGGTACTCGTCCGCCGGCGTGCTCACGTTGGCCAACACGCGCAGGTCCAGCGGGGCGGTGTTCTTGAAGAAGTCCGCATACCAGGCCAGTTCGGGCATGAAGCCTTCCACTTCGGCGTACTTGCTGTCGAAATCCTTGCTCACGATGCCCGGTCCATCGGTGGGGAAGTTGCGGAAGCGTTCCAGCGCCTTGATGGCCTTGGAATATTCATCCTGCGCATAATGCATCACCCCCAACAGGTAGGGGACGTCGCTGTGGTAGTTGGGGCAAAGGGTCTCCAGTTGCTCGAAGTATCGGATCGCTGGATCGAAACTCCCGGCACTGGCCTTGGCCCTGCCATACGCCGCAGTTCCCAATTGGAAGATGCACTCACCGCACTCCTCCCCAAGTTCCAATGTGGCGCGCAACTTCTCGTTGCGCACCATGGGGTCCTTGGCCTTGTCCGCATCGGCCAACAGTTTGACGATGCGTTTGTCGGTGGGCGGGTCGCAGGGGCCGGGGTCGTCCTGGGCGTGGGTGGGAACTGCACTGAATACCGTTACCAAGACCAGTAGGATCGCACGGTACATCCGGTATGGTCGACCCCGAGGGTCGACGCTGCCGGATGGCTGTGACGAGGTCATCCCCACCCTGAGGGACCTGCGCAGTGTGTTGCGTTCCGGAACCGTTCGGATCATTTAACGGTGGTATCCGTTTCCTCGGCCTTCTTCACCATGTCCTCGCCTTGTTTGCGGGCGGCGTCCACCACGCCATCGGCACGCTTGTCGGCCTCGGCCACGAACTGCTGCTCGCGACGGTCAGCCTCCTGCTTGGCCTTGTCCGCGGCGATCTTGGCAGCGGCCTTGGCCAGTGGGTTTGTGATCTTGGCCAGTTCGTCATCAGCGGCCTTGTATGCCTGGGCTTTCACACTGGCGGCCTCGCGGCGTGCATCGGCCTTGATCTGGTCCGCCTGCTTCTGTGCCTCGGCCACCAATTTGGCAGCCTCTTCGCGTGCACGTGCGATGGCTTCCTCCTTGGCCTTGCCGATCTGCACGTTCAGTTCCTCCTTCGCGGCTTCCACCACCGTCTCCTTCACGCTGCTGGTGCCTCCGGCGAACACGGGCTTCACGACCGGGTTGTCCACGGTTCCTGTGATCTTGATGGTGACGTCGAGATCCTCGGGCACTTTCAGGTTGGCCCCGAGGAAGCGGTTGGCCTCGCCCAACAGGCTGCCAGCGGTCTGTGCAGCGGCAGCACCGAACATCGCGGTGGGGATCTTGGCCGTCATGTCGTAGTCGATGGCCTGATCGGCGAAGGCGGTGCTGCCTCCCACCCGTGCCTTGATCCGATCGATCTGCACGGGGAACTCGTCGGTGATCATCTTGCCGTCCTCGAAGCGGTAGGTGAAGCTCACATCCTGCATCGTAGTGCTCTCGATCTCCTGGATCTTCAATGCCTTCGCGATGTTCACCAAGGGTTGGAAGCCCTCGACACGGACGTTCTTCGTGTTCAAGGAGCCTTTGCCGGTCAGGGTGTTCATGTCAACCTCCATGCGCTCATCCAACTTACCCTGCATGCTCAATGTGCTGCTGAACCTACCCTTGGCGGTCTTGGCGATGGGTGCCATCTTCTGCACCATGTCCACGTAGGTCACGGTCTCTTCGATGTCCAGGTTCTTCACATTGTAGCGGAAGTCGATGCCCGGCGCCTTGGGGTCGCTGGTCTCGTAGCCACCGGCCATGATCACATCGCCGCCGAAGAGGTTGAAGAACACATCGTTCAGGTCCACACGCCCGCGGTTGACGCGCAGGCCACCGCGCACGTTGGTGAGGTTGAGGTCGTCGTAGATCACTTCCTGCACGCCCATGCGCATGGTGAAGTCGATGTTCGTGGGTACTTCGAACACGCTCATCGCAGTGGTATCGGCCGGCGCATCGCTATCTGTGGTTGCGACCTCATCACCCGTGCCCATCAGTTCGTTCAGGTCGAACTTGTTGGCATCCATCTCGAAATTGCCGACCAGCACGCTATCCTTCAACCACCACTGGAGGTAGTTGTCCATGCGGCCTTTTGCGCGGATGTTGCTGCTGCCCAGGTCGCCGACGAATTCGCTGAGCGACAGGAAGCGCGGGCTGAACTCGAAGCGCAGGGTGCTGATGCCCACATCGAAGGGCAGCGAGTCGCTCTTGTAGGTCATGCCTTGCAGCAGCATGTTGCCCTCGGCGGTGAACTGCTCGTAGCGTTCGGCTTCGATGTCGCTCATCCGGCCTTTCATGCGCACATCGGCGTTGAAGCGGCCTTGCAGGTCCTCTTTCATCGGCACCACTTTGGTCACGCTGGACAGGTCCATGTTGGCCTTCAACTCGGCATCGATGTTCGGATCGCTGATCGGTGTGGTCAGGTACATACGTGCCTCAATGGGGTTGCCGGCCATGGTCATGGCGAAACGCTTGAGGTCCACCACCAGGCCATCCATGTCGGCACCGCCCGGACTGTTCAGCTTCAGGTCCACGAATACGTTCTCCACTGCGGCGGGCAGATCGGGGTATTGGAAGCGGCCGTTGTCCACATCCACCACCACACCGAAGCCGGGCATGTTCTGTTCGTTGTAGGTGCCTTTCACGAAACCGCTGAAACCGGCCTTGCCGCTCATGGTGACACCGCTGAGATCACTGGTGAATTCCGCAGGCACCAGGGAGAGCAGCGTGCCAAAATCCGTCTTCTTCGCGTTCCAGCTGATGTCCATGTCGATGTCGTCCGCAGGCATCGACAACCAGCCGTCGAAACCGAGCACGAGTTGGTTCACCGTGGCCTCGTTCTCGCTGAAGGTGAACTTCATGTTGGGCAGGTCCATCTCGATGTCGGCGTTGATGTCGGCCTTGGCGCGCTTCAGGTACTTGATGCCGTCGTATACCACGTCCACCGCTTCACTGGTCGTGGTGGTGCTCAGGGTGAAGATGTCCTGGTTGAAGTCGCCGCTGCCGCGATGATCCAGTCCGGCAAGTTCCATGTACATGGTCAGTGGCGCATCGTCGTAGATCAGGTGGCCGCGTTCGATCCAGTATTCGGTGAGGCCGATGTCGAAAGCGGTTGCGGCCGTGTCCGCTGGATCCTCCACGGCCAGGCTATCGCTGATGGCAATGTCGTAGTTGGCGCTGCCGTCGGCCAGCACTTTGATATGGAAGTACGGTTCGATCAAGCCAAGCCGCTTGATGGTGATCTTGTCCCCGAAGAGGCTCCAGAAATTGACCGTGGCGCTCAGCGTGCCGATGCGCGCCAGGTCCACGCCTTCGAACGGTGCCTTGTTGCTCACACGGATGTCGTGTACCTCCACGCTCAGGTTGGGGAAGTTGCGTAACAGGCTGATGCTCCAGGAGCCCCAGTCCACCTCGGCGTTCACGTTCTTGTTCACCTCGGTCTTCACCGCCGCTTCGATCTTGTCCTTGTAGACAATGGGGAGGATGACCGCAGCAGCGAGCAACAGCACGACAAGTACAACGAGGGTGAGGAGGATGCGTTTGGTCCAGGTGGCCATGATGATGGGATGATTATCGGTTGTCTGTTGTTGGTTGTCAGTGGGCTGTGGTCAGTGTACTACTTGAAGCATGTGTCCATGGTCCTCGAAGCCGGACAACTGACAACCGTTCACGAAGGGCACAAAGATCATGCACCTTCGCCACTTACCGCTTCTGCGAAGAGCTTTTCGCCCTGCGAATGGGCCACCACACTGCACACGGTTGCATCGCCGGTCACGTTCACCACCGTGCGGAACATATCCAGCGGACGGTCCACGGTGAAGACGATGGCGACCCAGGCGGGATCCAGGCCCAGGGATGAGAGCACCACCACCAGCATCATCAGACCTGCGCTGGGCACGGCGGCCGCACCGATGCTGGCCAGGGTGGCCGTGAGCACGATGGTGAGTTGCTGGCCCATGGTGAGGTCCACCATGTGCAGCTGCGCGAGGAAGACCACGGCCACCGCTTGTAGCAGGCTGGTGCCGTCCATGTTCACCGTTGCGCCGATGGGCAGCACGAAGCTGGCGGTCGCCTTGCTCACACCGATGTTCTCCTCCACGCACTTGATGGTGGCTGGCAGCGTGGCGGCACTGCTGCTGGTGCTGAAGGCCAGCAATTGGGCGGGGCTCATGGCGCGCAGGAAACGGCGGAACACGTTGCGACGCATCATCGCGGTCATCAACGCGGGGTAGATCACGAAAACGATGAGCGCCAGGCCCGCCACCACGCAGAGCATATAGCCAGCAAGTCCCTTGAACAGTTCCAGTACAGCACCGGGGTCGTCGCCGGCCATGCGCGCCACCACGCCGGTCATCAGGGCGAACACGAAGTAGGGTGCGGCCATCATCACAACCTCCACCATTTTCATGAAGATGTCGTTGCAACCGCTCATGAAAGCGTTGACCGGCGCGGCACTGGCTGCGGGTATCATCAGCAACATGATACCGAAGAAGATCGCGAAGAAGATCACCTGCAACATCAGCGTCTCGTTGAAGCTGAGGAAGATGTTGCTTGGTACGATGTCCACCAGGAATTGCAGGGGACCGGGCTTCACGCCCTTCACCGCTTCACCGGCACGTGCCCAGTCGTTGGGCTCGGTATTCCCGCGCACCGTGGCGATGGAGTCACGCAAGGCGCGGTATTCGGGTTCGCAGCCCAGGCACTTCCCGTCCAAGGGGCGGTCCACATGGGCGGTCTCCTGTACCCACAACTCGTAGTTGATGCGGTTGGCGATCCGCTTGTCATCATCGCCCCAGGTTCCGGGGTTCATGAGGTTCACCGCCAGCAGACCGATGCCCACGGCGATCACGGTGGTGCCCAGGTACAATGCCAGTGTGCGGATGCCCAGTCGCCCGAGCTTGGCCACCTCGCCCATGCCGGCCACACCCGTGATGATGCTGAAGAGTACCAGTGGCACCGCGATCAGCTTCAGCAGGTTGATGAAGATGGTGCCGAAGGGATCGATCCACCGAAGGTTGAACTCGCTCCACCCCAGGAAGCTGCTGAGGATGGCATAGCCCACACCGGCGCCCATGCCGATCAGGATCTTGGTATGTAGCGGCAGTTTCATCCCAAACGCAAGTTTCGTGAACGCACCTGTAGCGTCGACCCACTGGGTCGACCAACTACAGGTGCGCAAGTTGCACAATACGGCCTCACACCCGCGCCACCCGTTGCCGCAACAGGTGATCTGCCAGCACCAAACAAGCCATGGCCTCCACGATGGGCACGGCACGCGGCACCACGCAGGGATCGTGGCGTCCCTTGGCCTCCAGCGTAACCTCCTCGCCGCTGGTGTTCATGGTGCGCTGGGCCTTGGAAATGGTGGCCGGGGGCTTGAAGGCCACATCGAAGTGTAACTCTCCGCCGGTGCTGATACCACCTAGCGTTCCACCACTGTTGCTGCTGCTTGCATTCTCGTTGCTGATGGGATCGTTGTGTTCCGAGCCCCGCATCGCCGCTGCGCGAAAACCGCTTCCGATCTGGAAACCCTTGGTGGCATTGATGGAGAGCATGGCCTTGGCGAGCTCGGCGTCAAGCTTGTCGAACACCGGTTCGCCCAGTCCGGCAGGTAGACCACGCACGATGCAACTGACCACCCCGCCTACGGAGTCGCCTTCAGCGCGCGCCGCTTCGATCAACGCGGCCATGCGTTCCGAGGTTGCTTTGTGAGGACAGCGCACCGGATCGTCCCACAGTTCGCTCAGGTCAATGCCATGCAGTTTTCTTTCGAGCACCACCTCCCCCACTGCGCTCACGAAGGCGTTCAACTGCACGCCTTCGCGTGCCAGCAGTTGACGGGCTATGGCACCGCCCACAACGCGGCAGGCCGTTTCGCGCGCACTGCTGCGCCCGCCACCACGGTGGTCGCGCAGACCATACTTCTGCTCCCAGGTGCGGTCGGCATGGCCGGGTCTGTACACATCCTTCAGGTGGTCGTAGTCACTGCTCTGTGCATCCCTGTTCCGGATGATGAAGCCGATGGGTGTGCCGAGGGTCAACACCTCTTCATACCGCTCCTGTTCCTTCGGCTCGGCATCCTGGGGCGCGGCATGGGTCGAAGGACGTGGCACCACGAGAATACCGCTGAGGAATTCCACCACATCCATTTCGTCGCGCGAGGTACCCAGTGCTGTGCTGCCCGGCCTGCGCCGATCCAATTCGCCCTGTAACGCGGCGAGGTCCAACTCCATACCGGCCGGGCAACCGTCCACGACCCCGCCGATACCGGCACCATGGCTTTCACCGAAGGTGGTGAGGCGGAAGAGTTGGCCGAAGGTGTTGCCGGGCATGGCGCGAAGGTAGGCGCGGGTCTTGGCAACGAAACAACGGTTGGACAGCCGATGATCCGAAACGGAAAATTTCAACGCACTCACACACGACCTTCCTACCTATGAACACCATCGACCGATCATTTTTGCGGGTACATCCTGCATCACGGAATACGATTATTTTTGAAAGGCAAAACCGGGGGCCGCATGCACCGCACAGTCATCCTCTTCCTGGCCACATTCACCCTGATGGCCGTGCAGCCCGGCCAATGCGCGGGTCAGGGATCGGATACCACGGCGCGTTTCCACCCTACGAAATGGTCCCTGTCGTGGATGCCGTTACACCTGATGAACTCGCCGAACGCCAAGCGCGTCGGTGATGCCTTTCCATTGACACGTGCCAGGCGCATCGATACCGGCCTGCTCCATCTTGAACTGCAACGCCGCCTGGACCGGCATTTCCTGCTCGGCATCCGGGTGGACATGGCCGCCCAGCAAGTAAGCGGATACCAGATGGACACCTTGATATCCGAGTCCTTCTTCATTTTCGGCAGCACCTACACCTACAATGGGGACATGGTCGGCATAGAGCAGCGCATGGTGCTGATCGGTCCCCAATTCGCCTATGAGCCAGCACTTGGCGCGGATCGAAAATGGTTCGATACCCGCCTGCGTTTCCATGGGACACTGCAGTACATGGCCCTGCGTGAACACCACAACATCAATCCGGATCGTAACCTGACCTTCAGTTACGACATCGTCTCAGCAAGCCTGGGCATGGACCCGTACGAGACTGGCAAGGGTCCGGAGTACCCCTTTCCGCAGATCCGTGTGGCATCACACACGCGCCACGGCATCGCTCTGCAACTCGGGGTGCGCGCCCTCTTGCTCATGGGCCAACATGTCAGCATCACGGTCTTCGACCTGAGCGGCCTTTTGGCCACCCCACTGGAGATGCCTTCCACTACGGCACCTGCCGCGAACGGACGTGAGGCCCGCATCGATGCCCACAAAGTGGTCCAATCGCGGCTCCTCATCGCCTGCGGGGTGGCCGTGCATCTGTGATGCTGCCGTAGCGAGAGGGATGTCTACATTACCGCGGCAAACGTCCCTTCGTTGCTCGAACATGCCTTGCTACCCATGGCCCTGCTCCACCCCAACACCATGGATGGGGTTGTACTTTGGGCTACCCGGCGTGACCGTGGAGCGGGTCGAAGTGCGCGACATTATGGGACGCACCGAACTGCGCCAGGCACCGCATGAAGGCACACCGGACCTCGGCTCCCTGCCCACCTGTACCTCCCTGGTGGAATTGTTCCACATCCACGAACGAACCACCCAACGCATTGTGAAATGATGAAACAACACATCCCCCTTTGCACGGGTATCGCCTTGCTGGCATGCCTGTTGATCCACGGCTCCGCATGGGGCCAGCAGGCCCCCGTCGCAGCGGGTGGCGATGCCATCGGTAGTGGTGGCAGCGTGAGCTATTCCGTAGGCCAGGTGGTGTACCACACCCATGGCAGCGGCACGGGAACGGTGGCCGAGGGCGTGCAGCAACCCTACGAGATCTCCATCATCACCAATGTCCCCGAACTCGACCTGGCCCATGATATCGGCGTGTTCCCAAACCCTGCCAGCGAAGCCCTCACCGTGCAACTCGACGGTCTACCCACCACGGACCTGCACTACCAACTGTTCGATGCCGATGGCCGCCTCGCCGACAGTGGCCGCATCAACAGCGATCCGCAGACCATCCCCTTCGGTACCCATGCCAACGGCACCTACCTGCTCACCGTCATCCAGGACCAAAGCATCCTTCGCACTTTTCGCATCATCAAGCATTGAACGATCATGACCCGTATCGCAACCACCTTCCTTTCCGCCCTGATCCTTACCACCGCTGTTGCCCAGGCCCCTTCGCGCATGAGCTACCAGGCCGTGGTTCGCAACGCCACCGATGCCTTGGTGCCCAACACGACCGTGGGCATGCGCATCAGCATCCTACAGGGCTCCGCCAATGGCACCCCGGTCTATGTTGAAACGCACACTCCGCAGACCAATGCCAACGGACTGGTAAGCCTTGCCGTAGGCGACGGCACGGTGGTAAACGGCACTTTCGCCAGCATCGATTGGGGCAATGGCAGCTACTTCATCCGCACCGAGGCCGATGTGGACGGCGGGACCAACTACAGCATCGCCGGTACCGAGGCGCTGCTCAGCGTGCCCTACGCCTTGTATGCCGCCAATGCCCCGGGCGGCGGCAACATCACCGCAGGCAACGGGCTCAGCTTCAGTGGCAACACCTTGAACGCGCTCTCCACCTCGCCCATCTGGAATGCCAATGCGCTGATCAATGTGCCGGTTAGCGGCGGTGCTCCCGCCAACGGGAACGTGCTCCAATTCAACGGAAGCGCGTGGGTGCCTGGCACGGTGCAGGGCGGCGGTGGAACGAGCATCAACTGCTCTTCCAGCTTCAACAACAACTGGACGGTACGCGGCACCGGCAGCGGCAACTGGGAATGCACCGATGCGGTATGGATCACCAGCAGCGACCGCGTGGGTATTGGCACCACGTCGCCATCGTCCAGCTTCGACCTTACGGTGGGGACCGACGGCCTGTTGGTGGAAGGCAGCAGCGCCACCAGCAACATCGCCGGACGATTGCGCATCGGCAACACCAGCTTCACCAGTTACGACCTCCAGGTGGATGGGCAGACCTACCTCACCAGCGGACTTCGCGTGGGCAGCAGCAGCAGCCCGCCCAGCAACGGCATCCTGGCCAACGGCGACATCCGCACCAACGGCAACTTCATCCAGGGCAGCAGCAGCACGGGCAGCGGCACGGTGATGGTGCGCACCAGCAACGGCGAACTGCGCCCCCAGAGCAGCACCATCCGCGTGAAGGAGAACGTGCGCGACCTGCGTACCGACAAGGAACAGCTGCTCGCCCTGCGTCCCGTGTCCTACAACCTGAAGCCCGCGTTGGGCGGCACCGCGGAGATCGGTCTTATTGCCGAGGAAGTGGCCCAGGTGATGCCCGGCCTGGTGGTGTACGGCCCTGCCCGCCAATGGAACGACGACAGCGGCATCCCCGCGAGCGATGCTGCTGGTAACGAGATCACCGACCCCACCCGGCAGGAAGCCTACAGCGTGCATTACGACCGGCTCGCGGTGGCCTTGCTGGACATCATCAAGGAGCAGGAGGCACGCATTACGGAGTTGGAGGAGCGGGTGAAGCGGGCAGGGTTGTAAGCGATGGTGGTAGCGCTGGGTCTTCGTCGATTGTAAGTTGGCGTTGGGCAAAGAGGGAACGGAACACGAATCCGCACCAGCGGGCGTACGCTGTTGATCCCGGTCCTCTCGCTATTCCTGCACGGAATAAACATAAGCTTTAGCCTTGTAGCCCGGTACCTTTGGCGGCTCCCGAGTGAATCTCGCTCTTACAAATGGCGCGAAGGGCACAAAGACCTGGGAAAGAGCTTCAGCTCCCCTTTAGACTTGACGACACTCTAATGAGAATGGCTCCTTACAATGTGCTGTTCCCGCCTACCTTCGAAGCATGAACAGTGGATGTACCAATTTGCTCATCGGCACATTGGGTCTGATGATGATCTCTGGCTGCTGTACCAAGGTGGATTGTAGCGACATTGCGAGCGAGGTCATCAGGCTGCAAGGCTTCACCCTCGAAGAAGCCGATAGTATTATTGTCATCACCCGACTCACGGTGGACGGTATTCCCCTGGCGGATACAGCGTTGTCCAGAGGATGGGAGGGCAACTACTTCGACCCACCGGAGCTGAGCCTCAACGTGCCTGACCTGGATAATACGCTGTTACGGCGCGACATCGTTTTTCCGCATCTCGGCCGCACGTACCGCATTGATGGCATCGAGTTGGGCTGGGAGCGGTGCAATTCGTGCTTCCCTCCCGGGGTGAAGGACGACCATCAAGTGATGAAAAAACACCGCGTGGACGGCGAAGAGCGAAGTGGTGTGATCACACTGATCCGGTGACACCCACCGTGTATAGCGTTGCCGAAAAAATCGAACGCACATGGGACCGACCATTCCGTTCGCAATGTTGCTGCCAAGTACAGCGCTCCCGCGGGGCTACGGTGGTGGTGGTGCAATGAAACCGCAATGGGCTTTTCGGGCAGGTGATCCTGGACGATAACGAGGAGGATCACAGCGCTTCTTTCCCCGCCCCTGCTTTCTTTGCCCTGCCGATGCAAGTGACCAGAACATGATCGAACACCGCCTGCTGATCACCAACGCCAAAGCCCTTGTGGGCGCCCATGCACCCGGTGTGCATCGCGTGGCCGGTGCTGCCATGGCCGACCTGCCCATGATCGCGGATGGTTGGTTGCTTGCCGAGGAGGGCATCATCACAGCGATCGGTGCCATGGGTGATGCTCCAGCGGTCGATGTAAATACACAGGTGATCGATGCCAGTGGCCGGTATGTGCTGCCCGGTTGGTGCGACCCGCATACGCACACGGTATTCGCTGCGCCGCGTGAAGAGGAGTTCGTGGCCAAGATCAAAGGGTTGAGTTACCAGGCGATCGCCGACATGGGGGGTGGCATCCTCAACAGTGCGCGGAAGCTGCGGGCCATGGACGAGGAACTGCTTTTCGAGCAGACCAGGGCGCGTCTGATGGCGATGATGCGACAGGGCACCACGGCCGTGGAGATCAAGAGCGGCTACGGGCTGTCGCTGGAAAGCGAATTGAAGATGCTGCGCGTGGTGAAGCGCTTGAAGGCGGCCCTGCCCCTACCGATCAAGGCCACGCTGCTGGCGGCACATGCGCTGCCGGCCGAATTCATGAACGATCGTGCAGGCTACCTGTCCATGATCTGCGATACGCTGATCCCGCAGGTCGCTGCGGAAGGGCTGGCGGACTTCGTGGACGTGTTCTGTGAGACCAACTACTTCAGCGTGACTGAGATGGAGCAGGTGCTGGAAGCTGGTGCCGAACATGGCCTGCCGGGCAAGGTGCATGTGAACCAATTCACGAGCATCGGCGGTATCCAGGCGGCGGCGAAGCATGGTGCGCTGAGCGTGGACCACCTGGAGGTGATGGAGGAGGCGGATATGGATGCTTTGGGGGTGGCGTGGGGAGCGGGCGGTAAGTCGACCCATCCCTCCTTCGCCGAGGCTTCGGCGGGGAACAGGGTCGACGGTACCGGAGGCCATGTTCAAAGTAGTTCACAGCACGGGCCGATGCCAACACTACTGCCATCGTGTTCGTTCTTCCTGCGGATCCCTTATGCCCCGGCACGGCAACTGATCGATCGCGGGCTAGCGGTGGCGCTGGCCACGGACCACAATCCCGGCAGCACACCCAGCGGTAACATGAACTTCGTACTATCATTGGCCTGCATCCAGTTGCGCATGCTGCCCGAGGAGGCCATCAATGCCATGACACTGAACGCCGCCGCGGCGATGGGTCTGGGGGATGAGGTGGGCAGCCTCACGGTGGGCAAACGCGCCAACCTGATCATTACACGTCCGGCACCATCGCTGGCCTATCTGCCTTACGCCTTTGGCGAGAACCATGTGGAAACCGTTCTCATCGATGGAGCCATCGTTCAGTGACAGCCGCTCCACCGCCGAGGATGGGACGATCAGGCCCACCTACGTGCGGCCTCCGGGCATCGAGTTCGCCATGGGAGTGGCGCTCTTCGCCGTCACGCTGGTGGTCTTCAATGCCGTGCAGACGGGGGTGTTCGTCAACGGCGTGCAGGAGCGTGCTCCGGAATACGCCGACCGCTCCTTTTCCTTCGGCATGCTTGCCGAAGCGGCATTCCAGGAACGCGTGTTGGAGTTCTCCACCAACGGCGACATCCTCTCGCGCGTCGCGTTCTGGAGCGGCCTGGCCGGACTGGTGGTCCTCCTCGTCTCGGTGACCTGGTGGAAACGGAAGCTTGCACCCCTCTTTCTGGGCATTCGTTGGCCCGGCGTGCGACAGACACTGCTCTGGACGGGCGTCTTCCTGCTGCTGGGTTTCGGCATCGAAGTGCTGTCGCGTTTTTCACCGGCCTTCCGTACGGACTTCATGGAGAAGATGATCGGCAGTACGTCGAACATCCTCTGGTTGGTGCTGGGCGTGGGCATCATGGCACCGCTCTTCGAGGAATTCCTGCTGCGTGGGCTGCTGTTCGGCTCGTTGCGCCATCTGGTGGACGAGCATGCAGCCGTGGCGATGACCGCCGGTGTCTTCGCGCTGATGCACCTGCAATACGAATGGACGGTGATGCTGCTGATCGTGCCCATCGGTGTGGTACTGGGCTACGCCCGAAGCCGGAGCGGGAGCATCTGGGTGCCGGTGTTCCTGCATATACTGAACAACACGGCAAGCATATTCCTGGGGTGAGGTGGGCCCTGCTCACGGAAGTCGCATCGGATCCCACGTTCGGGACCCTACGGCTGCAACCCTAGCTTTGCGACCCTGAACTTGAGCGTATCATGCAACGTCGTTTGATCGAATGTGTGCCCAACATCAGCGAGGGGCGCGACCGGATGAAGATCGATGCCATCGCCGCGGTGGTGAACACGGTGGAAGGCGTACGGTTACTGGATGTGGATCCGGGAAAGGCCACCAACCGCACGGTGATCACCTTCGTGGGCGAACCCGAGCCGGTGATCGAGGCCGCCTTCCTGCTGATCCGCAAGGCACAGGAACTGATCGATATGCGCAGCCACAGCGGTGAGCACCCGCGCTTCGGTGCCACGGACGTATGTCCGCTGGTGCCCATCAGTGGTGTCACCATGGAAGAGGCGGCGGTCTTCGCGCAGCAACTGGCCGAGCGTGTGGGCAAGGAGCTGGGCATCCCGGTGTATTGCTACGAGGCCGCTGCGCGCGAAGAGAAACGGCGCAACCTGGCCAACAACCGCAGCGGCGAATACGAGGGTTTGAAGAAGAAGCTCGGCGACCCGGCCTGGAAGCCCGACTTCGGCCCTGCGGAGTACACCGACAGTGTGGCGCGTAGCGGGGCGACAGCGATCGGGGCGCGCAATTTCCTGGTGGCCTACAATGTGAACCTGAACACCACCAGCACACGCCGCGCGAACGCCATCGCCTTCGACATCCGGGAGGCGGGCCGCATCAAACGCGAAGGCGACCCGGTCACGGGCAAGATCGTGACCGATGCCAGCGGCGAGCCGGTGAAGATCCCCGGTCGCTTGAAGGCCGTGAAAGGCATCGGCTGGTACATCGAGGAGTACGGCATCGCACAACTCTCCTTGAACCTGACGGACATCACCGTAACGCCCGTGCATGTCGCCTTCGACGAGGCCAGCAAGGCCGCTGCCGAGCGCGGCATCCGTGTGACCGGCAGTGAACTGGTGGGTCTGGTGCCCAGGCAGGCGCTGCTCGATGCTGCCGACTTTTACCTGACACGTCAGGAACGCAGCCTGGGCATCGCCGAGCGCGAGAAGATCAAGATCGCGGTGAAGTCCCTGGGGTTGGACGATCTGGCACCCTTCGACCCGCAGAAGAAGGTGATCGAGTACATGCTGGAGGAGTCCGGCCACGAACGCCTCGTGCGCATGGACCTGAAGCGTTTCAGCGAGGAGACAGCAGCGGAAAGCCCGGCACCGGGTGGCGGTTCCGTGGCTGCCTACGTGGGCGCACTGGGCGTGGCCCTTGGCACCATGGTGGCCAACCTCAGTGCACACAAACGTGGCTGGGACGAGCGTTGGAAGGAATACAGCAACTGGGCGGTGAAGGGTGAGGTCTTGCGCAACGAGTTGCTTTACCTGGTGGACGAGGACACCCGGGCCTTCGACCGCATCATGCAGGCCATCGGACTGCCCAAGGGCAACGATGCCGAGAAGGCGGCGAGAAAAGTGGCGATCGACGATGCGACGAAGGGCGCGATCAACACACCGCTGCGCACCATGGAGGTCTGCGTGGAGAGCATGGGCTTGATGAAGGCCATGGCCGAAACGGGCCTGGAAGCCAGCGTGAGCGATGCCGGCGTGGGAGCACTGTGCGCACGCACCGGGGCCATGGGTGGCTACCTCAACGTGCGCATCAATTGTGCGGGGTTGGATGATGAAGCATACAAGCGCGATGTGCTTCAACGTGCCGAGGGCTTGAAGCAACAGGCCGAATTGCTGGAGGCTGAAGTGATGACGATCACCCTGGCCAAGGTGTGAGCGACAACATGGAACGCCCTTGCACCGTATATAAGGAAGCACATGCCTGCCGCCGTCGCGCTTCGACGAACGGCCGGTGCCAAGGATGACCGCCAGGCCCGTATACAAACGATCGATCCGCCGGATCATTTATTTCTTCCCCTTGCAGCTATTGCTGTTGCATGTGAAGAAGAACCACCTGCTCCTGCTGGCCTGGGTGGTGCTGTTCGGCTACATCACCGAAAGCCTGGGTGTGAAGTACGGGGTGCCCTACCTCTTCCTTTACCCGGAGTACTACGGCACGGTGGGATTCTGGTCGCATGCCATCACGGGCTTCGCCTTGGGCGGCTTCATCACGGCTTTCAACCTTTACAGCTACACGATGCACGGGTATCGGTTCCCGTTCCTCGCCACCATCGCCCGGCCCTTCCTGAAGTTCAACGTGAACAATGCGGTGATCCCGGTGCTGTTCATCCTCACGTACATGTGGTGCGCTGCGGTCTTCCAGTACGGCAAGGAGTTCGTTCCACCAGCGCGGATCATGCTGCACATGGCCGGTTTCATCTTCGGGAACCTGCTCTTCCTGTTCCTGGCTCTGTTGTACTTCACGCGGACGAACACCGATTTCACCAAACTCCTGGGCAAGCAGCCCCATGCCTACGAACCGGACGAGCCCCTCGTGGACATCATCGGTCCGCAGCACGACACGCCTCCGGTGGGTGGTGCCCAGAAGCGCAAGGCCACGCGCTGGATGCGCGAACAACAGCGCACCGAACATTGGAAGGTGGAGACCTACCTCACCCCCCGCCTGCGGCTGATGCTGGCGCGCAGCAGTTCGCACTACGACAGGCAGTTGTTGCGTGATGTGCTCTGGCAGAACCACATCAACGGTTCCATCTTCGAGGTGGTGCTGGTGCTCAGCTTCATTGCCCTGGGAGCGTTCAGCGACATGCGATTCTTCGCGATCCCCGCCGGTGCCAGCGCCTTTCTCTTCTTCACCATCGTACTGATGGTGGTGAGCGCACTGTTCAGCTGGATGAAGGGATGGACCGGTACGGTCATCATCCTGGTGGTGGTGGTGCTGAACCTGGTAAGCCACCGCACCGAACAATTCCTTTACAACAGCCACGCCTATGGCCTGGACTATGAAGTGCCGCCCGCGGTGTACGATCAACCCACCATCGTGGCTCTCGCCACCGATGCGGATGCCATGGAACGCGATGTGGCCTCGATGCTCGGCACGCTGGATCGCTGGAAGGAACGGAACAGCACCCTGCCACACGGTGAAGCAAAACCACCCATGCTGGTGATCAATACAAGCGGTGGTGGCATGCGTGCACTGCTGTGGACCTTCCGCTGCCTGCAACATGCGGACAGTGTGCTGGGGGGCACGTTGATGGAACGCACCGTCTTCGTCACCGGGTCATCAGGCGGCGTGATCGGTGCCACTTATTACCGGCAGTTGTTCCTGGGTGATCAGGAGCAGGGTACGGCGGTACGCAACGATGCCGCGTTGATGGATGAACTGGCCAGCGATATGCTGAATCCGCTCGCCTTCAGCTTCGTGACCAACGATATGTTCGTGCGCTATCGCAAGGTGCACGACGGGGAACATAGCTACACGTTGGATCGCGGACATGCCTTCGAGCGCAAGTTGAACCAGAACACCCGGGGCCTGCTGGATGTGCGCCTTGGCGATCTTGCCGAGGCGGAACGCAAGGCCCGGATCCCGATCCTTGTGTTGAGCCCCACGGTGGCGAACGACGGGCGCCGTCTGGTGATCGGCGCATTGCCCATGTCATTTCTCACCAACATACTCCCCGAGGAACCGGTGCACAATGCGGCACAACCCGAATCCATCGAATTCATGCGACTCTTTGCGGAGCAGGGCGCCGAACGTTTGAAGCTGACCAGTGCGTTGCGCATGAACGCCACCTTCCCCTATATCACACCGATCGTCTCCCTGCCGAGCAGCCCCACCATGCGGGTGATGGATGCCGGGGTGCGCGACAACTATGGCTACAGGAACACGCTGGCCTTCCTCCACACCTTCAGGCACTGGATCGCCGAACACACCAGCGGTGTGGTGGTGCTCCAGCTGCGCGACACCCGGCGCGAGTTGGAGATCCATCCCGGCCATGTGTCGCTGGTGTCGCGCGCGTTGTCGCCCATCGGCAGTGTCTACAACAATTTCGTACGCATCCAGGACCAGGACCACGACCTGATGATGCAGCAGGCTTCCGGTTGGGTGGATTTCCCGCTGGAGGTGGTGGATGTGCAGTTGCGGCATGACCGCGACGAACGCATCTCGCTGAGCTGGCACCTTACCGCACTGGAGCGACTGCGGGTATCGCGCAGCCTGAACACCCAGCACAATCAGGCAGCCTTCCTGCGTCTGGAGGAATTGGTGCTCGGCGCTGCGGGTCCGGCGCTGGTCAGCGGTGAAAGCGCACCAGGCCTGGCAGCGGATCTCGCTGCACGTCCATAAGGCTCATCCCGCGATCCAATAGGCATTCCGCCAGGATCTCGTGGAAACCCCAGGCCACACTACCGGTGGCATGCACCGTGGCGCGTTGTTCAGCGGAGAAGAAGGTCACCAGCAGTTCGGCCGTGGCATGGAAGCGCGACACGAGCAACTCGCGCACGTAGGGCTCCTCCAGCAGGGGTTTCAGCAGAACGGTACGCGCCGCCAGTGCACGCGCCGGAAAGGGTTGGCGGTATATGGCATCCAGTACATGATCGAGTTTGGGACCAGCCGGGCCGAAGAGCGCTTGGGACACCACCTCGGGCATACGCTTGTAAAAGGCATCCTGAAGCAGGATACGACCAATGTCGGCGCCACTGCCTTCATCGCCGAGCACCCAACCCAGGGAAGGCATGGGTTGATACAGTTGGGAGCCATCGTACCAGCCGGCGTTCATACCGGTGCCCAGGATCAACACCAGTGCGGCGCCATTGGCATGGAGGCCGCGGGCGGCGGCCATCAGGTCGGTGTCCACAGCGATATCGGCGATGGGCCAAAGTCTGGCCAGGGTGGAACGCATCAGGTCCCGTCCCACCGGTGATCCACATCCCGCACCATAGACGAACAGCTTGGTGGCCTTGATGAACTCCGGTGCATGGGACTCCAGTTCAACCCGGATGGCATCGATGAACAGGGTGGCATCGCCGCTCATTGGGTTGAAGCCCGGAAGGTTGCCACCCTTGTCCGCGACCAGGAGCACATCATCACCCGGCCCGAGCAGTGCCCAGCGCGATGAACTCCCGCCGATCTCCGCGATCACCGTACTTCCGCTCATGGGCGAAAGCTACCAAGGGGGCGCGATCACCCCGCCTGCCCGAAGAGGAACTTGTTGGGGCTCACCAGTCCGTTCTTCACGGCATACATGACCACTGCCGCGGAATTGTTGACCCCCAGCTTGTGCATGATGTTGCGGCGGTGGGTGGTGACCGTATGGGCGCTGAGGTTGAGCGCCTCGGCGATGCGGGTGTAGGAACGGCCTTCCGCGATAAGCGAGATGATCTCGCACTCACGTTCGCTGAGGGTGACGGGTTCGCAGGTCAGGGGCTCGGAGAGGAAGGCGTCGATATCGACGGACGCCTTGCGCAGG
This sequence comes from Flavobacteriales bacterium, assembly GCA_041745875.1. Taxonomy (GTDB): domain Bacteria; phylum Bacteroidota; class Bacteroidia; order Flavobacteriales_F; family PHOS-HE28; genus PHOS-HE28. Next base: position 6,515 of record JBGTIB010000259.1, on the reverse strand, counting down.
GTGGCCAGGATCTTTCCGCAGAAGAACTTATCGCCGGCCGCCGTACGCAGCACCGCCTCGACGATCTCCTCCACATCGCAATCCTTCTTCACATAACTGGTTACGCCGGCCCGGATGGCGCTCATCAATGCCACGGGCGATGGATCGGGCGTGATGGCGAGGAAGCGGGTGCGTTTGGCACGGCGTAATCCGCTGCGGATCGAGGCGGCTTCGAAGCCCTCGGCCGTGTGGTCGATCACCACCACATCGGGTCGCAGGCGCACCATCTGGGCTTCCATCTCGATGGCATCGCGGGCCACACCCACCACGTCGATGCGGGGCACCTCCCCAAGAATGGAGCGCAATCCGATCAAGGATAGTTCACTGTGGTCCGCCAACAAGGTCCTGATCGCCATTGCCCTATTTAGAATGATCCTAAGAAGGGGACAAAAGTAACCGCGTGCCGGGGTGCGGCCAAAGGAAGTTCTACACCCCTGTTCGTTCGTGGATGGGGAATACCCCGCCCTCCACGCTGAGCGCTGTTCGGGGAAAGATGGCCAGGGCCTCGTGCAGGAGTTCGTCCGCATCGCGGTAGCGCGAGCTGAAATGGCCCAGGAGCAGTTGGCCCACCCCGGCATCGCGTGCGATGGTGGCCGCCTGTTCAGCCGTGGAGTGCGATGTTTCCCTGGCACGGGCCGCCAGGGCCTTGGTGAACGTGGCCTCGTGGTACAACAGGTCCACTCCTGCGATATGGGGTATCAGTGCCGGTTCGTAGGCCGTATCGGAGCAGTAGGCATAACTGCGTGGTGGTGGTGGGTCGGTGGTGAGTTCCGTGTTGGCGACAACGCTTCCATCGGCGAGCGTAAGATCCGCACCGGCCTTCACCGCATTGCGGCGGAAGTGCGGGATCAGCCGCAGTTTATCGAGCCGCAAGGGACGCGGGGCGGGCAGTTCCCGGAATACGAATCCCGTGCAGGGTATCCGGTGCCGCAAGGCCAGGCTGAGCACGTTGAGCCGCTGGTCCCGGTGGATCACCGCCCCGCTCACCGGCTCCAGAGCAATGAGCTCCAGGGGAAAGCGCAGATATGTTCCCGACGCGCGCAGTTGCACATCGATCACTTCCCGCAATGCAGCGGGGCCGAAGACATGCAGGGTGGTCTTGCGCCCCATCAAGTGCATGGACGAGATCAAGCCCATCAAGCCCAAGTAGTGATCGCCATGCATATGGCTGATGAAGATGTGACCGATGCGCATGAAGTTGACCCCCGCCACCCGCAGGCGTTCCTGGGTGCCCTCGCCACAGTCGATCAGATACAGCGCCCCATGCACGTCGAGCAGTTGGGCGGTGGGGAAACGCCCGCGTGCCGGCAGTGCTGCTCCGGTGCCCAGGGTGGTGAGGGTGAAGGGGCGTGCTCCCATGGCTTGGAAAGAGCAGCCCCCCGCCCCGGCTCAAAGCGCGGAACGGGGGGCCACCCGTGATCGATCGGACCGCATCAGCGGTTCAGCACCATGCGTCCGGTGTAGGTATCCTTGCCGGTGCTGACACGGAAGAGGTACACGCCTTCCTGCAGATCACCGCCTTCGAAGGGCACCCGGTTCATTCCTGTACGACCTTGCACATCCTGCTCCCACAGCGATTCACCCAGGAGGTTGAAGATGCTCACACGAACGGGGGTCGCCTTGGCCAGATCGAACTCGATCGCCGTGCGGCTGGCGAATGGATTGGGCACATTGCGTACGGCACCGAGCGCCGGGCCGCCATACTCCAATATGGAAACACCATCCTCGATGATGATGCGATACCCACCGAAGGTCTGGGGGATGGGTACGGCCGAGCCGAAGAGGTTGGCATAGGCGGTGACGTCGAGTTCCAGTTCATAGGTGCCCAGTTGGGTGGGTATGCCCTGGATCACACCACAGCCCAACTGGCCGGTGATATACGAGCAGGATGCGTTGGTCTGCGAGGCACAGGCCACCGAAAGTCCTGGTGGCAGGCCGGTGATGCCATTGAAAGCGACGGAGTCCAGCATGACGCCGGAGAACGCCGGATTCACCACACCAGCATCCTGGGGCACGATCAGGTTGAGCACCTGGGTATAGGGAACGCCCACATATCCGGTCACGAAGTTGGTGGTCGTGTCCGGCCATACACCGAACAAGCTGTCGGCATAAAGCGGATCCGGCGTGCAGGGCTGCGCGAAGGCAGCACCGGCGATCGTGGTGAATACGAGCGAGAGTAGGAGTTGCTTCATGGATGGTGGTTACTGGTCCTTGTTGACGTCCTTTTCAATTTCCTCCATGTAGAGGAGATCCACGGCTTCGGCGGCCGTGGGAGTGATGGAGAGCACGCTTTCCAATTGGGAGATCTGCACCAATTTCTGCACGGGCTCCTGCAGGCCACAGACCACGAGCGATCCGTTCACGCTTTTGCACAAGCGGTTCGCGACCAGCAGGGCACTGAGCCCCGATGAATCGCAATAGCGGGAGGCGCTCAGGTCAATGATCACGTTGCGCACGCCGGTCTTGTTCAGATACACCAGCTCGCTCTTCAGTTCGGGTGCACAGGTGGTGTCCAGCTTTTCGACATTGCTGGTCACCAGGGTGTACCGCTCCTTGTCTTCTATGGTGAAGTTCATGGTGGCTTCGGTTCCGGCCAAAGATAGTCAGGTAACGATATCCGCAACAGCCCCCCTTCACCGCCGCTGCTTCAGTTCCCAACACCCGACCGTGGGATCCGTGCCGCGATCAGGTAAAGCACGGCCATGCGGATGGCGACCCCGTTGGCGACCTGGTCCAGAATGATGCTGTTGGCATGGTCGGCCACCTGGGTGGTGATCTCCACCCCGCGGTTGATGGGCCCCGGATGCATGATGAGCACCTCGCGCCCGATGCGATCGTAGCGCTTCAGGTCCAGGCCGTAGAGCATGGCGTACTCGCGCAGGCTGGGGAAATTGCCGATCCCGTCCCCACCCTGCCGCTCCAGCTGGATACGCAGCATGTTCACCACGTCGCACCAGGCCAGGGCCTTGTCCAGGTCGTGCTCCACCTTCACGCCCAGGGTGGCGGCATGGCGGGGCATCAGGGTGGTGGGCCCGCAGAGCATCACCTCGGCGCCCAGTGTGCGCAGGCAGAGGATGTTGCTCAGCGCCACGCGCGAGTGCATGATGTCGCCCACGATGAGCACCTTCACCCCCTTCACCCGGCCCAGCTTCTGGCGGATGCTGTACGCATCGAGCAGGGCCTGTGTGGGGTGCTCGTGGGTGCCGTCGCCCGCGTTCACAATGCGCGCATCCACATGGCGGCTCAGGAACACGGCCGCGCCGGGGTCGGGATGGCGCATCACCACCATGTCCACCTTCATGGAGAGGATGTTGTTCACCGTATCCACCAGGGTCTCGCCCTTGCTCACACTGCTGCCACCCGAGCTGAAGTTGACCACATCGGCACTGAGGCGTTTCTCGGCCAGCTCGAAGCTGACGCGCGTGCGGGTGCTGTTCTCGAAGAAGAGGTTGGCGATGGTGATATCGCGCAACGAAGGCACTTTCTTGATGGACCTGCCGAGCACTTCGGTGAATCCATCGGCAGTGCGGAAGATGAGCTCGATGTCGGCCTGGGTGAGTCCCTGGATGCCCAGCAGGTGCTCGGTGCTCAGCTGCTCGCTGGGCCTGGCCGGTTCGGCGGTGGGCTGGGAACTTTTTTTACTCATGTGCCGATGCCTTGTGCGATGGTGGCTGTCGCATCGCCTTCAGCAGTGATGTCGCCCTGCAGCAGCACCCGGTCGCGTCCATCGCTTTCCTTCCACTCCACGATCACGCGCTGGCCTGCGAAACTGTCCACCCAGCGCCCCACATAGTCGGGTTGTATGGGCAGCTCGCGGCTGAAACGCCGGTCGATCAGCACCAGCAATTGCACGCTGGCGGGGCGGCCGAAGGCGAGCATGGCATCGAGGCCGGCGCGGATGGTGCGCCCGGTGAAGAGCACGTCGTCCACCAGCACCACCTTGCGCTCGTCCAGGCTGAAATCGAGCTGGGTGATGCAGGGTGCGGGCGGTGTGGCGCGGTGCCGGAAATCGTCGCGGTGGAAGGTGATGTCCAGTTCGCCGTACTGCAATCGTTCCCGGCCCAGGATGCGCGCCAGTTCGCGGCGCAGGCGGCGTGCCAGCAGGATGCCCCGGGGCTGCAGGCCGATCAACGCCACCCCGGCCAGGTCGCCGTGGTCTTCGATCAACTGGTGACAGATACGCTCCACGGTAAGTCCGAAGGCCTTACCCGAGAGGATCTCCACGCCCTGCATGGCGGCGAAGATAGCGGGCATGTCGCGAAGCACGAAGCCCGGCCACCGCACAAGCGGGACCGGGCTCCGTATTCCGTTATACTGCACTATCGAACCTTCACGGCGCGCTTCACCAGTGGCTCGCCATCGAGCAATAGGGTCACGTAGTACACACCTGGTGCTAAGTGGGCCGTGCTCCACGCATAGTTGTACTGTCCCTCGGTGCGAGCAGCTTCCTCCAGAACCTGCAGGTGTTTGCCATCGCTGCTGTTCACCATCAACTGGGCACGGCCACTGCGCTCCAGCACATAGCTCACCGTGGTTTGGTCGGTGAAGGGATTGGGGGCGATGGTGAGGAGGCGCTCGGTGGCGGGATCCAACGGTAGTTCATCATCGATGGTACCGCTGCGTTGGTCATCGTCGCTGCCGGCGGTGCAGCAGGCGGCGAGGGCTTGTTGCATTTCCGCGAGTTGCGTCTGCAATGCTGTGATCAGCGCCTGCTGTTCCTGGATAGCACTAATGATCACGGGAATGAGACCGCCTGGCTGCATGGCTTTGAAATCCACCGCAGCCGATACTTCGTTTCCCACGCTGTCCATTTGTGCCGGGTGATGTGCCTCCCTGACCAAGTTTGGGAATACCTGCTCCAATTCCTGAGCGAGCAGACCGATCTGTTGCCCCTGCGGCAAATTCATCTGCGGGAACTGGTCCGTGTTGTGCGTGTAGGTCTTTGGTGCCAACTGCATAACACCTTCCAAGCCACCTTGGTAGTCTTCTATGCCGCTCTTCAGGTCCTCATCTGAAGGGATCCAAGTTGCACCACCTGTACTGAATGTATGACCAGTGGAGTATACGGCCCAATGTGGACTGGCGTACGGCACCTGCGCATAGACGCCATAGTGCGTAGTTGCACCAGAACCAGTTGCAACAGCATGCACACCGTAATTGCATGTAGCGGTTCCATTGACTTCGGCGTATGCCCGCACACCATGGTTATTGTCAGTGATCCCTCCTGAACGGATCAACCCCCAGAAATAGCCCCCGTCATTTTTCATACCGGTGACTCCGCTCAGTATCTCCCCTACACCCCGCAAGCCAGTATTCAATTCAGTGCCACCCTGAGCTAGTCCATGACCGCCGTAATGCCTATCTCCGGTTCCACTAGACACCATACGAGATCCGGTTTTTTGTACCGCTGAACCATCGATCGCGAAGAGGCCGGTAAAATTGTTCACACCCGAATTGACCGTATTGTAAACATGCAGCTTGGACGTTGGCGCGTTGGTTCCGATGCCGACCTTCCAATCGATCTCAGGACAGACACCATTGGAGCCTAACGTTTGCCATGCGGTCGTCAGCCAATTGTTGGCCGTTGAAATGGTCCAGTCACAATCACTACCGCCGGGAAGGTCATTGGGGTCCACCCATTTCACAACGCCACGTTCACCGCTGGGGGCGGTCGCATCATCCACCACCATCATCATGTAGGTGCCGGTAGCTTCTCCAGCGGGTTCGGGAAGCTCCCGGATCCGCACCCGGCCATCAACGATATCCAGCCGCTCTTCAGGTTCGGTGATCGCCCCACTACTGTTTATGTTCGCGGCATACCAATCACCGATGCCCACGTTCACATTATCGTTGTCCACAGGGAACAGGCGCAACCCTTCCAAGCCCTCCTGGCTATCCGCCCCTGTTGGCGCACTGCCATTGAGTTCGCTGGTGAAAAGGAAGCGGATCCGGTCCGGGGCGACAATGCCTTCGCGTTTGGCCAACTGCACCACCAGATCGGTGTGGTCGATGTCATTGGCTTTCAGGCCTAAATATCCCATGCTACCACCACCCGTTACCGTAGTCCCCGTTGCCGCCCAGTTGCGGTATGCATCCTGGAAACTGCTGTTGGTGGCCGCAGCCTTGTGGTCCAAGGTGAATGGCCCGGGCGCTCCGCCAGCGTAGAAGGCAGCCACATTCGGGCTGTGCAGGATGAAACCATCGGCAACCACGGTACTGCCACCAACCGTGTAAGTATTGTCCGGCAGCAAGCGGAACCGTTCGATGTCATTGGTAAACATCTCGATGTTGTAAAGCGGGATGGTCTTGAGCTTGAAGGAAACGGTAGCAGAGCCGTTACATCCAACATACTCTGCTGGATTTGTAACAGGGTTACCAGGCCCCGGCGGGCCTTGATGCCAATCTTGGGAGTGAGCTACCTCAGGTACCACAAGCGCGCCAATTAGCGCTAAAACAAGTGCTCTATGTAGTACTCC
>JBGTIB010000258.1:0-3178 GCA_041745875.1 Flavobacteriales bacterium | reverse complement strand
GGCGGCTTCAAGCTCAGCTATAACGCGGCCGTGGTACCTGCTGATAGCACGGTCACGATCGAAGCTGTCGATGAGAAGGTGGACCAGGTCCTGAAAAAATTGCTTCCACAGCACCTACAATGGAAGGAGAGCGGTGGTCACCTGATCATCACCGGCAGCGCTGGACGCAAGCAGAAGTTCACAACGACCGGTAGCGTTATTGATGCAAGCACAGGTGGTCCGATCGCACGGGCCACCATCCTCGAAGCGCGACGCAGCAGCGCTACGGTCACGGATGATCGCGGTGCCTTCAGCGTGGGCTTGAGCGGTGAATTGGACCGCACCCCGGTATTGGTCGCGCGCCACGGCTACCGCGATACCATCGTGTTCGTGCAGCGGAACGACAACGCAGGTCGCATCTCATTAAAGCCCATGGACGAGCTCGAACGCCTGCAACCGATCTGCGAGTTCGAGCGCTGCGGTGTGGAGGACCTCGGCATGACGCGTCTGCTGGTGCCTGCCTCGCGCATGGATCAGTCCGCCAACCTCGACTTCATCGAAAGGCGGCCGATACAGCTGTCGCTCATTCCCTCGCTCAGCACCAACGGTCCCATCGCCCCTTCGGTGGTGAACAAGGTGTCGATCAACATTCTCGGTGGTTATGCACGCGGCGTGGAAGGCGTGGAGGTGGGTGGCGGTTTCAACATGCTGAGGGACGATATGGACGGGCTCCAGGTGAGCGGACTGGCCAACCTGGTCGGAGGCCACACGCGGGGCGTGCAGCTCTCTGGCGGCATCAACCATACGATGGGTTCCTAGGAAGGACTGCAGCTGGCCGGCATCAGCAACACGGTGTGGGATACGCTCATTGGCTGGCAGGTGGCGGGCGGCATCAACGTGGTGAAGCGTGGCATGACGGGGACGCAGGTGTCCGGTGTCGGCAACGTTTCACTGGGAGATCTGGACGGTGAACAGGTGAGCAGTGGCATCAACATCACCCACGGCGCCGTGAACAAGGCCCAGGTGGCGGGTGCACTGAACTATGCCCGAAGCGTGAAGGGTGGGCAGGTCGCTGCGGGAGCGAACATCGCCCTGGATAGTGTGGGTGGTGGGCAGGTCGGCTTCGGGCTCAACTACGGAGGCAATGTTTCGGGCGGGCAGGTGAGCTTCGGTGCCAACGTCGTCCCTGGGGATGTCAGTGGTGGTCAGGTCGGCTTCGGGCTCAACTATGCGGGGAACGTGACGGGTGGTCAGTTCAGTTTCGGGGCGAACGTGGTGCCCGGCACGGTGGAATCAGGTCAGGTCGGTTTCGGCTTGAATTACGCGGGCAACATCACCGGCGGCCAGTTCAGTTTCGGCGCGAACATCGTTCCCGGCACGGTGGAAGGTGGCCAGGTGGGCGCTTTGAATTTCGCACGACGGGCCTTCGGTGGCCAGGTGGGCTTCCTCAACCTCAGCGACACGCTTTCCGGTGGCGCGGTAGGGCTTCTCACGATCTCGTTGAAAGGCTACCACCGCTTCGATGTGGTCACCAGCGACGTGATGCCACTGAGCCTGCACATCCGCACCGGCACGCGCGTGTTCCACAACATCCTCGGTTATTCACCTCCCGTCACTGCGGATGAGCGCTGGGGCTTCCTGTACGGCTTCGGCTTCGAGCCACATTTCGGCAAGTACTTTTTCGCGAACATCGACCTCACTGGCGAGCAGATCGTGGAGCAGGAGGAATGGGTGGAAGCGGTGAACATCCTGGGGCGCTTGAGCTTCACACCGGGCATGCGCTTCGCCGATCGGATCTTCCTCTTCGTTGGCCCGGTGTTCAACCTGCTGGTCACCGACTGGCGCGACGCCGAGACCGGCACTTACCTGAGCGCCTTACCCCCTGCGGAACCGACCTATCAATGGAGCGAGGGCACCGCCCGGGTCCAGGGGTGGTGGGGCTGGAAGGCAGGGGTGGGGGTGTGGTTCTGAACGGTCGATCACTGAAGCCTGACCTTCTCTTCAGCCGATCGCCGCAGGGGTGGTAGGTGGTTGCGATTGATCGCCCACACCAGGGTGTCCTAGGTACTGTCGTACGAATGGACCAGCCTATTGCGGAAAGCCCGGATCTTCTGCGCATCCTCGATCATCTCATCCGCGACCAGTAATACAAGCTTGTTCACGGCTTCCCCGATCGTAATGAGTCGTCGCTCTACGGCGTCCTTCACCGTGATGTTGGCCGAGTATTCCTCGTAAGTGTTCACACCGGCCAGGTGCTGGTCGATCGCATCCAAGGCGATCAGGATGTCAGACCAGTACTTGCGCTTGTGATCCATCGTACACCAGCACCTTGGTCCGTTCGATCTCTTCGCGGATCACCGGGTTTTTCACCGAGCGCATGGTAAGCAGGTCCACTTTGCGGTCTAGGAATGTCTCCAGCCTATCCCACAATTTCAGCATAAGCTCACCGAAGTGCAAGGGATCGCGTGCCTTCAGATCGACGACCAGGTCCACGTCGCTCTTCTCACCAAAGGGGCCATGCACGGCGGATCCGAAGGCATGTAGTGTGGCCACCTCATGCTCTTCACAAAGGCGCTGGAATCCGTGTCGGTCCTTGGCGATCAGTTCCGCAAGCATGCTCCAAATCTACACTATGTGTGGGTCGAATAGGAGACTATATCCATGTCCAAACACGGAGCAGCCAATACCCCGGCGGAAGGGGTGGATGGAAAATATTGATCGCGAGTAGGGGTATTTCGTTCACACGTTGTCACAGTGGAAACGAACAACCTCGAACATGCATTTCCGCAATTTTCTTCCCCTGCTCGCCATCGCGATCCTCGCTCTCCCTACTACTGCACAGACCACCGATGAGCAACCTATGCGCACCCTGTTGGGTGGTGATAAACCCTTGCACCACGGCGGGTGGGGTGGCGTTACCACGCACTACACGCGTGTCATGGACAAGGATGCCTTGCTCGTTGGTGCACGCGGCGGCTGGCTCATCGATCACAGGTTCACCATCGGTGTCGCAGGCCATGGCCTGGTGACACCGATCTCCAATCCAGCGTACGATGCATACCTGGTCGGTAATGGCGAGGTCTTGCGGCGCAACAGCAGCCTGAACATGGGCTACGGCGGCTTGTTCTTCGAACCGGTCATCGCATACCGATCACCGGTCCACATCACCCTGCCGTTGATCATTGGTGCCGGTGGCGTG
>JBGTIB010000257.1:0-4346 GCA_041745875.1 Flavobacteriales bacterium | reverse complement strand
CTTCTTCGTCAGTTTGCGCACGGTACCCAACTTCTCCAACACCGAGAAGTCCACGTTGCTCTCCTTACCGATGATCAGGAAGGTATAGTTCCGCCCTTTGATCTCGCGATCGAAGAAGGTGCTCATATCCTTGATGCCGATCGTGGGGATACGCTCGTAGGTCTGCTTGCGCACATCGCTGTCCAGGCCCAATCGCTGGGCGCTCTCCCACGACCAGTAGATCCGTTCCTTGGTGATGCGGTCGCTGGCGATCACCCGCATGGCGGAGGCTTTGGCGCCCTCGAACTGGGCCTCTGCCGCAGGCATGTCGTTCATCAGGGCAAGGAGGGCATCCACCGCGTCGCCGAGCTTGTCGGCCTGTGTACCGACGAAAGCACGGACGTAATGCGCTTCCTCCTTCCGGCCGGGTGTGGTGAAGTAGGCACGGGCACTGTAGGCGAGTGCCTTGGCCTCGCGGATCTCCTGGAACACGATGGACGACAGACCCGCACCGAAGTATTCGTTGAAGAGCGATGCTTCGGGCAATAGATCGGCACTGAATCCACCGGCCTTGCTCACCAAGAGCATGTCGGTCTGCACCATGTCATGGTCCAGGAACAGGACCGTGTTCTCTTTCGTCTCCAACTCGGTGTACTGGCGGGCTGGCGGGATGTCCTGCAACGTGTCAGGCACCTTGTGCTGGGCGTCCAGCACGGTTCGCACCTCTTTGGGGCTCTTGCGGCCGTAGTAGAACACGCGGTGCTTGTAGCTGGTCAGTGTGTGGATCTTATCCAACAGTTCATCGGAAGGAACGGCCTGCATCGCCTCCACACTGAGCGCATCGGTCAACGGTGAACTATCCCCGTACCGGGCATAGCTGAGCATGGCGACGTTCAGGACATAGCCTTTGTTCTTGAGGCGGTCCTGGCGCTCTTTGGCGATGTCGTTGATCAATTCGGCAAGCGCCCCCTCGTTGGCTTGCGCATCGGCCAGCAGGTGCTCGAGCAATTCAACCCCGGCGGTGAGGTTCTTCTCCAAACCGCTGAGCGTGACGTACAGCCGATCCTCACCGACGTTCACCCCGAAACTGAGACCCAGCTTGAAGAACTCCTTGCTGAGTTCGGCCGGGCTGTACTTGGAGGTGCCCAGGTAAGGCAGGTATTCCACGGCCAGACGCAGGGCCTGGTCGTTGTTCGTGCCCATGTCCAGGATGTAGTACAGTGAGAAAAGGTCGTTGGATGGGTTCGCAATGTGCGCAAGTGGCACACCGCTCTTCAACTCGCTGCGATCGATGGAAGCGGCATAGTCCACGAAGACCGGCTCGAGTTCGGCGTTGGGGAGCTGTTCCCACTCTGAACGCCACTCGCTTTGTTTGTCGCGATCGATGTCCACCGGCGTGATCTTGGGCTTGGGCACCTTGTAAGCCTCGGTGTTCTCCCCGGTTCGCTTGAACACGGCCACATGTCCGTTGCCCAAATTGCGGCGGGCGAAATCCTTCACCTGTTCCTTGGTGATCCGTGCCATGCGGTCGTGGAAGTTCAGTACCTCTTTCCAATCCTTGTGGGTGATGAACGCACTGGTATGCGCAGATGCTCTTGAACGGTTGCTGTCGCTCCAGCCACGGATGCGGCTCTGACGGTAGTCGTTCACCACGGCCTCGATGAGCCAGTCGTCGAATGCGCCCTGCTTCAACTGCTCGATCTGTGCCAGCAACAGGTCGCGCACTTCCTCCAGGCTCTGCCCCTGCTTGGGTTCACCATGGACCTGGAACTGCGTGTAGTCGTGCATGCTGTTGGAATAGGCATAAGCGCTCAGCACCTTCTGGTCCTGCAACAGGTTCAGGTCGAAGAGGCCGGCCTGGCCATTGCTGAGCAACCCGGAGATGAGCGAGGCGATCACTTCATCCTCGGTGCTGGTGCCCTTGAGCCTCCAGCCGATGTCCACCCAGCCTGCCATCGGGCCCAACACTTCCACTTCATCGGGGAGCCGCATGGGTTCCTCCGGCTCGTAGGTGAAGGTGGGCACCTCCTTCGGCTTCCAATTCCCGAAATGCTTCCGGATAAGGGCAATGGTCTTGTCGTAGTCCAGGTCCCCGGCCATGATGATGGCCATGTTGTTGGGCACGTAGTAGGTGTTGAAGTACTCGTGGATCAACACCATGCTGGGGTTCTTCAGATGCTCGCCGGTACCGATGGTGGTCTGGGTCCCATAAGGATGCATCTTGAACAGGGCGGCCATCATCGCCTTGCTGGCGTTGCGGTTGTCGTTGTCCTGCCCCATGTTGAACTCTTCATACACGGTTTCCAGTTCTGTATGGAAGAGGCGCAACACCAGTTCCTGGAAGCGCTCTGCCTCAACCATCATCCACTTCTCCATCCCATCGCTGGGAATGTCGTTGATGTACACCGTTTGCTCGATCCAGGTATAGGCATTGGTCCCCTTGGCACCGAGCGAAGAGATCATCTTGTCGTATTCGCTGGGGATCACATAGCGAGCGGCCAGGCTGGAAAGGCTGTCGATCTGCGCATAGATGCGGTCGCGGTCCGCTTCATCCGTGGTATTGCGACGCTCCTCGTAGAGGTCCGCGATCTGTTGAAGCAGCACTTTTTCCTTCTCCCAGTCACTGGACGCGATGCGGCTTGTGCCTTTGAAGAGCATGTGCTCCAGGTAGTGCGCCAGTCCGGTGGCATCGGCCGGATCGTGCTTGCTGCCTGCACGCACGGCGATGTTGGTCTGGAGGCGGGGTGCATCGTCGTTGCGGCTCAGATACACCGTGAGCCCGTTGTCCAGGGTGTAGATCCGGGTGTTGGTGGGGTCGTCCGGATAGGAAACATAGGTGAGTGGCGCCTGTGCGAGGAGCGAAAGGTTTGCGGTCGCGACCAGCGCGATCAACAGGAACGAGCGGAACTTCATGGGTGGATGTCCTTGGGAATGGGGTCCCGAAGTTCAGCATCGCCGCGTGAACAGGCAAACCACGCGATCCGGGGTCGCCTACTTGAGCCGTGTAGGATAGACGTATTTCGCTCGCCGCCCCTTGGTGAATCGCCCTTTCAGGATGCGTATCCAAATGATCATGAGCGGCACACCCACTATCACCGGCCAGGCCCAGCGCAGCCAGTCCGGGCCCAACATGGGCAGGTTCACCCCACTGAAGGCGACCAGTGTAACGATGTACGAACCGATGAAACCCATCATGTGCCCGAATAACCATTCGTTCTTGTCGTGAGCGTGTTTGTAGAACCGATGCGTATTGGCCAGCACCAGCAGCAGCCCGGAGCTTCCGAAGATCACGAAAGCCCAGGTGATGGGGTCCCGTTGACCGAAGAACAGACCGATCGCACCCCAGATGAAAAAACCTCCATTGGCCACGGCCGCCATGCCCTGCACCAACATGTCCGCCCGCACGGGCTTCTGTCCTTCGTGCAATTTCTTGTGATACAGCGAGCGATACCCTGATGCCGCCAGATGCATGCTCAGTACGGCCAGCATCACCAGTACCCAATTCAAGTTGAGAACGCCCAGCACCACTCCGGTCACCGACAAGGCCACCAGTGCCTTCACGAACCACTTGCCCAGCCTGCGGTGTGCCGCGCCTCCCTTCGCTGACATCATCGCCAGCGGCACCACCACCAGGGCCACGACCCCTGCGGCCGCATGCAACCACGTCGTGATGCGGATGATACTTTCCTCCATGGTACCAGGCTAAGGCCCCTCCGAAGACACGAAGGATCGATACGGACCTTCCGGCAAAGAAAAGAAACGCATATCGAGTCCGGCGGAAGGCATGTGCGATGTGATCGGCACGAGGTACACTCCTTCCGTTGGGGCTGCGGCACCCTCCTGCGACGGAACCAGGGTCAGCGTGTGTTCGGCACCCGGTTGGGCGGAGATCAGCATGGACTCGAACGGAAGTGCCCAGTCAACACCGATGCCCCTGCGCCGCAACGTATCGGTATCCACCACGCCCTTGCGCAGCTCCTGTGTCGCAGCATCCTGAACGAGTTGTTCAAGGGCGGCATAGCGTGCATGCGCAGGTCGCGATGCGAAGGAGATGCCCCGGAACTGCAGGAACAACACCAGGGCGAACGGAATGAGGAGCATGTTGCGTGAGAGTCGCGGCAACAGCGCCAGTTCATGCAACAGCGGAAGGGCGATCAAGGTGGCGAGCGGAAGAAAGTTCTTCTCCATCATCATGGCCGCTTCGCCCGTGTGATAGGTGAGCACGTTCAGCAGAATGAAGCCTGTACAACCCGATAGCACCAAAGCGAAAAGCCACCAGGCACGACGGCGGGCGATCAATACCAGTGTGGTGATGAACAAGATCCAGGCGGGCACATAATGCGTGGTGTACTGCCAGGTATGACCCC
>JBGTIB010000256.1:0-11842 GCA_041745875.1 Flavobacteriales bacterium | reverse complement strand
GTCCCATGTCTGAACAACAAAAACCACCATCGCAATGAAAACCTTCATCCACCGTTCTATCATCCTGCTTGCCTTATCACTGATCATGGGCAGCACCTTCTCCGCCGATCCCATCCGTCACAACGATTCCTCGATGAAGCGCAGCACCTTGGAACGCAACCTGGATCGCGCCCTCAACCGCCACCTCTCATTTCCCCTTGCCGCCCAAGGCGACATGATCGGAGAAGTATACGTGAGCTTCGTCATCGACAAGGACGGAGACCTGCAGGTACTGGACTGCCGTTCGGCCAACGCGGAACTCAGAGAGCATGTGCTGACCAAGCTGGCGCGCATCAACGTAGGCCAGAACCCCGAGGGCATCTGGAAGACCACCCATATGCACATCCGCTTCAGGCCCGAGCGTCCGGCCACCTGATCTTCACGACACCCGCGCACCGAACCCCCGCTCCTGAAAAGGACGGGGGTTCCTGCATTTTTTGAAGTGGCCTGTAACTACGATGGCGGTGGCTCGTCCTACTGACAACAATCGCAAGACCCATGAGAACGATCCCGATCCTTGTCTGCCTTGTCATCGCACCGATGATGGGCCTCGCGCAGAACGATACGATCCCACCGCCTGCACCGCCAGAGACACCGATGCCTCCAGTCGCGCCCGTGGCAATTGAGCCGAGCGAGGGCGATACCCTTCAAGGTGAACGCCGTGCGCTGTGGGTCGGTGTCAACTCCAAGGAAGGTGGTTTTGTCAAGATCGAGGAAGGGGACACCACCAAACGGAAGGATCCCGTCATCATCAACACCAAGCGTCGTACCATCCGCATCTATAGCGAACCCAAGGTGGAGTTGGATACCGCGGTGAAGGTGATGGAACGCAGGAAGGAACTCAAGACCGAACGTCGCAACTTGTTCACCTATTGGAGCGGGCTCGATATCGGCGTGAACACATTGCTGGGTCCCGACAACGACGCGGAGCTTGGTGGGGCGGAAGAGTTCATGCAGATCGACCAGGGCCGCTCCCGGTTCTTCGCCATCAACTTCATGGAGCAGAAGCTCGAGTTCGGTACCCACCATGTGGGACTGATGACCGGTCTGGGTGTGGAGTTCGCTAACTATCATCTTCGGAACAATGTCCTGCTCGCTTACAACAGCGACTCCATCTACGGCATTCCGGTGGAAAGCCCCGAATTCCGCAAGAACAAGCTGCGGCAGATGGGTATCCGCGTGCCACTCATGCTGGAGTTCAATACCAAGCGGGCCCCGATCCCTTCCGAGGCCGAACTGGCTTCCGGAAAGAAGTTCTCGTACGACCGCAAGGGTAACTTCCACATCGCCATGGGTGTGGTGGGCAGCTGGTACTTCGATACCATGTACAAGCAGAAATACCGTTTGGATGAGGGTGCGCGCAAGGAACGCGACAAGGGCGACTATCTCCTGCTTCCGTACCGTGCTGCTGCCAGTGTACGCGTCGGGTATGGCGCCTTGAACCTCTTCGCGGAATATGGATTGACGTCCTTTTTCAAGGATGACAAAGGGCCTCAGCTCACTCCATTCAATGTGGGTCTTACCATCGTAGGGTTCAACTAGCACCGCAGGCAAGGTCCGGCAACGGGCGTAACGCGATCGGCGCAACGAGGGAGTTGGATCCCGCAAGGGCCGTGGATGAAGATCCGCGGCCTTTTGCGTGCCATGCCCTGTGTACCGGCGGGGGGGCTATTTTTGCCGACCGTCGTGGCCATTAGCGCAGCGGCAAACCTTAGCACAGCCCATGGGACGCATCTTCGAGAAACGCAAACACAAGATCTTCGCGCGCAACGCCAAGTTGAGCAAGCTCTTCACGCGCATCGGCAAGGAGATCTCCATGGCCGTGAAGTCCGGTGGACCCAACGCCGATGCCAATTCACGCCTGAAGATGGCCATCCAGAACGCCCGCGGCATGAACATGCCCAAGGAGATCGTGGAACGGGCGATCAAAAAAGCGGCCGGCGGCGAGGAGGCCGATTACCACGAGATCACTTACGAAGGCTATGCGCCGGGCGGCGTGGCCATCTTCGTGGACGCTGCCACGAACAACGTGAACCGCACGGTGGGAAACGTGCGCAGCTATTTCTCGAAGTGCGATGCCAACATGGGGACCAGTGGCTCACTCAGCCACATGTTCGAACGCAAGGCCGAATTCATCATCGATGCTGCGGCCCTCCAGGGCCGGGACCCCGACGAGTTCGAAATGGAGGCCATCGATGGCGGTGCCGATGATGTGGTGCGCGAAGACGATGGGTTCGTCATCTACGCCCCTTTCGCCTCCTTCGGCCTGATGCAACAGAAACTGGAGACCCTGGGTGTGGAGGTGAAAAGTGCCGACCTCAAACGCTACCCCCTGGTAACCACGCCCGTCGACGCCGACACCGTGCGCAAGGTGATGAAGTTGATCGATCTCCTGGAGGAAGATGAGGACGTGAACGCCGTCTTCCACAACATGGATATCACGGAAGAGGTGGAAGCGGAGTTGGAGAAGGATTGAAGACCATGCTCACGGCATCCGATCCACCCTCCCTGATCATCGCAGGTTGAACCGGATGTGATATCGGGTCCCCTTGACGGTGGTCTCCACGGTCATACGCCCATTGAGTTGTTCCACCAAGCTTTCGATCAGGGATACGCCCAGTGTGTTCCCGGTGTCCTGCAGCTTGTTCAGCGGCATTCCCACACCGTCATCGGTAAAGAGCAGGTCGAAGTGATCTCCTTCCACGCGATGGATGGCCAGTTGGATGCGACCGTCGGTACGTCCGAGGAAAGCATGCTTCAGGGAGTTGGTGATGAGTTCGTTGAGCAACAAACCCAAGGGTACCATGGTGTGCAGGTCGAAGGCCAGGCCTGCATCGATGTCCGTTTCGTAGCGGATGCTGTCGTTCACATCGTTCAGGCGGACGAGTTCGGAAAAGAGCTCTTGTAGATAGTTGCCCACATCCACCATGGCGAGCTCATCGCCCTTGTAAAGCTTCTCGTGGATCAGCGCCATGGACAACACACGGTTCTGGCTCTGGTCGAACGCCTGTTTGATACGTTCGTCGGTGATGGTGACTGATTGCAGACGCAGCAAGCTGGCGATCACCTGAAGGTTGTTCTTCACCCTGTGGTGCATCTCCTTGATCAAAAGCTGGATCCGGTCGTTCGCCTGTTCGAGTTTGGCCTTCTCCTGCTGTAACGCGAGGGTCTGTTCCGTGTCCCTGAGCTTTGCCGCCTTGAGGTTCTCACGCATCCGAGAAAGCGCCAGCCCAAGCACATCCTGCCGCCCCCGAACGGGCACGGGCGTATCGTAGTTGCCCTTGCCGATGGCATCGGCACTACTTGCCAGCGAACGGATGTTGTGGATCATTTCGTTGAAGGACCCCGCCATTTGCCCGATCTCGTCGTTGCTGTTCACGGGTACTTCGGCACTTACATCGCCAGCGGCAAGTGATAGCGTGGCCTGGGTCACCTCGTTCACCGTATTCCGCACGCCGCGCATGATCACCACGCCCATGACCGTCACCGCACCCACCACGCCGATCAGTGCGCCCAGCACGATGAGCAGCCGGATACCCGCATAACGGGAGATCTCCGCTGTCTCGTCCATGATGTATACCAGCGAACGATCCTCCACCTGCTTCAGCTTTTCCAGCACCTCCATGGCAAGGTCCCACCAGCGCTGCGAAACGAGCATCTCACGGTCCACCTGTCGTCGTTCCTTCATCGTGCCGATCACCGATCGCATGAAGTTCACGTCAGGCCCCTGGTAGATCGCCCGGTGATCCCTCAAAACTTCGCGCGTGGCGTCACGTTCGAACAGTTCCATGTTGGTCTCGTACTGCGACACCAGTTCGCTGAGCTCCACCAACTGCTCGTTGCCCGGTTCTCCGCGATCGAACACCACGCTCAGCTGGTCGCGCACCGCGCTGAGGGCTTCCTTGGCATTGAGCAAGCGCAGGTGGGCGTAGATCCGGTCCTTGGTGGATGGGTCGTGGGCCAGCTTGGCCACCCGCGACAGTTCGTCGAGCATGGCGTGGTCGATGGCCCGGTAGCTGCGCGCCACGGTGCTCACATCGGCACGTCGCTCCAGCACCTGCCGGCGCAGGACGTCAAGACCGTTGAAGGAGCGGTTGCCCTCCATGGGAAGTGTGCGCATGAAGGCGGGATCCTGCAGGGCTGCAATGACCGCATCGGTGCGACCGAACTGTACGATCAATGTCTTGTCCGAAACGGGCCGCCCCGTCAGGTGGCCCACCGCATAGGCCCGCTCCTTTTGGATCTCGTGGATCACATCAGCGTAAAGGCCGATGCGTCCGAACTCCGCCTGGATATAGTTGAAGACCTTGGTGCGTTTGATGTTCGAATCGACCTGCTTGCCGATGAGCAATACCATACCCAGCACGGGGATACCGAGGGTGACAAGGAACTTGACACGGACAGGGAGGTCGGCGAAACGCCACTTCATGGCGCTCGAATGTAAGCAAGTGGCCCGCTCTTCACAGCGAGCGCTCCACGCAGGGGTCTAACTTTGGCCGCGGCCATGGTGGCCATCACTTTCTTACCCAGCCATGCAGGAACACTTCGATGAACTGGAGGCACGGACCGCCAAAGCCTTGGAAGGCGGTGGATCCGTGCGGATCGCGGCACAGCACAAGAAGGGCAAGCTCACTGCTCGGGAACGGGTCGGACTGCTGCTCGATGAAGGCTCCTTTCAGGAGATCGGACAACTGGTCACCCACCGTAGCAGCAACTTCGGACTGGATCAACAGAAGTTCCCGGGCGATGGTGTGGTCACCGGTTTCGGGAACATCGATGGGCGTATGGTCTATGTCTTTTCGCAGGACTTCACGGTGCTGGGTGGTTCGCTCGCCGAGGCCCATGCGCAGAAGATCTGCCGCATCATGGACCTCGCCATACGCAGTGGTGCACCCGTGATCGGGCTCAACGACAGTGGTGGTGCGCGCATCCAGGAAGGGGTGGTCAGCCTGGCCGGATACGCGGACATCTTTTACCGCAACGTGCGGGCCAGTGGTGTGGTGCCGCAGATCAGCGCCATTCTCGGTCCCTGTGCCGGTGGTGCCGTATACAGTCCGGCCCTGACGGACTTCATTCTGATGACCGAAGGCAGCAGTTACATGTTCGTCACCGGGCCCAACGTGGTGAAGACAGTGACCCACGAGGAGGTGAGCAGCGAGGACCTCGGTGGCGCTTCCACGCATGCGGGCAAGAGCGGTGTGGCGCACTTTACCGCACCCAACGAACTGGAGGCGATCCGCGAACTGCGTCGCTTGGTGGGCTACCTGCCCGGCAATTGTGAGGATGAAGCCCCGGTGATGCAGTGGACACCGGGCGATGAGACCCGTCCTGCGCTGGATACCATCATCCCGGACACTCCGAACCAGCCCTACGACGTACGCGCGGTGCTCAACGCGGTGATCGATCCCGACAGTAGTATGGAGGTGCACGCCGCTTATGCCCCCAACATGGTGGTGGGCTTCGCACGTGTGGCCGGCCGCACCGTGGGCTGCGTGGCCAACCAGCCCGCCGTGCTGGCCGGTGTGCTCGACATCGATGCCTCCATCAAGGCAGCCCGTTTCGTGCGCTTCTGCGATGCCTTCAACATACCGCTACTGGTCTTTGTGGATGTACCCGGTTTCCTGCCGGGTACCGAACAGGAGTGGCGGGGGATCATCAACCACGGCGCCAAGTTGCTTTATGCCTTCAGCGAGGCCACGGTACCACGGATCACCGTGATCACGCGAAAAGCCTACGGTGGCGCGTACGATGTGATGAACTCCAAGCACATCGGTGCCGACATGAACTATGCCTGGCCGACCGCCGAGATCGCCGTGATGGGTGCCAAAGGCGCGGCGGAGATCATCTTCAAGAACGAGATCGCCAATTCGGAAGACCCGGCCGCAAAGCTGCTGGAGAAAGAGACCCTGTACAAGGAGCAGTTCGCCAATCCATACGAGGCCGCCGCGCGTGGTTTCGTGGACGAAGTGATCCGCCCCAGCGATACCCGCCTGAAGATCATCGCAGCACTGGACATGTTGCGCAACAAGGTGGACCAACTGCCCAAGAAGAAGCATGGCAACATCCCGCTTTGATATGCCCCTGCTCCGCTCGCGTGCGACGAGCGTGCAGGATCGCGTGAAGAACGGTTCTTGAACATCCGACCACATTCACCGTATGAAGGGCGGCCCGCGACCCGGGTCTTTCCAAACCACGATCGATCTTACGCATGAAGTTCACTGTCGTCACGCCCAGTTTCAAACAGCTCCAGTACCTCAAGCTCAACGCCGCTTCGGTGGCGGATCAGCGCAGCAATGGTGTGAACGTGGAACACATCGTCCAGGACGGCGGCTCAACCGATGGCACCAAGGAATGGCTCGCGGACCACAAGTATGTCGTGGGCATTTCCGAGAAGGATGAAGGCATGTACGACGCGATCAATCGCGGGATCATCCGGGGTACAGGCGATGTCTTCTCTTGGCTCAATTGCGACGAACAGTACCTGCCCGGCGCGTTGGCCACGGTGCAGGCCTACTTCGAGGCCAACCCGGATGTGGACATTGCCGTAGGGCATACCGTGGTGGTGGACGACGATGGCCGCTACATGTGCCACCGCAAGGCCGTGTCGCCGCGCATCAGCATCGTGCGTTTGGGTCGTCTGCCGGTTCACAGCAGTTCCATGTTCTTCCGCAGCAGGCTCGTCAAGGGTCCCGATGCACAACTCTTCGACACTACTTGGAAAGCGCTTGGCGACTGGGAATGGGTCAAGCGACACATCCAACGCGACGCCCGCTTCGGTGTGGTGGAAGCCTTCATCTCCTCGTTCACCGACACCGGCGGCAACCTGGGCATGACGCCCATGGCCATGTCAGAGATCCAGCGTGCCAAGGACATGCTCACACCCTTCCAGAAGGCGACCGTTCCCGTGGCGCGCATGGGCGAGTACGCCCGCAAGTACCAGAACGGCTATTACACACAAGCGCCCTTCGACTATTCCATCTACGTGAACGACCCGGCCGGACCCGATGGCATCAGCGCCTCACGCCGCGTGCATCATGTGGCCAAACCCACCTTCTATTGGAAGGGCCACATGTTCGTTCAGTAAGCCGCAACACTGCATGTCCCACACCACCACCGTCATGTCCGAGGCCCGCGACCAGGAGAAGTTCTATACCGTTTACCGTGGTCGGCAATCGGCCATCTTCCACATCGCCTACATGCGCACCTGCAAGGTGATGGCCGCGCAATTGTTGTTGCAGCGCAATGGCATCGCCTTGAAGGACATCGAGGTGATGGATTACGGTTTCGGCACCGGTACCTTCTTCCGTGCGTGCGACACAAGCTGCCACATCGCAGGTGTCGAGGTCGATGAAGTGAACGTGCAACAGGTGCGCCACATGCTCGCCGAGCGTGGGCATGATGTGCGCGATATCGCCGTACTGGATGTGGAGACCTGGGAGGACCACCCGCTGCTGGCCGATGACAAACAGTACGACGTGCTGCTGTTGAGCCATGTGCTGGAGCATCTCGATGAGCCCGTGCATGTGATGCGCCGCCTGTCGCGCAACCTAAAGCCCAACGGCGTGCTCGCGGGTTTGCTTCCGGTCAACGAGATCATCAAGGACCCCAACCACAAATGGGTGTGCGACCGCAAGCTCGTGGACCGTTGGGTGGCCGATGCGGGTATGGAACTGGTGGACTACACCGAGATGGACCACTACGTGTACTGGATCCTGCCCGTGTACCACATGAAAGGCCGCTTTGGCCGGATGATGGCACAAGGCGTGAGCCTGTTCCTCGGCATTCTGCAAATGCCCTTCTCTCCCAAAGCCTGGTTCACCCTGGGGCGTGGCCTGCGGATCATCGGTGCGAAGCCTGCACAGATCGGATTCCTTGCCAAGCGGCGGGCTTGACGTTCCAGTGGTTCCGCCCGAATTACGGTCTTCACCGTAGCGGAACACGGGGTATGCACCAGCATCCGGTCCCGTAGCAAGGTCAGATCCAAAAAACGGACGAACCATGCTTACGAAGAACACACCCATCCTGAACCTCACTGTCGTGATGGCCTTCATCGGCCTGTCGTTGGTAGCCTGCAAGAAGGAAGAGGCCACACCACCCGCGACACCTCCACCCACCGGGGGCGGCAACACCTCCACACCCAGCACCACGCCCAACTTCAGCGATGCCGACGGCAGCCTCTGGGCCGTCCGCACCTTCTCCACCCAGAGCACGCCCATCGGTCCCATGGACATCGAGATCGGCCTTGGTGTTGGTGCCTTCACCGATGATGGTTTCAACTCCTTCGTCAACGTGGGCACCATCGACCTCAATACCACCGCATTGACACGCAACGCCAACAACAGCTACGTCACGCAACCCTCACAGACCAACCCCACAGGTGTCGATCTCAATTCCGGGGTTGAATGGACCGTGCAGGGCGGCGGGGGCTTCCCCGGCTTCACCCGGAACATCACCGCCTTCCCGTTCCCCACTGTGGCAGCATTGAGCAGTGCGGAGACCGTGGTGCGCGCCAATGGTTACACCCTCACGACCACACAGGTCACCGGGGCCGATTCCGTGCTGTTCCTCGTGGGCAACGCCAGCCGCACACTGGCCGGCAATGCAACCTCCTGCACCTTCAGCGCCGATGACCTGGCCGTTGTGGCAGCCGGTACCAACATCATACAGATCGTGCCCTTCAAATACAACAGTGAACTGATCGAAGGCAAGCGCATCTACTTCGGCAAGCAGGCCGTACGCACCCGCAGCGTCACCGTGCAGTAGCACGTTCGAGCATCTTTCCGGCAGAGGCCGCTCCAATGGGGCGGCCTTTGTTTTATGCCATTTTTGTCCTGCCCCGGTGTGATGCACGCACCGCATCCGCATGCACAGCTTCCTTTCGCCACTATTCTCCCTGCTGCTTCTCCTTCCCGTTACGAACGCGTCGGCACATGGCGACAGCACCTTCGTCGATTCGGTGCTGGCCATGCCGTACAACGATCTGGTGCGCGACCTGCCCGCCTCGCAACGTGTGTTGCAGCGTGCCTTGGCCGAGGCGCGTGCAGCAGGGGACAAGCAAGCCATGGGATCCCTACACCGCTGGCAGTCCACCGTGACCGGATTGGCCGGCCAACTGGATTCAGCGGCTTACCATGGACTTGCAGCCGTGGCGCTATTCCAGGAGATCGGTGATCGCCGGATGGTGGGCGTGATGCTCTGTGATCTGGGCCATGGGCTGAAACGGCGTGATCTGCCACGGGCCTTCGATCATTTTCGCGAAGGCATCGCCATCCTTGAGTCGCTTGGTGCGGAAATGGAACTCACCCGGGCCTACAACAACTACGCGCCCTTGCACGAGATGAACGGCGAGGTGGACAGCGCCCTGTATTTCGCGCGCAAAGGACTTGCCCTGAAGGAAGCGTTGAACGATAGCACGGGCCTGCCATACGGCCTCAACCGGGTCGCAAGCCTGCTGCTGCACAAGCAACGTTTCGAGGAGGCAAATGCCCTGATGCTCCGTGCCGATTCGATCCGTCGCATCACCAACGATGTGCACGGACTGGCCGATCAGGTGGTGTACTTCGGCGACCTGTACAAGAGTTGGGGCAGAACACGTGAAGCGATCGCGCATTTCGAGGAAGGTGTGCTACAGGCGCGGGCTGCGGAACTTCCCTACCTGGAGCAGTACTGTCAGGAGCGCCTTGCCGAATGCCACGAGGGCGAGGGTGATGCCAGGGCGGCACTCCACGCCACACGCCGAGCCTTCGCGATCAAGGACAGCCTGCTGAACGAGCGGAACAGCCGTACGATCATCGAGCTGGAGCAACGTTTTGCCGGCGCGGAAAAGGATCGCGCCATCGCGGAACTGGGTGCCGCAGCAGCACAACGGCGTGCACAGCTATGGCTCATTTTGGCGATCATGGTGGTGCTGGTGGTGAGCGCCCTCCTGTGGTACCAGGTGAAGCAACGCAGGCTTCGTGCGGAACGCGATGCGGCCATCATCCAGGAACGCGATGCGGGCCTGAAAGCCGTGTTCGATGCCACCGAGAGCGAGCGACGCAGGTTGGCGGCAGAGCTGCACGATGGTGTCGGGCAGCAACTCGGTGGCCTCAAGCACCGTCTGGAAAGTTTGAAGGCGGAGTTGCCGCAAGCGGGTGCTGCTTCGCCACTAAGTGACGTGATCCACATCGTGGATGATACCAGCCGCGAGGTGCGCGACCTGGCCCACCGCATGATGCCCCGCGCCCTGGCCCGCCTGGGATTGGCACCCGCGCTGGAGGATATGCTCAAGCGCAGTTTCCACGGCACGGGGGTGCAACACAGCTTCGAACATTTCGCCGTGGATGAGCACCTTCGACCCGAGTTGGCCACCGGACTCTACCGTATTGCGCAGGAGCTCGTTGGCAACATCCTGAAGCATGCACAGGCCCGCAAGGTGGATGTGCAGTTGCTGCGCAACAAGGATCACGTCATCCTCCTTGTGCAGGATGATGGCCGCGGCTTCAAGGCCGGCAACGGCAGCGGTCATGTGGGCATCGGACTCCGCAACATCCGCGATCGAACGCGCTCGCTGGGTGGCATGTTCACCCTCGAAGGAACGCCGGACCAAGGCACCGAAGCCACTGTGCGTGTGCCACTACATTTGCCCATCACCGCATGAAAGACCGTAGCGCAGCCATCCGCGTGTTCCTTGTCGATGACCACCGCATCGTCAGCGATGGACTGAAAAGTCTGTTGGCCACCGACGAGACTTTCAGTTGCGTGGGCATTGCGATCAACGGTGCCGATGCCATCGACATGATGCAGCATCTGCAGGTCGACGTGGCCCTGGTGGACATCGACATGCCGGTGATGGATGGCATCGCGCTCACCGAGCACCTGAAGCGCGAACGTCCCGAGCTGCGCGTGATCATCCTCAGCATGTACGACGAGGCCGCCCTGGTGCAGCGCGTGATGGAGCTGGGTGCCGACGGCTATCTCGTGAAGAACTGCGGGCGCGATGAACTGCTGCTCGCCATCCGCGATGTGCATGCCGGCCGCAAACACTTCGGCAGTGCGCTTCTGGAAAGCATGCTGGAACAGCGCCAGCGCACCGCTGCCAACAGCGGACTGCTCAAGGACATGAGCGAACGCGAGACCGAAGTGCTCGCCGCCCTCGCCGAAGGCCTCACCAACAAGGAGATCGGCGACCGGCTCTTCATCAGCCCCCGCACCGTGGACACCCACCGCACGAACCTGATGAAGAAGCTGGATACGCACAACGTGGCCGGGCTGGTGCGGATCGCGATCAAGGCTGGCTTGGTGAAGTAGGAGGGCGATCTGCTTCTTCTCGTACTTATCGATGATGCAGGTAATTGTTGACCCGCAAGTTTTCCACGATCAGCACCGATCGACCATACTGCGCCTACATTGCAATTGCTCATAGTACGATGTTCATTCTTTCCTGACCAATCAACCCAACACCATAGGACCATGAGAACACGTACTTCCAACTATTCTTCCGGAACCCGACCACTGAGCCTAGTCAGGGGGCTGATCGCCGCGCTACTGTGTGGCTTCCTGGCCATTCCTGCGGCAGTTGCACAGCTGATCGATATCTGTGCCGGTATTTCGGAGTCCGAGCTAAGCCCAAGCCCTAGGGCCACCTGCACTGGCTCGAATGTGCTACCTCCAGATTGGCTATTGGGTAGCTCGAAGAACCGTTCATGTGGAGCATGGAGTTTGACGGCTGGGTCGGTCATGGATTGAACTTGATTGTTTTTGCCCGATCAACGGGCTGTTAAGCCCGGTTTTCGGTCCGTTCGGTCACACGTTCCCCACGTGT
>JBGTIB010000255.1:0-42159 GCA_041745875.1 Flavobacteriales bacterium | reverse complement strand
GTCTCGATGGTGTTGGTGCTGTAGCGTGCCACTTCCAGCTTGCGCTGCATGACCTTCAAGGCATCGAACTGGGCGGGGCTTAAAACCACCGGTGGTGCCTTCGGTTGTTTTGAGGGTTGCGTTTGGTTCGTTCGCTGCGCTGGAAGTTTGTTCGGCTTCCTGTTGAAGATCGCGTCCCCATCGACCCGGGCGAACCCTTTGAAGACCGCGTACACCTTCTTCAGACTGGCACTGCCGTCCTCCACATGCCAGCAACGTTCGCTAAGGCTCCAACGGGCATTGGTCTCCTTGGCCAGCGCGATCAGCTCCTTATCGTACCCGAAGCGCAGCGCGATGCGCTTCACCCCATCCTTGTACAGGGCTTCCAGTTTCACGATCGGTATTTCGTTGACGGTATCCATGGCAGTAGTTTGACAGCGAATATAGCATGACCGGCACCGGATGCAAACCTGGCAACCAGCCTACCGGAAGGCAGGCCACAGGGCATTAGCGACCCACTCCGTGTCAAAAAAGGCTGAAGAACCGTGGATCCACATGAATGAACAGCAATTCCATTCACGTGTATTTCCGTTCATTCACGGTAAAAGAAGGGAGTAGGTGGCTGGCATGGATGCCGAACCGCCCTGCCGGAACAACCACTGCGGCCGGATGATGTCCGGGAAGTGGTTGGGAGCCGGCCGACAGGAATGGTTGCACTTCGGCCCAATGGAACCCCTGGATACAGGTTCCCACCCAACGCACGCCTGTTCCCATCTTTGTCCCCCCATGAGAACGATCGTAGCCGGCAACTGGAAGATGCACAAGGACCGCGCAGAGGCGTTGGACCTGATCATGGAGGTGGTGGCCGCCGCCGATAAGCTGCCCGCCAGCGTGGAGGTGGTGATGGCCCCGGCCTTTCCCTTCCTGGCCATGGCCACCGAACGGGTGCGCGGAACGCGCATCACCGTTGCTGCCCAAAACTGCCACGAGGCCGCGAAGGGTGCGTACACCGGCGAAGTGAGCGTTCCCATGCTGAACAGCATCGGCGTGGGAGCCTGCATCGTGGGGCATAGCGAGCGGCGGCAATACTTCGGCGAGACCGATGTTGTTGCAGGGCGCAAGGTGAATGCCTTGTTGGAAGGCGGCCTGCTGCCCATCTACTGCTGTGGTGAGTTGCTGGACGAACGCAAGAGCGATCAACACTTCGCCGTGGTGGAGCGGCAGATCACCGAAGCCTTGGGCAGCCTGGATGCCAGTGCCGTGGCGCGCGTGGTGGTGGCCTACGAGCCGGTTTGGGCCATCGGCACGGGCCTGACCGCCACACCGGAGCAGGCCCAGGAAATGCATGCCTTCATCCGCAACAGCCTGCGCGGTCTCGTCGGCAACGTGGCCGATGCTATTCCCATCCTCTACGGTGGAAGTTGCAAGCCGGACAATGCCGAGGGGCTTTTCGGCCAGGCCGACATCAACGGTGGGCTCATTGGCGGTGCGGCCTTGGACGCTGGTTCGTTCATGGAGTTGGTCCGGATCGCGGGGAAGGGTGAATAGTTGTCGGTTGTCAGTTGTCCGTCCGCCGACAGCGTACGTCTCGATCGTTCCTGTAGGATCGTCAGAAGAGACCACTTACAGCGTAAAGCTCAGCTGCTCAAAACCGGTCAACACCTTTCAGGCCTCTACCATCGGAAGCCGAACAACCGGCAACCGACAACGCCCATCGGAAGCCGAACAACCGACAACCGACAACCGACAACGAACAACCGCCCCCCAATGCACTACACCGAAGTCACCTTCCTCGTCGCGCCCGCCACGCCATGGCGCGAGATCCTCACCGTGGAACTGGCGGAGCTGGGATACGACAGCTTCCAGGATGGCTACACCGATCCCGGGGGTGATCGGGGCGAGTTGAAGGCGTACATCCGCAGTGAGCGCTTCGATGCTGCTGCCTTGGGTAAGCTGCTCACCTTGCGTGATCCGCATGCCAGCGTGAGTTGGACCAGCCAGGAGATCGCCCCGCGCAATTGGAATGCGGAGTGGGAGCGCAGTTTCCAACCGGTGGAGATCGGTACGGATATTCGCATACGGGCTGAGTTCCACCCGGCCGTGGAGGGCTTCGCGCATGAGCTGGTCATCACCCCGCGCATGGCCTTCGGCACGGGCCACCATGCCACCACGCGCATGATGCTCAAGGCCATGCTGGCTGTGGACCTGCACGACAAGGATGTGTGCGACCTGGGCTGTGGTACCGGTGTGCTCGCGTTCCTGGCCGAACGCCTTGGTGCACGAACGATCCTGGCCGTGGACAACGACCCCGGTGCGGTGGAGAACACCCTGTTGAATGCAGAGCGGAACGGCTGTACCCGGGTGCATGTGGAAAAGGGCGATGCGGGCATCCTCGAAGGCCGTTCCTTCGATGCTATCTTGGCCAACATCGAGCGGAACATACTGCTCGATGCCATGCCGCGTTTTTTTATGTCACTGAGATCGGGCGGTATCCTGTTCCTGGCGGGATTCACGAAAGAGGACCGACACATGCTGGCCCAGCGGGCCACCGAGGAGGGCCTGGAAGTTGCTGTGCGCATGCAGGAGGGTGATTGGGCGATGTTGGGATGCAGGAAACCTTGAGGAAGGCAATGAGCAGGAACGGAACAGCGGACCGGATCGGGAACAACAGAACTTGCATGCAGGAAATTCTCAATGGCCGGGGGGGAGGGCTGCGGCGGGTCACATTGTTGTGGACGGCTTTGTGCTTCACCGCAGCTTCATTCGCACAGACCAAACCCTTCTCCACCGACCCTGCCGTATTCCTGCAGGAGGTGAGCGAGATGCTCGTGGCTGCCGATAAGAAGGACGGGAGGGCGTTCATCGAGACCACCTTCACGCCGGTCTGGAACGGCAGCTATTACTCCCCGGCGCAAAGGGTACGCGTGGTGGAGATCGCCAACTTCATGTTGAAGAAGCGCTTCGAAGCGTTCCCGCATTTCAAGAACTACCTGGCCGCCGTGGCCGCATTCCCCTCCGGGGGGCGAAAGGCCACGGAGTTCGATGCCTGGTTGCAGGCCATGGAACAACTGGTGGAGCGTGGTCGCAAGCAGAGCGTGACGGATTTCATTGCGATGTGCGCAAACCTTTTCGCCTCCAATGTGATGTACGAGAGTGCCAGCATCCAGTGGCGCAGTACCTCGGCCAATTTCACTTTCGCCTACGATAGTGTGCCCAAGGTGGTCTTCCCCAAGGCCGACCTGGTCTGCATCGCCAAAGGGGACAGTGCCGTGATCCGCGGAACGACAGGTACCTATTACCCCACCCTTGAACTCTGGAAGGGGAACAGTGGCAAGGTCACTTGGGAAAGGGCGGCCCTGCCAGCCTCGGCCACCTTCGCTTCCTGGGACCATGATTACGAGGTGCGTATGAAGAGCGCCAGCTTCGACGTGGACTCCGTGGTGTTCAACGACCCCTATTTCGAGCGTGCGCTGCTGGGAAAGCTCAGCGACAAGGTGCTGGCGAACATGACACCCGAGAAGGCCAGCTATCCACGTTTCGAGAGCTATGATCGCCGGGTGCGCATCCGCGAGATCGCCGATGGCATCGACTTCGAAGGTGGTTTCACCATGCAGGGTGCCAAGCTCCAGGGCTACGGCACAAAGGAGGAGCCGGCCTTCCTCACCTTTTACCGCGACCAACGCCCCTTCATCGTCACCCGCGGGCTGCTCTTCACCATCGAACCCGAACGTATCACCAGTGACGATGTCTCCGTGCGGGTGATGCTGGAAAAGGATTCCATGTACCACCAGAGCGTGAGCCTGCGATTCATGAAGGACAAGCGGCAACTGTCCCTGATCAAGAAGGAGGAGGGTCTGAGCAAGGCGCCCTACTACAACTCCTACCACATGCTGGACATGTACTTCGAGGTCCTGACCTGGAAACAAGGGGACCCCCTCCTCCAGATGGGCAACCTGATGGGCAGCAGCCAGACGCTGGCCAGTTTCGAAAGCTTCAACTATTTCAAGGACAACCGCTACATGGCCTTGATGGTGATGGACAATGTGCACCCCCTGGCACGTTTGCACGAGTTCAGCAAACAGAACGAAGGGATGTTCTATGCACAGGACTATGCGGTGTATTCCAAGATGCAGCGCCAGCAGTTGGTTTCCCTGATGATCGACCTGGCCAACAAGGGCTACGTGAAGTACGACCCCGAGACCGAATGGGTGGAGGTCACCCCCAGGTTGCGCCAGCATATCATGAACAATGCCGGCAAGCTGGACTATGATGTGTTGCAGTTCAACAGCAACAGCGACGACAACCTGAACGCCACGCTCAACCTGCTCAACAACGACCTCACCATGAAGGGGGTGGCGCGCATCCAGGTGAGCGACTCACAGGATGTGAAGATCTACCCGGACGACCGTACCATCACCATCAAGAAGAACCGGGACTTCACTTTTTCCGGCAGCATCCATGCCGGGAAATTACGCTTCTTCGGAAAGGAGTACTACTTCCACTATGACCCCTTCACCGTCGACCTGCTCAACGTGGATTCGGTGTCGTTCATGGCGACCAGTTTCGACAAGAACGAACACGGACAACATACCCTGGTGAAGGTGAAGAACGTGTTGGAGATGGTCACCGGCACCCTGGAGATCGACGCGCCAAGCAACAAGAGCGGACGGCTGCAGGAGAAGTATCCCGCCTATCCGAAGTTCAACAGCACGCAGGAGAGCTTCGTGTTCTACGACAAGAAGAACATCCAGCAGGGCGTGTACGATCGCGAACGTTTTTTCTACCGTTCCGATCCGTTCATGATCGACAGCCTGGACAATTTCACGAATGCGGGTCTCACTTTCGAAGGCACCCTGGTCTCCGGCGGCATCTTCCCCGATATCAAGGAGCCGATCCGGCTGATGGAGGATTACTCCCTGGGCTTCGAACGCAACACCGGCGAGGCGGGCCTGCCGCTCTATGGGCGCAAGGCGAAGTTCAGCAACGACATCGTCCTCAACAACCGCGGCTTGCAGGGCAAGGGCGATCTCCAGTACCTCACTACCAACCTCACTTCGAAAGGCCTCGTGTTCACGCCCGACAGTACGATCGGTCGCGCGGACACCCTGGTGAACATGGCGGCCACCTCGCCCTCCAAGGTGCCACAGGTGCACGGGCGGGATCTCTATGTTCGGCTCGAACCGGCCCAGGATGTGCTGCGCGCCGAGAAACTTCGCGATCCGATGGTCCTCTACGCCGGAGAAGCCGACCTCCATGGCCATACGGAACTCACACCCCAGGGAATGACCGGTGCGGGATTGGTGGATTTCCACAATGCCACATTGGAGTCGCGGCTCTTCCAATTCGAGACCATGCAGCTTCATGCGGACACTTCGGACTTCAGGCTTACGGACGATAGCTCCGAGGGCATCGCCTTCAAGACCGACAACGTGAACGCCACGGTGAAACTCGATGAACGGGTGGGTGAGTTCGTCAGCAATGGCGACGAAACGAAGGTGGAGTTCCCTGTGAACCAGTACATGTGTTACATGGACCGCTTCAAGTGGTACATGGACCAGGGCGACATCGAACTGGAGAGCGATCGCAGTGCGGCCGTCGGCTCGGAGGACCTCCAACTATCCGGTTCCAACTTCATCAGCACGCGCCCCGACCAGGATTCCCTCAGCTTCATGGCGCCCCGGGCGCGGTACGATCTCAAGAAGCACCTGATCACCGCCACCGACGTGCAGTACATCCAGGTCGCCGATGCGCTGATCACACCCGACAGCCTGGTGGTAAGGGTGCGGAAGAATGCGGTTATGGATCCGCTGGATCGCGCCGTGATCACCGCCAACGCTGTCACGCGGCACCATCGGATCATTGATGCAACTGTGCAGATCGCATCGCGCAACCAATACCATGGCTCGGGCAGCATCGACTATATCGACGAGAACAAGAAGGCCTTCCCCATCAAGTTGCACAACATCAACGTGGACACCGCCTTCCAGACCTACGCCATGGGCCGCGTGCCCAAGGAACAGGACTTCCAGTTGAGCCCGGCCTTCGACTTCTTCGGCGATGTGCATCTTACGGCCAGCGCCAAGGAGCTGACCTTCTCAGGAAGTACCCGCATCCAGCATGGCTGTGCCGACCTGCCGCGCAACTGGATGGGCTTCCGCGGTGCCATCGATCCGATCGAGGTCTTCATCCCGGTGGCCGACACCTTGTTCGATGACAAGGGCCTGCGCATCGGCAACGGTACCTACCTCAGTGCGGAGGACCCCTTCACCGTGTACGGCACCTTCCTCAGCCGCATGAAGGACGAGAAGGACCAGGCGGTGATCACGGGCAAAGGAGTGCTGTATTACGACAAGGGTAGGAAGGAGTACGTGATCTCCAGCAAGGAGAAGATCCGCCAACGCGACCTGCCGGGCGATCTGGTGAGCCTGGCCACCGAGAATTGTGTGGTGCTGGGCGACGGCCGCATCGACCTGGGGGTTGATGGCGGCAGGATGAAATTGACCAATGTGGGTGGCGTGCGATTCGAGACCGATGGTGCCAAGGCGACCACCAGCGGGGTCATGCTCGCCGACTTCCATTTCGACGAAGGGGCACTGGAGACCATGGTCACGGCGATCATGGCACATCCCGAGCAGAAGCCCCTGGACATTACCAAGACCTACTACGAGAAGATGATGCGCGAATTGCTCGGCCTGGAGCGTTCGGACAAGCTCATCAGCGAACTGAGCATCAAGGGCGAGATCAAACGCCTGCCGGATGAGATGGTCAAACCGATCGTGTTCGGCGATGTGAAGATGCATTGGAACGGTCCTGAGCAGAGTTGGTTGAGCGAGGGTGACCTGGGCATCGCCACCGTGATGAAAAAGCCCGTGTACCGCTATGTGAAGGGCAAGATCCACCTGGAGCGCAAGCGAAGCGGGGACATCATGACGATCTTCATGCAACTCGACGATCAGACCTGGTGGTTCTTCCAATACACGAGGAATTACCTTTATGCTTACAGCAGCGATGAGAAGTTCAACACGATCATCAACGAATTGAAGGACGATAAGAAAAAATTGGATAGCAAGAAGGACGAACCTGCCTACCAGTTCACCATCGGGACCAGGCAGCGGGTGAACGCCTTCCGCGACCGCTTCGGACTTTGAACATGGACTTCCCCTGGGCATATGGCGTGGCCGCGGTGTTGACGGCCTACCTCTTCGGAAGCATTCCCAGCAGCGTGTGGTGGGGAAGGTTGTTCCATGGCCAAGATGTGCGTGAACATGGCAGTCGAAATGCCGGTGCCACCAATACCTTCCGTGTATTGGGCTGGCGCGCGGGTGTTCCGGTGCTCCTCATCGACATCGCCAAGGGTTTCCTCCCCGTCAGGCTGTTGCCCAATTTCAGTGGCATTGAACCGGATACGGCACCCTGGATGTGGTTGCGCGTGGTTCTTGTCGTGGCCACCGTGCTGGGTCACCTCTATCCCCTGTTCGCTGGGTTCAGGGGGGGCAAGGGAGTGGCCACCTCGCTGGGCGGCATTCTCGCCGTGCACCCGGGTGCTGCAGTGATCTGTGTGGCGGTGTTCGCCTTGGTGTTCCTGATCTCCCGGTACGTTTCCCTCGGATCGCTGTGTGCCGCCCTGGCCTTCCCCCTGGCTGTCGTGCTGGTGTACAACGAAAGCAGCCCCGTGAAGATCGGCTTCGCCATCCTGCTCTGTCTCCTGGTCTTCTACACGCACCGCCAGAACATCGGCCGATTGCTTCGCGGCGATGAGAACCGAATGTCACTGGCCGGAAGGAGTGCCCACACACAATGAAACAATCGCAGGGAACGATTGGTAGAAGGGCCCACTCTTGGATGATGACCCGTTCCACGGGCATATTACTGGCCTTGTTCATACCCCTGCTGGCCGCCGCTCAGACCGGCCCACAGCAGGTGCGCGCCAAGGCCGATGCGCTCTTCAACGAGGAACGATACGCCGACGCGCTTCCGCTCTACGCTCAGCTGGTCAGCCTCAACACCAGCGATCGTGTCCTCAACTACCACTTCGGCACCTGCCTGCTTTTCGGTGGCGACGATAAGGAGAAGGCCATCGGACATTTGAAGTTCGCCGTGGAGGATCCCTCGATCCCGGCTTCTGCGTGGTATTGGCTTGCACGGGCCTATCATCTCAATTACCGTTTCGTGGAGGCACAGGCCGCCTACCAACGGTTCCGTGGTACGGGCGACAAGAAGGCCTTGGAGCGCTTTCCGGTAACGGCACAGGAACAGCAGTGCCGCAATGGTCAAAAGCTCCTGTCGAACCTCAAGGAGATCACCGTGCGCGCCAAAGTGGAGGTGCAAGCCTCGGAGTTCTTTCGGTATTACGATCTGAGCAACATCGGAGGACGTATCGTGGTGCTTCCCGAGGAATTGCGGACTACCTTGGACAAGAAGCGCGGTCATCAGGGGCTCCTCCACATTCCCGACCATGGCGGCGACATCTACTTCAGCAGCTATGGCAAGGATGGCAAGACCGGCCTGGACATTTACAGCACCGCCCTGATGCCCGATGGCCGCTTCGCTGCAGCACAAAAGCTCGCCGGCCACATCAATACCGCCGAGGACGAGGACTACCCCTACATGCATCCCGATGGGCGCACATTCTACTTCAGCAGCAAGGGGCACAACAGCATGGGAGGGTACGATGTGTTCCGCGCGCAATACGACAAGGGGATGGACGCCTTTGCGCAACCGGAGAACCTGGATTTCGCCGTGAACACCCCGGACGATGACATCTTCTATGTGGTCGATGCGGAACACAAGGAGGCCTGTTTCGCCAGTGGCCGTAACAGCAGTCAGGGTCAGCTCCATGTCTATCGCGTGGCTACGGCCCGGGTGCCCTTGGTGATCACGGTGCTGCAAGGGACCTTTGCGAACGAGATCGACCCCGACGACCGCCGTGCCTCCATCGTAGTGGAGGATGCACAGACCCGCGAGCAGGTGGCCAATGTGCGGACCGACATCAATGGCTCATACGTCGTAGCCCTTCCCCGCGGGGGGCGATTCCGTTTCCATGTGGATTGTGGGCCCACTGGTAAGACACACTCGGGCCTGGTGGACGTACCGCGTACCGAAACGCCCACTGCCTATCGGCAGGAGTTGAGCCTGACCAAAGAGAATGAGCAGGAGCGACTGGTGATCCGCAACTACTTCGACACGCCACTTGAGGGTGACATGATCGCACTGGCCTTGGATGAGATCAAGCGACGCGCCCGACTCGATGTGACCTCCGAGGACGCACCCCTTGCCGCCGAGGTGCCACCTGTTGCTGCAAAAGGTGATATCCTGACCCGCGCCGGGTTCAGCGGGGATGTCACCGAAGCGTCGGCCTTGGAGATGGCGCGCGATGATGCCACGGCTTTGCAACGTAGCGCTGATGAACTGGAGGTCCGATCCAAGGAGGCATATCGTATCGCCTTGGAGGCGACCGACGATGCCGATCGCAGTGCACGGAAGGCCCAGGAACTGGTGGACAAGGCAGCGGACCAGTCCGATGAAAGGATGCGCAATGCGACGATGACCGATGCGGCACGCGAACGCCAGCGCTCACGCGAAGCCAACCTGCGCGCCCGCGCCGCACAGCAGACAGCAAGGGAACTCGAGGCCAGGTCCGCTACTACGCGCCAACGCACGCAACTCGCCAACAAGCTCGCCACCGATCTGGCAGCAGCCCTCGCAGCGGGCAGCGAGGACGAGTCGGTGATGCATCTTACCACCCTGCGCAAGAACATCGATCAACGCAAGGGTCCTGGATCCGAAGCAGGCGTGACCGAGGAAGCCCGTAGAGCGGTCACCGAACGGGAACAGGAAGCCGCACGTGCCTTGCAACGGGCCCATGAGATGCGCTCCGAGGAAGGTGAACTGTCCGATCGGGTCGCCCGCTTGAAGAACGAACATTCCACCACCCGGAACGGTGGACGCAAGGAGCAGTTGGACCGCGAGATCGCGGAGCTTGACGAACAGCTGACCCACCTGCGGAAGGAGGTCGTGATGGCGTTCGACAAGGCCCGGGATAAGGAAAGGGAGACCACCGTGACACGTGGCCAGGCGTCGCTGACCAATTACTTGATCGCCCGGGGCGATGCCTCGGATATCGTGGCTGCTGAACCCGCCGAAGTGGAGGGGCTGGAAGATCGCATCGCCGGGACTGAACAACTGATCGGCGGTCTGGCCATCGACGAACGCTTCGATGCGCAACTCGATCTGTCACCAGCGACCATGGAAGCCCGCATGTTCGATTGGGGCTCGGTGCAAGCGGCACGTGGGACTCCCATTGATCGGGGAAGCACGCAGACCGCTGAGCGCGAGCGTTCCGAGGATGTTCGCACCGCTGATGGACGCACGGAACAACGAACGGTAGGGTCCGCCAACGTTATCGTTCAACGGAACGAGAGGGTCGGCGAGGTTTCCGATGTGAATGACCATGCGATCCGCAAGGACCCGGCCATTGCGACCAACGATGTCGCCGTGACGAACCCGGACCCGGACGGAACATCCGTGCCCGGTGCAAGCACCAACGATCGACAGGAACAGGACCTGGTATCTGCTGCGAACGCAGCGCCAGTGGGAGAGGATGTGAAGAGCGATGCGACCGACACCAGACAGGCCGGACAACGCCAGATCGGCACCGGTACAGCGGATGACGCTGATCCGTTGGCGATGGGGACCGAGGCGCGCAACGAGGACCGCGAACAGCGGAGCGTCATCGACAGTGGAAAGAACGGTATGGACGACGACCCCATTGGCTCGAAACAACCCGGTGAGGATGATGCTCCGGATACAGCGCAGCGAAGTGGTGTGGACCTTCCCGCGAACACGGTACCGGACGGGTCCGAACGCGCGGGTGGTTCATTGGATCCCGTTGATCAGCCTGGCGTTGGAACGACAACCTCCGGATCGAATGCCTCCAGTCCTTCCGTGCAGGTCAACGCCAATGAGCGATTCATGCTCGAGAATGAGATCGCCGAGTTGCGACAGATGGCCGGGACCGAACGCGATCGGAACAAGCGTGAAAAGATCGAGCAGGATATCACGGCCTTGGAGAAGCGGGTCACGCAACTTGATGAGGGTGATGAACAAGCTTCAGCCGACCCTGTGGGACAACTGCTTTCACAGGAGGCGATGGACCTTCCAGTGGATAGGACCCGGATACCATTGGTGTTCGAAAAGGATGTGGAGGATGAATTCTTGATCGAGCAACTTTTTGCCGACCATGCCGCTGACAAGGAACGCATGGAACAGGTGGCTGATGCCGATCAGCGTGCTGCCGGCTCCAACGGTCTTGAGTTGATGCTGGCCGACAGCATTCATGCTGAAATGCGTAGGCAGGTGGCCGTGCTTGAAGTGGATCCAACGCAGGCGGATCGCATTCTCCCCAGGGTGGAACGCTTGCGCTCCCTGCGTGAGGATCGTCTCGCCTTGGCCGAGGAATACCTCCGCAGGCGCAGCAACGATATCGCCGAGGCGATCCGGCAGGTCGACCAATTGCCTGTGGCCGAAAGCGCAAGTTCGAAGGCCCTTGTTGACCGTAACGACGCTGTGCTGGACGCCACGATGGGATCGAGCGAAGGACGAACGCAAGCGCCGACCCGCACCCTGCCCTCGATCGATCGTACCCGCACGGCATCCGGGGAGCCCGATCCGATCAACGATCGCTTCGTCTCATTCGCACCACTTCGCTCGGATGTCTACGCGAGCGAAGTGCGTCATCGCTCGGTAAAGGTTTCCGAGGCGGTCCAAAGCAAGGAAGAGAACCTCCAACGCATGCAGGAACTTTCCCTGGGCATCGATACCCTGGAGCAGCAACTGGCCGGCATGCCGCGTAACAAGGCTTCGGAGAAACTCCTGCGCGACATCATACGGCTTCGCGACGAACGGCTCATCGTCCGCACCGATCTGGGGCAACGTACCGCATATCTCAGCCGGGAGGAATGGCGCACCGCCAACGACAGCCTGAAAGGATTGGAACGCAAACTGGTGTCGCGTGGACTTCCGCCCAGCGAGCCGCTGTTACTGCTGGCCAAGGACATGCGCACCGATGCCGGCGAACATTTCGATGAAGCGGGCAAGTTGCGCAAGCGGGCGGATCGCAGCGATGACATCATGCTGCGGGACAGCCTGTACCGTGCGGCATACGCGCTGGAGTTGGAGGCACTGCGCGAGGTGGATCGCTCCATCACCGTGCACAACCACCTAATAAGTGGCGATCATCTGCGGGGCGAGGAACTTTCCTATGAAGAGATCGCCGCCAAGGTGTTGGGGATCGAAGTGCCTTCGGATATGGAGCAGGGTCCCACCCTTGAGGAACTGGCAATTTTGGAAACTACGCGAACGGTGGATACCGAAGCGTGGAGCGAGGGAGGGACCGTTCCCGATGAGGGCTTTTATGGTAAGGCAGCGGACGGAGAAGGGACGACACGCGCAGGGGAGGAGGCCGTTGAGGCGGAAGTGATCGAACCCACGACCCCGGAAGGCCCTTCGACCACCACCCGCAATGGACCATTGAACGATGTGCCAGGCACGGTCACCACCGAACTTACCCCGGATCCGGCAGCGAGCAACGCACGGAAGACATTGGAGCAGGACGGAACGGCACAGGTTGCTGACAGCGGATCTTCACAAGGGACACCGGCCTCGCGACCGAGTGCCAGGGAAGTGAGGGACATCACCGATGGCTCGGATGCATCGGTTACGGATCAGGCTTCAACGGCGACGTCCGAGGGAACCACTGCTGCGGAACAAGGAATTGTGGTCGATGATATGCCAGCCATAGCAGGGAAACCGGCAGCCTTGTACGAGCGTTTTTTGACGAACGAGGACCTTATTGCGGCGATCGCACACGAGGACGGTTCAGATCCGTCGCGCCTGGAGCAACGCGCCACGAGCGCCCAACGAGAGGCCAACGAACTGGAGAAGCGCTCCATGGAGCTTTCCGATGAGGCGCTCTCCCTGGAAGAACAGGCCGTTTCGGCCAGGAAGCGGGAACGGGAGCGGTTGGAGCGACTCGCGGTCATCAACCGGGCCCGGTCCGACAGCCTCCACCTGGCCTCCGTGGCGCAGATCGACCTGGCGATGGAAGCCCGCTTGCGCCAACGCGATGCGGAGTTGGTCCAGGAATTCCGGAACCATCTGGTGAAGTTCTACTACTTGACAGGCGAGGAGATGGCCCTGGTCCTGGAGAACCAGGATCGAAGCCGCTACTTCCAAGCGAAGACCCGGGCCATGGAGCAGTATGATATGGCCGACGAAGCGGAACGTGCTGCCCTGGGGAGCCGGGAATTGGCCCGGGTGCTGCGGTCCGAGGCAGTGAACGACCCAGGCTCGGATACAGGTCTTCTGAACAGCCGCTCCGAAGGCCTCCTCCATCGTGCTGATTCGCTCGAAAATGTGGCCTCCCGCCTGCGCGGGGCCGCCAATCTGAATGATGCGCAAGCCACCGTGATGATGCAGGCGCTGCCAGAGGAGGACAGCAATGTCATGATGGCTTTGGAGATGCGTGCCCGGCGCACCGAACCATTGCTGGCTGAAGCGCGTGATCAAGCCGGTCCTCAACCGGTCCCCGTGGAGGAGGTCTCGAACGCCGGTGAACCCGTTGCTGCAACCAACGAACGAGCCGGGTCCAACGCACTTGCAGAAGTTCCAGCGCCTACGATCGGGGAATTGGAGGTTGATCGTTTCGAATTGCGACCGGTGGGTGAGCGACGCAACACGCCCATTCCGGTGGATGCACCGATGCCCGAAGGTATCGTGTACAAGGTGCAGATCGGAGCCTTCAGAACAGCGGTCCGGGAGGATGTGTTCAGCGATATGACACCTGTGACCGGAGAGCGTCTGGACAATGGCTTGGTACGCTATACCGCAGGTCTCTTCACCGGGTCGGACCAGGCCGAAGAGGCAAAGGAAAAGGTGCGCGAACGGGGTTACCGCGATGCCTTCGTGGTGGCCTATCGCGATGGCAAGCGGATCACCCTGGCCGAGGCTGCCCGTGCAGCCCGTCCTATGGAACTTGCCAATGGACCCGTGCCCAGGGAGCAAGTTGCTGGATCAGGCGTGCCCGAACGCGTGGAGCCATCAAGCGATGCGACCCAAGTGACACGTAAGGAACCCTCGGCGCCCACTGCCGCTCCAAGGGATCGGATCGCGGTCACCCTCGAAAAGCCGGTGGCTCGTCCTGCGGTGGAACCGCTCGAGGACGTCGAAACGATCCTCGCCGCCTATCCTGGGAGTGCCGATGCCATCATCTCCACCTTCACACCGGAACCGGAAGCAGCCTCCTACTACAATGTGCCCGGCGCAGCACCCGCGCGGCAGGTGGAACTCATCAAGGGTCTGTTCTTCACGGTGCAGGTGGGGGTGTACAGCAAACCTGTACCGCTGGACAGGATCTTCAACATCACGCCGCTCAACAGCGAGCGCACCGAAACGCAGAAGATCCGCTATACCACGGGTGTATTCCTCGATATGGACCTTGCCGGGGTCCGGCGGAACGAAGCGGTTTCATTGGGTGTGACGGACGCGTTCATCACGGCTTATCTCAATGGACGTCGCATTCCGATGCGTGAAGCACGCGCACTCCTGGAGAAATTCGGACCGGGCATTCTTGCCCAACCCTGAATCCCCTCAAGGGTAGGGTATGTGGCCTTGTATCGGCACCTGGACCCTGGTCTTCGGTCAATGTTGGCGGGGGCGGCGGACCAACTCGGACATCGCCAGGGGATCGG
Source organism: Flavobacteriales bacterium (assembly GCA_041745875.1). Lineage (GTDB taxonomy): Bacteria > Bacteroidota > Bacteroidia > Flavobacteriales_F > PHOS-HE28 > PHOS-HE28. Next base: position 27,433 of record JBGTIB010000255.1, on the reverse strand, counting down.
TTCCGGAGATCTCCGGAACACGGACCGCACCATGCTACCTTTGTCCTTCACCGCCCCAAAGGTGTTGCTCATGTCCACAGTCACCGAAGAAGCCGTCCTTGAGGAGATCGTCCGGAAGCAAACCTCATTGCGCGAGATCGTTGTACACAACGACGATGTGAACACCTTCGACCATGTGATCGAAAGCCTGGTAAGGATCTGCGAGCATGACCCCATCCAGGCTGAACAATGCGCCTGGATCGTCCATTACAACGGAAAGTGCGCCGTGAAGCGCGGTAGCTTCGATCAGTTGGAGCCCCGGTGCACCGCGTTGTTGGACCGTGGAATTTCGGCTGAGATCCTTTGATCATGGTCCAGCGCGCCACCTTCTGCCTTTTCCTCCTGTTCCTGTTCAGCGCATGTTCCACGGTGCCCATTACCGGGCGACGGCAACTGAACATGGTGGGCGAGGGTACCGTGATGTCCATGGCCGATGGGCAGTACCGCGAGTTCCTGCAACAGAATCAAGTGCTTCCGGAGAGTGATCCACGCACACGAGAGGTACGCACAGTGGGTACCCGGATCGCGGATGCCGCCGCCAAATACCTTAAGGAGAACAACGCATCGGATCGTGTGGAAGGCTTTGAATGGGAATTCAACGTGGTGAACGATCCCACGGTGAACGCTTGGTGCATGCCGGGTGGGAAGGTCGTCTTCTATACCGGGATACTGCCTGTGACCGCCGATGAGACCGGCCTTGCCGTGGTGATGGGTCATGAAGTGGCGCATGCCATCGCACGGCACGGCAACGAACGCATGAGCCAGGCCCTGGCCCTGCAGGGTGTGGGCATGACGATCGATGTGCTGATGAACGAGAAGCCCAGTTTGGCAAAGGATATCTTCCTGCAAAGCGTGGGGATCAGCTCGGGCTTGGGTATGCTCGCCTTCAGCCGGAAGCACGAAACGGAAGCCGACAAGATGGGCTTGATCTTCATGGCCATGGCCGGATATGACCCCCGCGAGGCCCCGAAGTTCTGGGAACGCATGAGCGCCGGTGGGGGAGCTGCCCCGCCCGAATTGCTCAGTACACACCCCAGCGATGCCACACGCATGCGCGACCTGAACGCCTACATGCCACAGGCGCTGAAGTACTACAAGCCCTGATCGGTCGGCATCCTGCTCCGCGATGAAAGCCTTTCGCGAACGTGTGATCAGGGTGCGAAAACAATGGTCGCCGGTCCTGTTGCGCATGCTTCGTCGCGCCTTGATCACTTTGGGCGGCGTGGCCTTGGTCCTGATCGCGCTGGCCTTCACCCGGATCCCCTTCGATGCGCATCGGCGCCTGGGCACGGCGGCAGGTATCTGTCATGATGCGCCCGGATACATCCTGGTGTTGGGCGGCAGCGGCATGCCCTCGGGAGCCGAGCTCCTGCGCTTGCACCATGCAGCACAGGTGGCGGCATTGTATCCCTCAGCTGGCGTTGTGGTGGTCCATCCCTTGGACAGCGGTGTCGTTCAGGACATGGTCGATGAATTGGTGTTGCGTGGGGTGGGGGAAGGGCGTATCCAGCGTGTCATGGAAGGCACCAATACCCGGGAACAGGTGTTGCGTGTGGGCGAGGTGTTTCCCCGCTTGAAGGCCACCCGGGTCGCCATCGTGACGGCGCCGGAGAACATGTACCGAAGTGTAAAAGCCTTCCGCAAAGCGGGCTTCGTATCCGTGTGCGGTGTTCCGGCCTTCGAGCATGCCATGTTCGTGGACCTTCAGTACGATCACCGGATGGTCGGTGGACGGGCCTTCGTTCCCGATGTCTCGGGCAGCAACACACTGCGTTACGACCTGTGGCACCACCTGCGCCTGGAGGTGATCCTGCTGCGCGAATACCTGGCCATATCCTACTATTGGTTGAACGGCTGGATCTGATCGGGGACCACGGCACCTCGCCGAACAACTTCTAACAACGCTCGTCACATGCTCGGGGATCCTTATCTTCGCAGCCGTTCCAAAGGACCCGTAGCTCAATTGGATAGAGCACCTGACTACGGATCAGGAGGTTTGGGGTTCGACTCCCTACGGGTTCACTGGTGAAGGGCCGTCTCGGCAAGAGGCGGTCCTTTTTTTTGTTGCACCTCACCCACGAGGCAGCGAAAGAGCTACAATGAGGTTCACCCGTCGTTGCATCCAGGAAGCCCCGCCTCGAGGCATTGTAAAAACCGGCATTCGGGATACTACTTTCACTTTTCGAACCAAAACTGGAGCAACGATGGACGGTGCCTGTAACCAACACCCGGATGCGGCGTTGAAGGGCCCACTCTCCCGGGTGTATCCCGGTGTGTTTGACAAAGAACATGTTACACTGGATGGCCAACACGAACAACACGATGAAAGATCTCGACATCCCTCGAGAAGGTGGCAGCCTGCCACTGAAAGCCCTGATGGTGGCACTGCTGCTCCTGGGGATCCTGTCCATCTCCAACGCACAGATGCTGGTGGATGGCTTCAACCGTGCCAACAGCAATGTAGTGGGCTCCGGTTGGACCGAATTCGAATCAGGCGGTGCCGCCGGGGTCCGCATCGAATCGAACCGTCTCCGCATGAACGGCACGGGCGTGGCCGGCAGGGAGTACGTTTCCCAGCCCGTTTCGAGCAACTACAACACAGTGCTCAACAGCAACGCGTTCCTGCTCGAATGGTCCTTCAACATGCGCCAATCGGCCGGCAACCCCACGGGCTTCTTCGACAATCGCATCGGTGCCGGTGTGGTGCTGGCCGGTAGCCAGGCCGACCTCCAGAACGGCGTGGGCTATGCCGTGGTCATCGGCAGCAATGCCAGCACGGTCAACCCACTGCGCCTGGTGCGTTACACCGGCGGTGTAAAGGGGACCTTCACGGATGTCATTTCCGTGGGCGATGTGAACCACCATTACATGGATGTGCGTGTCACCTTCGACCCGTTCACGGGGACATGGACCATGTACCATACCGACAATGGACCGTCAGGCCCTTTCGGTGACCCCACCATGGCGGTCACTTTCGGTGGTTCGGCGGTGAACACCACCCACACGGGTACCAACCTTCCTTACATAGGCTGTCTCTTCAACCACGGTGGTTCAACCACACCGCATGCCTGGTTCGACAACTTCCGTGTGCCACAGGATCTTTCCACTTCGGTAAGCCTGCTCAGTACCACGGCCAGTATCGGTGGCATGGATGGAAGTCATACCATCACCGTGGCCATCGACAACCCCGACCCGGATGATCCGGTCTCCGTGGACCTCGTTCTGGTCAGTGGCGATGCGGCTCGTCTTCAGGGCTTCTCCTCCCAAACCGTCACCTTCCCCGCCAATACCGGCGGTACCATGGATGTGGTGGTCGACATCGTTGAGAACGGGGCCTGCATCGGCAACGAGGTATTCGTGTTCGCCTTGCAGAACCTGGTAGGGGGGATCGGTACGCCGCACATCGGCTTTGCCGGGCAACAGCAACTGACCGTCACCGACGACCGCTCGCAGCCACGGGTCGTCCTGGTCGAGAGCTTCGAGACGGATGGCAGCGGCGATCGCTACACCGTGAGCGCGCCGCATGGAACAGGTCCGAGTGGTGCCTTCTTCCTCCGGGCCGATGCCTTCGGATTCTCTTCCGCAGGAACGCTGGTGCCCACCAACATGAACGGCAACTACGCCATGGGCGGCAACAACATGACCACCCTGGCCGCGAATTCCGAGGTGGTCGTGGCTTTCCCCAGTGTGGACATCCTGGGTGTTTCGAACATCAACATGGGCATGCGCGTCGCTGCACGCAATGCTTCGACCTACGACAACCGGAACGATCGTGTCGACTACCTCTATGCCGAGGTTAACGTGGACGGGCAGGGATGGACCACCGTGGGTGCCTTCCGCTCCAAAGCGAACGTCGGCTTCGACAACAAACCTTTCGCCCAGGACACTGACTTCGACGGCGTTGGCGATGGCGCGAACCTGGGACCGAACATGACGAGCTTCTCCTTCCCGGTACCACAGACCGGTACTGCCATGGAGGTGCGGGTCCGTTTCCGCAGCAACGATGTGAGCGAGGAGATCTTCTTCGACCATATCCAGGTGGCCGGTACGCTTTGTCGCCCGGTGCATTTCTCCACCGGCAACGGCGATATCACGGACCCCATCTGGAGCAACCTGCGCAACGGTGCGCCGAACGCGGTGAATGTGGATCGCCACGCGAGCTTCGTGGTCCAGGAAGGACATCAGGTGCTGGCCTCCAACGATCACGAGATCCTGGACCTGACCGTGGAGTCCAATGCCCTGTTCGCCTTCGATGACCGCACGATCACCTTGGGTGGAGAGCAGATCACGGTGGATGGCGCCTTGACCGCGACAACGGGCACCCTGCACCTCGTGGGTGATGATGCCCTGACCTTCAACGGTGGTGGCACGGTCGATCTCCACCACGTGACCGTGGATCGTCCCGATGGCATCGTACTGAGCGCCGCCATGGATGTGCGCGGTACCCTGCAGATCAACGAGGGTGTGCTCAACGCGCAGTCCGGGATCCGCCTGGTGAGCAATGCCGCTGGTACGGCACGCTTGGGACCGGTGGGTGCCGCTGCGGATCTGGTGGGCAATACCACCATGCAGCGCTGGATCCCCGGTGGGGTCACCAACTGGCGACTCATCGGTTCGCCCGTGCAGGGTGCCACCGTGTCCGATTGGAACGACGACTTCTTTACCGCGGGTTTCCCTGGATCGAACTACCCCAATTTCTATAGCAACAACGAACTCTGGCCGAGCATCCGCTGGTACGATGAAACCCAGCCCGGTCCCGATATGAACATCGGTCTTGTGGGTGTTACCGGGCTTGCCCAGGTACTGAACGTGGGTCAAGGTTTCGGTGCGTGGTCCGGCGACTTCCAGGGTGGCACCCAACCCTTCACGATCGATGTGACCGGTACGGCCAACATCGCCCATGCACCGATCCAGCTGCCCATGAGCTGGACCAATAGCGGCAACCCCGGTGCAGATGGTTACAACCTTGTCAGCAACCCCTTGCCTTCTGCCATCGATTTCGCAGTGGTGGACCGTGGTGCCGATGTGAGCAACTTCTACTGGGTGTACGACCCCATCAGCGGCAACAACGCCACCTGGAACGGCGTGGTGGGGATCAACGGCGCAAACGGCATCCTCCAAAGTTCGCAGGCCTTCTGGCTGAAGGCGAATGGCCCGGCAGTGACCACCACCATCGGTGAAGCAGCCAAAGTGGACAACAACTCCGGCGGCTTCTTCGGTGGGCTGATGCTGCAGGAACCACTGCCCATGCTTCGCCTCCAGGTGAGCGGCGGTCAGCACGGCTTCAGCGATGAAGCGGTGGTGGTCTTCGAACAGGGTGCAAGCATCGCCAAATTCGCCTTCGGACATCCGGATGCACCACGCATCGCCACCCACGACCAGGCTGGCGGTCCCCTTGCCATCAACATGTACGGCATGCCCGACGCGGCCATCACCATTCCCGTGCATGTAAAGGTCCCGGCACAAGGTTCCTTCACCCTCAATGTGTCAGGGATCGAAGCGCTGGCAGGTATCAGTTGCGTGATGATCGAGGACCTGGTGACGGGCACCAGTACGATCCTCACCGAGGGCACGCTCATCCCGTTCACGGCTGAACAGGCCCAGGGCGAGGTCGCTCCCCGCTTCCTGATCCATGTCTCGGCACCCGTTCAGCGGACCGTGACCGACGCCACCTGCTTCGGCGCGAACGACGGCATGATCGGTCTGCACCTTCCCGAAGGTGAGACCATGGTATCTCTGCTCGATTCCCATGGCCAGCTGATCGCCCAGGAGATCACCGATGCCGTGACCTTCACCGGTCTGGCGGCGGGGAATTACATGACCCGGGTGGCCAGTAGCGCAGGTTGCGGCGACCTCACGGCCGCTGTCACCATCCGGGAACCCATGGCCTTGGAAGCAGAGCTAGTGTCCACTGCGGCAGATTGCGGGACCGACAACGGCAGCCTGGTACCCACGATCTTCGGTGGCACCGCACCCTTCACCTACACCTGGAGCAATGGTACCACCGAGCCTCAGCTCGTGGCAGCCACCGGCGCGTATGGCCTCAGCATCGCCGATGCCCATGGTTGCACCTGGACCGCTACCGAATTAGCGATCGGGGAGCAGCGCACCCCCACAGCCGCCTTCTCGGTGGAGCAGGAGGTGGTGGCACCGCATGACCCCGTGCATTTTACTTACGAAGGCAGCACCGCCGATGCGATCCTGTGGGACTTGGGTGACGGCACGTTCAGTGAGGAGATCAACCCCGTGCACAGCTATACCGAACTGGGCAGTTACATGGTGACCCTCTCTGTGGAGCAAGGTAACTGCTACAGCCAGGCCCTCGGCCAGGTGGTGGTGCAGACCAGCACGGGCATACGCCAGATGGAGGAAAGCAGCTTCACGGTCTACTGCGACGGTGTCCAGTTCGTACTGGAACACCAGTTCAGTGGGGGGGACGTGCTCCACGTTGAAGTGCTGGATGCCACCGGAAAGCTGCACGTGCAACAGACGAACAGCGATGGTCCCGGCCGACTACTTGTACCTGCGCACACCCTGCCCAACGGGATCTGGTTCGTTCGCTTGACGCACCAAGGCGTGCAACAGACCCAGCGTGTGCCCTTGATGCGCTGATCCCGATCCGAACACCTTACCAACGGTCCCATCCCTTCACTGGGGTGGGACCGCTGCTTTTTGGCACAGGCACCAGTGCAAAATGGTTAGGCTGTGACTTGAAACAATAGGGACCAGTGTGAAGTTCTCCACGGACACCCGTGTATCCGCCGCGATCCCCTAATTTGGCGGTCCCTAACGTGTTCCTAATAGGTACCTCGCCCAAGGTGCCTTACCTAAACCCAAGTCCCATGAAGAAGCTCTCTACGCTTCACTCTTTTCTATGTGGCGTTCTTGCACTGGCAACCAGTGTGGCTTTTGCGCAAACACAACCTGCGGCCCAAAGCCTGCCTTATTCCCAGGATTTCGGGAGTTTGACGCACGCATCAAGTTCCTACCCTGCAGGTTGGCAAGGTTGGCAGTTGGCAACAGCGGCAGTGGGATCCTCTTTTCGAACAACCGGTCCGACCGGAGATAGACTGTTGGTAGGCAATAGCACCGCCTCGACCACAAGTGGTAATGTTCATAACTACAACGGTAAGATCGGCTATTTGACCACAGGCTCACTGGACGTGGCCATGGCGTTGGCTCTCAACACGACGGGAAATGTCAATGTGGAGGTTGAATTCGACGCAATGACCATCCGGAATCCTTATGATGGTGGTTCCAACACACGGATCAACGAGATGATCCTGCAGTACAGGGTAGGTACGGTTGGTGCGTTCACCGATCTGACCGGAACAGAGTACCAGAATAACACGACAACGCAGACCACGGCGGTGACCACTCCGCAGAATTCGCAGAACATTTCGATCACACTTCCATCGGATTGCGATGATGAAGCGGTGGTGCAGTTGCGTTGGGTTTCGCGCCAGATCAGTGGTTCCGGTGCACGTCCCAGCTTTGCCGTGGACAATGTGGTCGCTGCTGGAACACCGATCGGGTCGCCGTTGATCGCTGGTGATCCAACAGCGCTCAATCTGGGCAATGCAGCTCCCGGTTTCAGTACGACGGACGAGTTCGATGTGAACGCCTCGAACTTGAGTCCTGCCAGCGGTAACCTTACCGTGACGGCCCCGGGAGGCACCGACTTCCTGGTGAGCGACGACAACTTCACCTGGGTGAGCAGCTTCAATATCGGCTATACCGGTGGAACGCTGGCGGCTACAACGGTCTATGTTCGTTTTGCGCCTGCAGCGGTCGGGGCTCAAGGCGGGAATGTGGCCATTAGCGGTGGTGGCGCCAGCACCTTCAACGTGTCGGTCAGTGGCACCGGCATCGCCCCACAGATCTATTGGGATCTTGGCACGGCAACACCCACCTACGATCAGATCCTCAATGTGACGACCTCGGACCTGGGCAGGGGGAATAACAACAACACCCCTGGCGCTCCGGTCTTGATCAATTCCACCTCTTCATCCAATACTTACCCTGGCTCCAGTGGTGGTAACAATGCAGGTGCTGCAGCCTATATCGGCGGGATGAACCCCAGCACTTCGACCTACTTCCAGTTCACGCTTACACCTACCGTGGGCTATGGTATCGCCCTCAACTCCATCGAGTTCGGCAGCAGGAGCACAGGCACCGGTCCAACCGAATACTCCATCCGCTGGAGCCTCGACGGCTACACCACGGATCTGGCCAGCGGCACCCTGCTGGCGAACAATACATGGTTGTTCGGATCGAATACCGGCCTGAACCTGGTAAGCCCCACTGGTGTTGCTGTGACCTATCGCATCTATGGGCATAGCGGTTCAGGTTCCGCGGTTGCCGGTGTCGCCAACTGGCGCATCGATGACCTGGACTTGCGCGGGGTGGCCATCCAACCCGCAGCCATCTACTATAGCCGTGCTACCGGCAATGTGAACGATGCGATCTGGAGCGATACACCGGCTGGCACGGCTGGCCCCGCCATCTTCACCAGCAACAGCAGCATGGTGGTGCAAACCGGCGATGACGTCACGGTGAACGTAAGCACCAATGTGGATGACCTCACGCTGGAAAGCGGCGCCACGTTGACCGTGAACACCGAACGCCTGATCTCAGTGTATGGTGACAATATCGCATTGGCCGGGACGGTGACGGGCACCACCGGTGAATTCGAGCTGATCGGTTTCGATCCCACCACTCTCACCCTGACAGGCACCATCCAGATGTGGAACCTGACCGTGGCGAACTCCGCAGGTGTGGCAGTGCTTGGCAACTTGGACATCCGGGGTACCCTGCTACTGGCCGATGGCGACTTCGATGCCACCAGTGCCACCGTTCGCCTGCGCAGTGTCGATGCGGGCACCACGGGACGGCTTGGTCCGGTGGGTGCTACCGCCGACTATCTGGGCGACCTCACCGTGCAGCGCAGGATCCCGTCCGGGGTCACCAACTGGCGCTTGTTGGGCAGCAACGTGGAAGGCCGCACCATCAACGATTGGAACGATGACTTCATCACGGCCGGCTTCCCCGGTAGCAACTACCCGAATTTCGACGACCCCGTAGGCAGCGGCATCCTGTGGCCCAGCGTGCGTTGGTACGACGAAAGTGTGGGGGGAAGTAATGTGAACGATGGTCTGGTAGGCGCCACCAGCATCAACCAGGTACTCACCCCGGGACAGGGTTTTGCTGTGTGGTGCGGCGATGCGTTGGGTGGCACTGCTGCCTTCACCATCGATGTGGTCGGTGAACCGATCATTGCCAATACACCACTATCCCTTCCCATGACCTGGACAGATAGCGGCAACCCCACGGCCGATGGATGGAACCTGCTGAGCAATCCGCTGCCCAGCCCGATCAGCTACGATGAACTCGACCTGGGTGCTGATGTGAGCGACGGGTACTACATCTACGATCCGGTGAGCGGCTCGACGGCCTACTGGGATCCCAACACGCAGACCAGCACGCCGACGGGTGCACTCAATGGGGTCATCCAGAGCAGCCAGGGTTTCTGGCTGCGCGCAGCGGGTAGCGATGTGAGCACCACGGTGGACGAACAAGCCAAGGTGGAAGGCAATGATGGCGGGCTCTTCGGAGGCAACGACCAGATCGCCACACATCCCTTGGTACGTTTGACCATGCAGGGTGCCGGTGCCTGGTACGATCAGGCCGCCATCCTCTTCGCGGACGGTACCCCGGGCCTGGATCCGAACGATGCGCTGAAGCTCGATTTCTCGCACCCCTCCACGCCACGTATCGCCACCCGCACCAGCAATGGCCACGATCTCATCGTGAACCGCTTCGGGGCATTCACCTCCGACATCAGCATTCCGTTGACCGTGCGTGCACCGGTGACGGGGACCTATACCATCAGTGCCGGTATCACCGGGATGCAGGCCATGAGCTGCTTCGTCCTGGAGGACCTGCTCGAAGGGCTTGTCACCCCCCTGGCCGACGGCGCCATGTACACCTTCTCCATGGAAGCCAGTGCCGACATGGTGATGGATCGTTTCGTCCTCCATGCCTCCACACCCGTACCGTTCACGGTGACCGATGCCCTGTGCGCCGGTTCCAACAGTGGCATGGTGGAACTTGTGCTGCCCGAGGGCGGTGTGGATGTCACCCTGTCGGATGGTTTCGGTACCCCGATCCAAACGGCGGTGAACGTAGCGGCTGGTGCGTTCATCTTCGATGAGCTGGCCGGTGGCAACTACATCATCGCCGTGGGGGGGAACACCGCTTGTGGTCAGGTAAGCGCTGACATCACCATCTTGGAGCCGTTCCTGATCGAAGCCCAGGTGGAAGGACTGGAAGCCAGCTGCCCGAACACGGCGGATGGTGTCCTGAGCGTGGATGTGCTTGGTGGTGAGGGACCCTATTCCTTCAACTGGAGCAATGGCAGCACCGAAGCCGCCATCATGGACCTGCCCGGCAACTATTCGTTGGTGATCACGGATGTCAATGGCTGCACGATCAATGTGGAAGGCATGGAGATCATCAGTGGCGATGGACCCATTGCAGGCTTTGAACTCGATGGCGCTCCCGTTCTGACGGGGGAGGAGGTGCTTTTCACCAACAACGCCACCATGGCCGATTCCTACTTCTGGGACTTCGGGGATGGCAACACCAGCGAGGATGCTGAGCCCACCCACGTGTTCGCACTGCCAGGGGTTTATACCGTCACGATGTTCGCATTTGGCGGCGACTGTGAGGATAGCTGGTCGGTGGATGTGACGGTGCAGGTGAGCACAGGCGTTGCACAGAGCACAAGTCCCGTGACCAACGTGTGGAGCGATGGTGCCCACTTCGTGGTGGACCATGGCTTTGAAGGGAACCTCGCTGTAGAGGTGCTCGATGCGACCGGTCGTTTGCACGTCCAGAAGTCGATCGCTGCAGCACCGGGTCGCATTCTGCTACCAGCCAGCGGTCTGGTCTCCGGTATCTGGTTCGTGCGCCTGACACACCAACAGCAGCAGAAGACCTTCCGGGTACCCTTGTTGCGCTAAACCAGCCGCCCCCCGATCGAAAGCCCTGTACCACTTGGTACGGGGCTTTTGTTTTGGCCTTGATCCCACCCGGGGGATGCGCTCCCTGGAGAATTCCGGGTGTTGGTGTTGACAGCCAATGGACTTTCGCCACATATTTGCCGAGTTCTTTACATCATTCGTCGACTAATTGTAACAATTTGTCGAATATTTCGAATGAACGTCGCCATGACTTTCCGAACTGCTTGGACACAGCAAGGCATGCACTGGACCACTGTAACAAGGCCCCAGGCATCGATCGGAATACAGCAAAACCAGCTACCATGGCACATTTCAACACCAGTCCTTTTCGCCTAAAGCGTCTCGCGTTCCATCACAGCATCCTGCGCTCCTGCGCCGTATGGCTGGTGGTCGTGTTCGCAGGCTTAGCCCCCTCCACTTCCTGGGCACAGATGGAACGGTTGTACCTCAGGCACTCCCAGAACAATCCGGGGGCTGGTGGAATTGTCCGCGACCTGTTACCAACCCAGGGATCTTCCGGAACGGTCAACACGAGCAACACGAGTTCGAGTTCTTTCTCAGAGCGGCTGGCCTTTACCATCGACCATTCTGATCTGCCCACTGCCATCGGTGGGACGTCATTCAATGTGTCAATGAGCGTTTCAGATCGATCCAGTTTTTTACTGGCCGCACGCTTCCGTTTGCAACGCACCAACAGTGGTGGTGTGGTACAAGCCTCAAGCGCCTACTCCAATGAATTCAATTCCACGGGTACCAAGACTGCTAGCTTCACCCTTCCCGAAGATTGGGGGCCAGGGGACCGCTTGCGCCTTTCGGTGGAGGTCCGAAGCACCTTGGGAAGCAACCGGAACATCACGATCCGCACGGGCAACGTCAATTCGTGGGTGGACTACGTACCCTACAACCCCTGCACGGGCACACCAGCCCCGGGAAATACCCTGGCCAGTGTATCCTCGATCTGTGCTACTGAGCCCTTCAACCTCAGCCTCCAGAATGCCACACCTGGTGATGGGGTAGGCTATCAGTGGCAGAGTTCCTTGAACGGTACGGACTGGGCCAATGTCAACGGCGCCAACTCGCCTGGATTGAATACCTCTCTCACGGAAACCACCTGGTACCGCTGCCAGGTCACATGCCAATCCAATACCGGGGTCAGCGCACCGGTGCAAGTTGCTGCGGAGATCTGCTACTGTGCGGCGGGTGCAACTAGTAATAACTTCGAACGCATCACCCGTGTGCGGCTGGCCGATATCGATCGATCCTCAACGGGTAACGTAGGCTATGAGGACCACACTTCCACCGTGGGTACGCTCATGAGCGGTGTACCCTATTTCCTCACCGTGGATTATGGATTCTCGGGAGCAACGACCGGCTATCCCGAGGACCAGGTGCTGGTATGGATCGACCTGAACAGGAACGGTAGTTTCACGGATGCTGGCGAACAGGTTTACGTCTCCCCCCTGGGTCAGAGCCCACGCACTGGTATCATCATCGTACCCACAGGTACCGAGCCGGGTACCACCCGTATGCGCGTCCGTCTGCACGACGCCGTTGTCGGTACGCCGAACGCGACGCCCTGCGGTAACTCCACCTATGGACAAGTGGAGGACTACACGGTCAATATCGTGCCTTCGGTGCTGTATAGCGCAGGCAGCGGATCGGCGATCGATGCGATCTGGGCCTACACGCCCGACGGTCCCGCCAATGGCGCTTCAGTGAGTGTCAATACCAAGGTGATCATTCAGGCCGGCCATACCGTGACAGTGAATGACATTACGCTCGTTGACGACCTGGTGCTGGAAGCCGGAGGGACCTTGGTGCTCGAAGAGGAGCAAGTGCTCATCATCAAAGGCAACGAAGTGATACTCAATGGCACTGTGACAGGGCTTGGTACACTTTCGCTGGAAGGCGTTTCTGCGACCACCCTGACCACCACGGGTGTGGTGAACCTGCACAACCTGACCAATGCGGTTGCTGATGGTACGGCAGTGGCAGGTACGGTCCGCATCCAAGGCACTTTGGAACTGGTTGATGGCGCTTTCGATGCTACCAATGCCAATGTGATCCTGCGGAGTACGGCCAATGGAACCGGCCGTCTCGGTACCGTGGGTGCCGGAGCCAGCTACATCGGAGATCTCACCGCGCAACGCCGTGTGCCGGGTGGTGTCACCAACTGGCGCCTCATGGGCAGTCCGGTGGACGGTATGACGGTGGCCGACTGGAACGACGACTTCTTCACAGCAGGTTTTCCCGGCAGTAACTACCCGAATTTCTACAGTGGCGGTGTCCTGTGGCCCAGCATCCGTTGGTACGATGAGACGAACACCGGTGCCAGCGAATTCGATGGCCTGGTCGGTGTGAGTGGCACAGCGCAAGCTTTGGAGCGCGGCCGTGGTTATGCGGTGTGGAGCGGTGATGCTTCGGGCGGCACCCAGGCATTCGTAGTGGATGTGACCGGCGCACCGACCATCGCCCACAGCCCCATCGCCCTGCCGATCACCTGGACCAACACCGGCAACGGAGAAGTGGATGGTTTGAACCTCGTGAGCAATCCCCTGCCAAGCCCGATCGCCTTCTCGCAGGTGACCCGTGGTGCAGACGTGGAGAATGCCTACTGGATCTACAACCCCACCAACGGCAACAACGCTTCGTGGAACGGGGTTGTGGGAACCAATGGTGCCAACGGGATCATCCAAAGTTCGCAGGGATTCTGGCTGAAGGCCAATGGACCGGCCGTGAATACCACGGTGAGCGAAGATGCCAAGGTCGCGGGCAATACCGGTGGCCTGTTCGGTGGACCGGCCCAGTTGGAAGGTGTATTGCCCATGCTACGCCTCAAAGTGAGCAGCGGCATGAACACCTTCACCGATGAGACGGTGGTCGTCTTCCAGGATGGCACACCCGCGTTCGAGGCCGGTGACGTGGAGAAGTTCGTCTTCAGCCACCCCAGTGCGCCACAGATCGCCACCCGCAGCAGCGATGCACACGACCTGGCGATCAACATGTATGGCATGTACGATAACGCCATCTCCATCCCGGTCCTGATCGTCGTACCCATGAACGGCACCTTCACCATCACCGCCACTGCGCTCAGCGGTGTGGACGGCGTGAGCTGCCTGGTCCTGGAGGATCTTGTGACCGGTAACATCACCCCGCTGACCAGTGGGGCGGAGTACAACTTCACCATGCTGGCCAACGCCGATGCGAGCCAGCCCCGGTTCATGCTGCATGCCACCGCTCCAGTACAACAGCAACTCACCGATGTGAGCTGCCACGGAGCGGCCAATGGGGAGGCCATGGTGCAAGTGCCCTCGGGCCAGTCCTTCGATGTGACCTGGATGGATGCCGCCGGGACCGTGATCGGTACCCAGGAGGGTTCCGTCGGCTCGGCTACGATCTCAACGCTTGCAGTTGGTAACTACATGGTCAGTGTGAACAACGATGCAGCGTGTGGGGCGCTCACCAGTGCATTCACCATCGCCGAACCCTTCGCTTTGGAGGCCACATACCAGGTGGTCGATGCAAGTTGTCCGGACGCGTTCGACGGAAGCATCACCGCGGTGGTGCTTGGCGGAACAGCACCTTACTCCTTGATGTGGACGAACGGGGGCAACGGCGCGATCATCGACGCGGCTGCAGGCCTGCACATGGTCACGATCAGCGATTCCAAGGGATGCATGATCTCCTCGGATATGATCGAGGTGGGGAGCGCTGAGGCCCCTGTCGCCCAGTTCGAGTTGCAGGACCTCACGGTCATGGCGGGTCAACCAACCGTGTTCCTGAACATGTCCGGTCCAGCTGACGAATATGTGTGGGATCTCGGCGATGGCGCCACGAGCACGGCCATGGAACCCGTCCATGTCTATTCCCTGCCTGGCACCTATTCGGTGGTGCTGACAGTGACCAATGGGGCATGCTCCAGCATGTTCACCCAGGACGTCACCGTGCAGGTGAGCACCGATCTGGGCAGCGCCATGGCATCCGGTGAAATGCACGCATGGTCCACCTCCGAAGCCTTCCTGGTGGCGCTGCCCACCGAAGTGGGAGCGGTGGATATCCGCCTGTATGATGCTGCAGGCCGCCTGCATCTGTCGGAGCGGCAGCCCGGTGGGGCGCTGCTGACCATACCCGCCCATGATCTCGGCTCGGGCATCTGGTTCCTGACCGTGGACACCGGTGCGGCACAGAAGACCTTCCGCCTGCCCTTGGTGCGCTGATCTTGAAATACTTTGTGTACGAAGCCCTCCGAGCGATCGGGGGGCTTCGTGCTTGGTCGGCAGTTTTCGCAGGATCCAGCAATGCGGTCCCAACGCTACCTTGCACCCATGAAATGCCACTTCGGGAAGGACCTGATCGGGGCTGTGTGCGGGCTTGTCTTGTTCACCGGCTGCATCACCATTGAAGAAGAGTACCGCTTCAAGAAGGATGGCAGCGGGAGCATGACCTATGTGGTGGATATGAGCGAGCTGGGTGAGATGATGGCCACCTTCGGGGAAATGGGTGAAGCAGGCGCTGGCATGTCCGACATGGGAGCCATGAACATGAGCGGGGAGATCGCGGCACTGGAGGGCTTGGAAGGCATCGGCAAGGTGAAGCTCGATGACAAGAAGAAGTGGGTCCAGCGCATCAGCTTCAACTTCAAGGATATCGCCGCGCTCAACGCGGCCTTGAACCACCTGATGCCCGACAGCAGTGGCGCTCAGCATGAATTTTTCCGCTGGGAAGGCAGCACCTTGGTACGCACCAACAACAGGCATGCGTACGAACTGGGCGCTACCATGTCCAAGAGCGATGAGGAGGAAGTCGGTGAGAGCGAGGAGGGTGAGGAGGAGGGACCGGATATGAGCATGATGCTAGAGAGCATGAAGTATAAGTATTCTTTCCGCTTCGCCAGGCCCATTGGCGAGGTCGCAAGTGCGCAGGGCGTGAACCGTGAACTATCCGCCAAGGAAGTGAAGCTCGATACCGACTTCGGGGTGATAGGCCGTGATCCCAATGCCCTGGACCTTCGCATCGACCTACAGTAGGTCCGAGTGACGCATCGGAACAGCTCCATTAAACATCACCGACCCCCTTGGACAATCTGTTGGAGACCGCCATCCGCCTGGCAGCCAAGGTCCATAAGGGCCAGGTGGACCGATTCGGTAAACCCTACATCCTGCACGTGATGCGTGTGATGATGCGCGGTCAGGACAACGAGGAACAGGTGCTGGGTGCCCTGCACGACGTTCTGGAGCGCTCGGCCATGACCGTGGAGGATCTTTCGAAGAAGGGGTTTCCACCCCGGATCACCAAATCCTTGGAGCACATAAGCCGACATCCGGAAGAGTCCTACGAGCAGTATATCGATCGAGTCATGCAGGACAACCTGGCCATTCGTGTCAAATTACATGATCTAACTGATAAGATGGATCTGCTTCATGTTGAGACACTTAGTCATGCCGACCTTAAGCGTTACAACAAGCAATTAGCGGCATATCATCGCATGAAAAAGTTGGTGGAGCACGCCAAGGCGAACATGCTGATGGTGCATCCCCGCAAGTGATGGAACGGAACGGGGTTCAACCCTCATGGCGCCATCCAGCACCATCATCGCTCGGGTAAGGCGGGCCCGGTTATATTCGCCATCCACCAGATCCATGACCATGCGTTTTCCGATCCTTGCCCTGTTCGGGGCATCCCTGTTCCTCGCTTGTGGCCCCTCAGATACGTCCGACACACCGGAGGTCGTTGTAGCCGAACCCGATACGTTCCAATGGGAGGTGGATCAGTTCGAGGACCTTCGCATCCTCCGATACCGGATCCCGGGGTGGGATATGATCCCACTTCAACAGAAGGAATTGGCCTATTACCTCACCATGAGCGGTCTCGCTGGTCGTGATATCATGTGGGACCAGAACTATCGGCACAACCTGCGCATTCGGAAGGCCTTGGAGGCGATCGTCACGGCTCGTTCCGGGACGGACAATGGTCCGGAATGGGATGCCTTCATGACCTATGCCAAGCAGGTGTGGTTCGCCAACGGTATCCACCACCATTACAGCAACGCCAAGTTCATCCCGGCTTTCCCGCGTGCCTGGTTCATGGAACGACTCAGCACCGTGGGGCATGCTCTTCCGGAAGAGGTGGTGGAGGCGATGTTCGACCCGGCCATTGATGCCGTAAAAGTGAGCCAGGACGCGGAGCGCGATCTGGTTCTGGGTAGTGCGATCAATTTCTACGGGGAGGACGTGAGCCAGAAGGAAGTGGAAGCGCTGTACGCTTCCAAAGAGGACCGGAACGATCCTGAGCCTGTGAGCCATGGCCTCAACAGCAAGGTGATCCGCAGCGCCGATGGAAAGGTGACCGAGGCTGTGTGGAAGGTCGGTGGCCTGTACGGACCGGCCCTTGAGCGTGTGGTGTACTGGTTGGAGAAGGCGCGCACGGTGGCCCTGAACCCCAAGCAGGAGAAGGCCATTGGCCTGCTCATCGACTACTATCGGACCGGTGATCTCAAGACCTGGGACGACTTCAATATCGCCTGGGTGGAGGACACCGAGAGCGACATCGACTTCATCCATGGCTTCGTGGAGGTGTACCAGGATCCCCTGGGCATGAAGGGCAGTTACGAAGTGATCGTACAGATGAAGGACCCCGAGGCCAGCCAGCGCATGGCGGTGTTGATGGACTACGCCGGTTGGTTCGAGGAGAACAGCCCCATCAGCCCCGAGCACAAACGCAAGGACGTGGTCGGGATCACGTACAATTTCATCAACGTGGTGGGGGAAGCGGGCGATGCCAGCCCCAGCACACCGGTCGGCGTCAATCTGCCCAATGCCAACTGGATCCGGGCCAAGCATGGGAGCAAGAGCGTGAGCCTGGGCAACATCAGCGAAGCTTATGAGAAGGCCAGTGGGGGAGAGATGATGAAGGAATTCGCCTTCGATGACGCCGAACGTGCCCGTTCCGAAGAGCATGGTTCATTGGCCGGCAAACTCCATACGGCACTGCACGAGGTGATCGGACATGCCAGCGGGATCACCGAACCGGGCAAGAGCCAGGATATGCTGAAGAACTATGCCAGTCCGCTGGAGGAAGCACGTGCCGATCTGGTGGCCTTGTACTACATCACGGATCCCAAACTACAGGAGATCGGCCTCGTGCCAGGACCGGAGGTGGGCCTGGCGGAGTATGAGGCATACCTGCGCAATGGGCTCATGCTGCAATTGAGAAGGCTGAAGCTGGGCGACGATGTGCAGCAAGCCCACATGCGCAACCGTCAGGCGGTTAGCAAGTGGGTGCTCGAGCGCGGTGCCCCGGCAGACATCGTCACCATCGAGAAGCACGATGGAAAGAGTTATGTGCGCATCCACGATGTGCAGAAACTGCGTGGCCTGTTCGGTGAGATGCTGCGCGAAGTGCAACGCATCAAGAGCCAGGGCGACTACGAAGCCGCCAAAGCCTTGATCGAGAATTATGGTGTGAAGGTGGATCAGGAGATCCACGCCGAAGTGCTCCGACGCAGCGAGAATGTGAAGAGCGCGCCATACAGCGGTTTCGTGAATCCGGTGCTGGTACCCGTGGAGGATGCCAATGGGAAGATCACCGACATACGCCTTGAGGATCCCACGGATTTCGTGGAACAGATGCTTGACTACGGTCGTCGATTCAGCTACCTGCCCGAAAAGAACTGAGCACGTGGCCCCCGGACCCCAGTGTGAGAAAAAAGTGTTGGACTTTGGAACCTTCTCGGAAAGTGTGCCGTTCAAGCACCTGTCCAAGTAGTTCAAAGGTCAATCTGAAGAGTCACGTCGCCCCTGCACCGATCCGTCGGAGCGGGGGCTTCGTGCTTCAGGACCCTTCGGTCGGATCGACCTGTTCCTCCAACGAACGCCCCGTGCCGTTGCAGAGAATGTTCGCAGCCCACGAAGCGATCATCAAACCAGGTTTCGTCATGGGTTCATATCCATGGGCCCGTATGTAGCCCACAGCGGCCGTATGCAGCCGATGCGATCCGAAGCGCTCGTCGCTGTTCAGGTCCATGTCGATGCGGTGAACCGGGATCGCTCCTTCTTCGCGCAGATGACGCGCCACCGACAGGCTGCGTTCCACCTCACCCCATAAGCGTGTCCACAGGTCGGTGAGCTTGGGAGCCTTCTCCCGCACGTAGAGCACCTGGGCTCCGTTGCGGTGGAAACGCAGCACAACGGTGGTGCTGTAGACCGTGTGCATCGAACGGTTGTGGCTGTCGCAGCCCACCAGGACCTCCACGTCCTCCCGTCCCGCCAGTACCGTTCGGATGTAAGGGATCAGGTCCACGGTGCTCCCATCGTGCATTCGTCTGAATCCGGTGTCCGTTGTGCTGGCCATGATCCACAAGGTAACGGTGTCCACGGGTGTATCGTTCACTCCTCGGGCGAACCTGTGAACTGCTATATTTGCGCCCCCTGAGCAGGAAAGTACTCCTACACCGAAGTGGCGGAATTGGTAGACGCGCACGTTTCAGGGGCGTGTGACCGTAAGGTTGTGCGGGTTCGAGTCCCGCCTTCGGTACAGATGAAGCGGCCCCATCGGGCCGCTTCGCTTTTTCAGGACATTGAAGTGCCTGTTCGTTCCCTGGCCAACAACAGCAACGCGCCGGTGATGGTCATGATGGCGAGCAAGCCTGAAACACCGGCCACACTGGCGAGCATCACATGCCCGTCATGCGTGAAATAGAGCATGCCCCCCGCTGTCGCATTGATGATGCCATGCAACAGACATGGTCCCCAGACACTCCGTGTGCACATGCGGACCAGCGCGAAGGGTATGGCCAGCACGGTGGTGAAGAGCGTCATCATCCACACGCCGCTCCATGGATGGCCCGGATAGTTGTGTCCCTGCACGATGAGGGGAGCATGCCAGAGCCCCCATACCACGCCGGTGAACAGTGCTGCGCGCATGAACTTCCATGAACGAGTATGGTGGTAGAGGAAGCCACGCCATCCGAATTCCTCGCCGAACATGAATGGAAGGTTCACCGTGGCAGCAGCGGCCACACCGGCAAGTAGGATCAGCACCAGGATGGCCCATCCTGGCACGTTGTCCAGGACATCGAGTTGTGCGGTGGCGGCCTCCAAGCCTTGTTCCTTCAACACGTTGGACACGGAGCGCTTCATCATCTCGGTGCTTACTTCCGTGTAACCGAAACCGTCCAAGCCGAGGCCAGTACCGAGTAGCGCATTGTACGCCAGGGCCAGTGGGAGGATCGAGATCCCCGCCAATGCGGTAATGCCCATCCAGCGCCAGTCGGTATCCCGCAGGCTCAGTCCGAGCGGCATCAATGGTGCATGTTCCACCCACCTGCGGACAATGAACGCGGCGATGGCAGGCCCCATCATGAACAGAGCCCCCACGACCAGGGAGAGCATATCATTGCCGTATTCCAGATCGGCCAGGAAGGCGAGCAGCGCAATGCTCCAACTGATCCCGAAGGCAAGGAGGAGGTAGAGGGCGATCGGGTTGCGCATGGCCGGGTGCGTTGCACGCAGTGCCGGAAAACTACGCTTTGTCCATGGCCTGCACCAAGGAGACCAGTGAGCCATGCAGGTGCATGCCGCTGGGTACCTGGGTCTCCGGCAGCTTTGCCAACTGTGCCCCCGCTATCCAGAAGGAGATGCGTTGCCCGGGAAGCATGGCCCGCATGCCCGTCAGGTATGCAGGTATCTCCGATGCTGGTGGATTGGCCATGAGCATGCTGACCAACACCACGTTGCCGGTGAACATGGCCGTCACCTGTTGAAGGTCGTCGCCGGGCACGCTTTGGCCCAGGTATACGGTGCGATCGCCGCGCAGCCGCAGCAGGTAATTGACGTACAGCAGCCCCAATTCGTGGATCTCGTTCTCCGGCAGATAAAGCACGTAAGTGACATCCCGGTCAGCGGCACTGTGAGGGAGTTGTTCACTCGCGACGATAAGCCGGTGGCGGATGATGTTGCTGACAAAATGTTCCTGTGCCGGGCAGATGGAATTGGATTGCCATAAAAACCCGATCTGCTCCAGTAGGGGCACATAGACCTGTTCCACCAGCTTTCGGAACCCATGCGCCTCACGGTACTTGTCGCTCACACTGTCGAACAGCACCTCGTCGAAAGCGATCATAGCGAGCTTCAAAGAGTTCAGCACGTCGCTACCGTTGAGCTGCCTTGAAGCGATCTCTCCCACCAGGCGGTCCCGGTCAGCCGCGCTCAGGGCAGCGATCTTGGAGATCTTATAGCCATGACGGTTCAGGAAGGCAATGTTGAGGATCGCCTTCAACTGCGCAATGCCGTAGCTCCGGATGTTCGTATCGGATCGATCGGGTTTCAGCAGGCCGTAGCGCTTTTCCCAGATGCGAATGGTATGCGCCTTCACACCTGAGAATTCCTCGAGGTCGCGGATCTGGAAGCGCACGGAAATGGGTTGCATGGCGGGCGAAGGTATTCCGTTCGATCAATAGGCAATTGTGATCGAACACCTACTTGGAACAAGGAGAGGAACGCACGGTTCGGTGGGTCGGCACAAAAAGGCCCCCGCAACGTGCGGGGGCCTTTTGTCGATCATCGATCGCGATCAGCGCACGATCTGCACTGGGATGGAACGGAGTGAATTATTTCCTTGTACACTAAGCATGTAGGATCCAGTGCTCAGATCCCCTGTCTCCAACACATACATGCTTTCGCCCGCAGGCAGTCCAAGTCCCTTCTCCATCACGATCCGACCGGTCATGTCCATGATGGAAACAACAGCCTGAGCGGACGAACGCGCATCCAGGTTGATGAAGAGTTGATCTTGCGCGGGGTTCGGCCACAGCCGCAGGTCGTTCAGCAGGTCGTCCGCATCATTGATGCCGGTGGCCAGTGGCAAGGGTACCAGTGGACCCCCATCGGCCAGGGCGACCCAAAGTCCGAAGGCAGCTCCGTTGCTGTTCATCGAAGGGTCAAGGAAACCCGAAGCGAGGACCGTGATCGCCGCTCCTTCAAGACCCAGGGTCGCCAAGGGCGCCTGGTAGGCCACTACGGGCGTGCCATCGGGCAACTGCACCTCCAGTTCATAATCGGCGGTGGGTACTTCAAGATAGCCGGCGAAGTTACCATAGCTGAAAGGGGGGACCAGGAGAGCACCACCCAGAACGGCATTCTCAGCCACTTGTACAGTAGGCGCATCCGTACTGCCGTGGAACACCAGGATATCGGTTCCGGTACCCGAGGCAACTTCACGGCCACCACTGGCATACAGATCGAATGGCTGAACGGGATCGTATCCACTGGCGCTCACGATACCATTGGCCACCAGGATGTATGTTTCATCCGGCACCAGGTTGTAGGTGAAATCGGCGATGATATCGCCAGCACCTGTGCTGTTGCCAGGGGCCACGCCCACTACGATGTCCACACCAGCAGGAAGGTCCAGGAACGGGGTCGCCGTGCGGAAAGCGAAGTTGTCGATGGCCAGCGCGTCATCCAGATAGACATCCACCACTGCAGCGGCGGCATCGGCGCTGTTGTGGATCACTTGTACCCGCGCGGTACTGCTTGCGACCGCAAGTGGCAGGGGGATCAGATCCCCACCAGTGGCCAGTGCGACCCAGAGACCGAACGAGGCACCACCGCTGTTCATTGAAGGATCGAGGAAACCGGAGGCCAGCACGGTGATCGCTGCCCCTCCGAGACCCAATGTCGCCAATGGCGCCTGATAGGCAACTACCGGGGTACCGTCGGGTAACTGCACCTCCAATTCGTAATCGGCGGTAGGAACTTCAAGGTATCCCGCGAAATCACCATAACTGAAAGGTGGGACCAGGATGGCACCGGCCAGGACGGCATTTTCGGCCACTTGAACGGTCGGAGCATCCGTACTGCCGTGGAATACCAGGATATCGGTACCGGTCCCTACGGCCACTTCCCGTGCACCGCTTGCATACAGATCGAAAGGTTGGACCGGGTCATACCCGCTGCCGCTGACAATTCCATTGGCAACCAGGATGTAAGCCTCGCCTGCTGCCAGCGTGTAAGTGAAGCTGGCGATGATATCAGCTGAGCTGGTGCTATTACCGGGTGCGATGCCTACCTCGATCGCCACATCCGAAGGGAGGTCCAGGAATGGTGTGGCCGTGCGGAAAGCGAAGTCGTTCAAGGCGAGCGCTCCGTCGATATAGACGTCCACGGGGTCGGCCACGGCATCCGCACTATTGTGGATCACTTGTACGCGTGCGGGTTGGGCTTGTGCGCTCACCGCGACCAGCAATGCTGTGCCGGTCAGTATTCCTGCCAGAGTTCTTTTCTGTTCCATGTCGTTGGGGTTTTGGGTTCGATACATGCATGGAACAGCGCATGTTCTGTTTTGTTCACTTAAAACGTTAAATAAGTTGAACAAAAATTACGGGACCCTCAAAGTAGGGAGCAACAATGCTCCAGGACACGCTTTCTGCTCAGTGAAGAGAGAGGAACCTCAACGGAAAAGGGTGACGTGCCCGAACAACTCGTAGCGATCCCCTTCGATGGCGTCCACGACGTTCGCGCGATAGACATAGACCCCGTCAGGCATGATCTTGCCGCCGATGCTACCGTCCCATCCGATACCAGGGTCGCGACTTTCGAACAATAGTTGTCCCCAGCGATCGAAGATCTGCAGATCGTAGGAGCTCAGCTCGATCACATTGCCAACAGGCATGAACACATCATTGATCCCGTCACCATTGGGGGTGAAGGCGTTCGGGACCCAGTAGACATACTCCTGGGGTTGCAGATAAGCGATGATGGTATCTGTACTGAAGAAACGCGCCGTAAGGTGGGTGGCCGAGGAGTCTCCCGGCAGATAGGGGGTGTTCTTCACCTCCCAGAACAGGAAGTCGTAGTACAGTGTGGGGTTCACGTTGAAGGCCATCTCGATATCCTCAGGCGCACTGACCAACACCGGAAAGTCCTCGTAGGTGGTACCGTCGAAGGTGATCGTGCCACCTTCCTTCGGGAAGACGTCCAGCATGATATCGTATCGGATCGGTGGTATGAAATGCGCCACGATGCTATCGGCAGTAAGGATGTCGATGGTCACCAGTGAATCGATGCTGGAGGGGAGCAGGGTATTGGTGCTGAAAACCTCCCAATGGCTGAAGATCCAGCCCATTTCCGGGAGCGGTGCCATTTCGGTGGGGATACCACCGTAGTAAATGCCGCTGAACGGGTAGATATCCGGAGTAATGGAATTGATGCGGATCTTACCGCTCAAGGGCGGGTTCACATTGAACACCACGTCGTACGGTCCCTCCAGGTCGTAACAATCTACCAGGCCTTCCTGGATCTCCACACAACGGTCTTCGATGAAATCGCGGATCTCCTGCACATTGCCTTCCCATTCCGCCACCGTACCACCCCACCTCGCCACATGCCCAGGCATTTCCGGTGCAATGAGGTTCACCAGGCTATCCAGGAAACCGATCATGTTGTCACATGTGAATGCCGTGTTGCCCAGGTCGATATAGCGGCTCACATAGAAATTGCGCACCGTTTCGTTCTCGTCCATCAATTTGTTCAAGATCTCGGTATGACCCTGGCCGCCCGGGTTCGGAAGGTTCTCCGCATTGCATGGATCCGCTGCGGGACTGTCGTCCGGTATGCTCGTGAAATTCACGTAGTGCCCGAAACAGGCATCCATGTCCCATAGGATATAGCGCCAACGTTGCGCATCGCCAGTGGGGTTCAGGCCACGCCACCATCCGGTATTCCAGTTCAGCCAGTCCTTCGAAACGATGTAGCTGTTCAACACGAAATAGTCGATCAGGCTTTTCCAGTTGTACTGGCTCTCCACATAGGCGAATGCCGCAGGGTCGCCCATGTCGTTGTTGTCGATGTAGTTCCGAAGCGCATTCCATTCATTCTGCGCCACGCCTTGACCATATTCCTCCCAGGTGCCACCCCAGGTCTTCAGGAAAAGAAGGTTGTCCTTGTCCTGATCATAATAGTGGAGCGTGAAATCATGGTCGTCGACCTTTTCCCGGATGTCATAAACGCCCCAATACTGGCCGTTCATGTATAGAACGCCTGGCTCGAACGTACGCTCGTCCACCCGCAACTCGCTTTCGTGCGACAGGGCCTGGACATAGGCGTCACGGATATGTGCACCACCGTTCTCGAATGGATAGTTGTCGCTGGCACCTGCCTTCAGGATCAGGCGCTGGTAATGTTCGCGGTTCTTGGTGCGGAACACTTTGAAGTACAAGCCATCGTTCTGGCCGAACTCATCACGACCGATGTAGTCGATCCCGCGTTGCGGATAGGCCCAGGAGTCGTTCCCATGTTTGTTGAATTCACCGGTGGTCTTACCCTTGAACACGCCGTTCCCATCGAAGTACTCCAGTGTCCCCAATGGTTCGTTCTGGGTCCCGCCCAACAACGCAGGGAGCTCATTGCCGGCGATGGAGATCACGTTCACCGTATGTGTTACGTTGATGAAATAGGTATTGGTCTCAATAAAACTTGTGGGCGTGGCAGGGGTGGTGGGAATGGCGATGGCCCGCACGACCGTGGTGGCATTGATGGGTATCGGGCCGGCATACAGCGTTGAGGCAGCGCCGGGTGTGGTACCATCCAAGGTGTAGCGGATCTGCACGTCCGGATCGGGAGTGGTAAGCTCCAGGTTGATGCCACCTCCATAAAAGCCTGCCGGCTGGCTGAATGCCGGGCTTGTGGCATAGTATGTACTTGCGTTGATATTGGGCCCACCAGGAGTGGGGGTGGGGAAAATGCTCCAGGTCGCTGCACCATCGGTGGTGCGGCCCCAGCTATGATCGGTCTTGGTGCGTTGTTCCAGTTTGAAATTGCTGACGATCGTGGCATCGGGCGTGCTCAGTACGGCGCGTTCCTCCTGTGTCTGGTTCAGCTTGAAATTGGTGTGGTGCACATTGCCGACGGAGACATTACGCCCACTGCAGTACACCAATAGATGTCCATTGCCCGCGATCGTGGCACCGCCCGGGAATTGGTACTTGGTATTGTTGTTCTGGCTGTCGCTGAGATACCACCCTGACAGATCCACCGGTGCGGCGTCCGTGTTGTACAATTCGATGTAATCCTCGAGTTCACCGAAGTTGTCCGGCTGATGGGACCAGTTCGACGCACTGACCTCGTTCACCACCACTTGGGCATGAAAAGAAGGACACGCGAATAGGGCGAAGGATAATGCGAACAGGTATTTTGTGGTCATGGTGGTGCTGGCTCCTTGCAGGGAAGTGGCCAAGTTAAGCGAATGTAACATCCGTTTCGCGTTGATGAACAAGGGTTTCCGTGGACTCCTGAACGTCACTGGTGAACGTCCCATGACTGGGACGTTATGGAAAGGTGATCCGGCGTCCGGGTGAGAAGGGGAGAGCGAATTACTGCTTCCCGACCGGCATACGGTGGAAGCCCTGGCTGGAATGGGAACGGCGACCCTGTTCAGGCCGCCGCTCCCATCCCTGGTCCCAAGTATTGGGCTCAGGCTGCCTTATCCTTCGGCTTGTAGCCGTTGCCGATATGCTCGTCCAGGAAGCGCTCCATGGCATCGTAGAACTCGAAGCGGTTCTCCTCGTTGTGGAACCCGTGCCCTTCATTGTCCTTCACCAGGTACTGGACCTCGACGCCCCGGTTCCGCAAGGCCTCCACCATTTGATCGCTCTCATCCTTGTTGACGCGAGGATCCGTAGCACCTTGTGCAATGAAAAGGGGACAGCGGATCTTGTCCGCATGGAACACAGGCGATGCTTCACGCAACAACAGACTGTCGGTCTTGGGGTCACCGACCATTTCGTACATCATTTTCTTGTAAGGTTCCCAATAGGGCGGAACGGTGTTCATGAAGGTGAACAGGTTGCTCACACCCACCTAGTCCACCGCACAGGCATACAGTTCGGGGGTGAAAGTGATACCCGCCAGGGTGGCGTACCCTCCATAACTTCCACCATAGATGGCGATGCGATCGGGATCCGCGATGCCCTCGGCCTTCAGCCATTCAACCCCGTCGGTGATGTCGTCCTGCATGGCCTTGCCCCACTGCTTGAAGCTCTTCTCCCAGAATTCACGACCATAGCCTGTGCTGCCGCGGAAGTTCATCTGAAGCACGGCATAACCACGGTTGGCCAGTAGCTGCGCTTCAGAGTTGAAGCCCCAACCATCCCTGGCCCAGGGACCTCCGTGCGGGTTGATCACCACCGGCAGGTTCCTTGCTTCACGCCCCTTGGGAAGGGTGAGGTAGCCATGAGGGTAGCTCGAAGAACCGTTCATGTGGAGCATGGAGTTTGACGGCTGGGTCGGTCATGGATTGAACTTGATTGTTTTTGCCCGATCAACGGGCTGTTAAGCCCGGTTTTCGGTCCGTTCGGTCACACGTTCCCCACGTGT
>JBGTIB010000254.1:0-15723 GCA_041745875.1 Flavobacteriales bacterium | reverse complement strand
ACCCGCCACTCGGAATTCTTCCTCATCGGATCACCGTCACATTACCCTTCGTGAAATAGCGTTGGCCATCAGCGCACCAGGCGGTCAGGTGGTACACGAACACAGCGGGACCAACCTCTTGTCCTTTGAAACTGCCGTCCCAGCCCACGTTCTGATCGAAGGTCTCGAAGACCTTCTCGCCCCATCGATCGAACACGAGGAATTCAACGTCGGTGATATGCTGACCGCGAACGAACAGGATGTCGTTCGTTCCATCGCCGTTGGGCGTGAAACTGTTGGGTACGAAGATGTCCGGCTCCTCACATACCAGATCGAAGACGCTCACGGTCACGGAGGCGCTGCGTGTGCAGATGCCGTCGCTCACGGTCACGGTGAAAGTGGTGGTCTGTTGCACGGTCGCAGTGGGGTTCGGCGCAGTGGGGTCGCTCACCACATTCGCAGGGGTCCATGTGTACGTAACACCTTCATCGGGTATGGCATTCAGTTGCACCGTAGTGCCGGGAAGCACCATGTTCTGGTCCACTGTGGCGGCCACCGATGGTCCTGTGATCGGCGAGACCTGCACCGTGATCGTCCCGCTCCAGGCACAGCCGGCCGGGCTCACCACGTTCACACCATAGCCTGTGGTGGCATCGGGGAAGACCACGGCGTTAGGGGTACCCTGACCTTCCGTGATATCCTCCTCGGGCACCCAGGTGATGCTGGATCCCTGCTCCACGCCGAACAGTTCCAGCGACGCCGAATCCTCTGTACAGATCAGGCTATCACCCAGAACGGCCGGGTCTAGCAGTTCCACCGTCACCAGCACACTGTCCTGGGCAAGACATGCATTGCCAAGTGCCTGCACATGGTACCATGTCTGGACGGATCCAGGCGTGACGCTGACAGTGCTGTCGGTGAGTGCGGTGTTCAGGGTATCGCTGAAGTTGGAGTTGGAGGACCACTGGAACAAGGGTGTGCTGCCTTGTCCGTCCGCGGTCAGTGTCAACACGGGGCTTGGACCACAAACAATGGTGTCCGGACCGGCGTTCAGCTGAGCGGTCTGCACCACTACGTTCTGTGTCAATGTGTCCGTGCAGATCCCATTGCTCACCAACAGGGTATAGGCCGTTGTGGTGGACGGTCCGGCGAAAGGGTCGGGCACACTGGTGCTGGAGAGTCCATTGGGTGGGTTCCAAGCGTAGGTCAAAGCAGGGTCGGGCAAGGGTGGGATCCCGATCTGAACCAGATCCCCGGCGCAGATGGTGGTATCGGCCAGGTCGTAGGAAGTGTTTCCCAGGACCACCACCGACTGACTGACCGTGTCGGCCAGGTTGCACGCAGCGGGATCCGAGGCGATCAAGGTCACGGTGTACACGCCGGGTGCGGGGTAGGAGTGGGTGGGCGAAACATCCGTGGAATTGGCACCATCGCCGAACGACCATTGGTAGGATGTGGCACCCTCGCTGGTGTTGGTAAAGGGTGTGGGTTCCGAAAGACAATTTCCCGGAGGTGCCAGAAAGCCTGCAAGCACGATGGGGAAATTGAAGTCGAACTTGAAGACGCCATTGTTGCAGTTGCTGCTGTTGTTGGTGGCGGAAACGGCTCCCGGATCGGGTACGATGGGAAAATCGGAATTGCCACCACAACCTGCACAAACCGATTGGTAAACCCGTCCCCTGCGATCGAACCTGCTGGTGCCACCGTCGACATGTTCAGCACTGGTGCTTCCCCCGAAGTAGGTTGCGTAGAACAGGGACGACATGTCGATCTCGAAAACAGCGAGGTAGAAATCGTTGCCGGTGGTCGTGGTCTGGTAGCCATCACTTGTCACGGGCAGGCCGGTGGTGCTGAGGGATCCCCCCAGTCCGCCGCCACCGCTTCCCCAGCCACTGATGTAGATCTTGTTGCAGTAGTCCACCAGAAAGGCGGTGGGCGAGATGTCCGGAGTGCCATCGCCGTTGCCGAAACGCGAACTGAGTTCCAGCACATCGAGTTGGGGACTGAACTTGCTGATGAACTGGCCGCCCGCCGGGACGTTGTAGGGCGCATTGAACACCAGTTGCCCCGCAGGTGCATTGGTCTGGCCGAAGAGATACACCTGCCCGAACTGGTCCAACTCCACGAAGTAGGCCTGGTCGTAGCCGGAACTGCCCCAGTAGGTGCCCGCGATCAATGCATTGCCCGAGGCGCTGATGCGTGCGGTATATCCGTCCGCAGGTCCGCCGATATAGTTTGGGAAAACGGACCCGGGCGTGGTCGGGATGTTCTGCGAGGTGGTGCCACCGCTCACATGGATGGATCCGTCGTCGGCAAGGCTGGTGGAGTACAGCGCATCAGCGCCGCTGCCTCCCAGGAACGTGCTTTGGATGAGTGTGGTAAGCGAAGCATCGAGCTTGGTGATCACGCCATCGTGCGACCCTCCTGCGAATGTGGGTTGCAGTGCATTGGCCGTCACCGGGTAGTCCGTGCTTTGCGTGCAGCTTACGATCAATACATTGTTGTTGGCGTCCAACAGGATCTCGCCCCGCACTTCATCGGCGTAATTGAACTTCAAGGCCGGCGCGGTGTTGAGCCCGTCGTTCGCGCTGCCACCCAGGTAGGTGCTGGCGAGCAACTGTGTGCCATCGTTGCTGATGCGTGCAATGAACATGTCAGAGCCGAGCGGAAAGCTCACACCCAGCCCCTGGGGTGCGATGGCCGATCCGCCGCCGAAGGAGGCATCGTAAGCGCCGGCCGTGATCGGGAAATTCGGTGATCCCGTGGTGCCGAGCACGAAGAGTTCATCGGCGTTATTGACGATGAGACTGTGCGGCATTTCGTCACCGCTTCCACCCAGCAAGGTGCTCCAGACGATGAAGGTCCCCGTGGTATCATACTTGGTCAGTGCCACATCGGTACCTGGGATCGCACCCTGGCCATTCCCGCCAGCCCATGTGGTCTGGTATGCGCCTGTAGTGGTGGGGTAGAGCGAACCGAACGCGGTACTGCCCGAGTAAAGGAAACCCGCCTGATCGAAGGTGGCGGTATATCCGAAGTTGTCACTGAAGCTGCCGGAGAAGGTGCTGAACCGCAAGGTCGGGTCGATCACCAGAAGGTGGCCGGGATCATGTTGGCCCAGTTCCACCCCTGCCATTCCATCGTGCAGGGTGTAGCTGCAATGCACGGGGATCCGGACACCATCGATGTCCTGGTAAGCCAGGGGGATCCGTTCGGTGATGATCCCGATCGAAGTGTGTATCAGCAGTGCATCGTCCTTCAGTTCGATGCGGTCCGCGCCGTCGTAGGTCCACTGAAGGGCTTGTGGATCCGCGCCGGGCTGCACCATTAGATCGAACTTGGCACCTTCCACCGTTCCGCTGAATCGGGCATGACATCCCGGCGCCACTTCCTCGAGTTGCACGACGGCGTACGCGGCCGCCCCCGATGCCCAGCGCGCAGGATCGTTGCCAAGGAAGTAGTTGTGGTGTCCGGGCTGTAATTCCTCGCCGTGTACCGCAGCTTCGGCCGTGGCGTTCGGGAAGCGCATGCGCAACACATGATGGCGGATCACCGGACTCGCATGGAGTGCGTCCTTGCCCGCGTGTGCACCATGGCAGCGTGCGACGGCATCCGCATCATGATGGTCCATCAGCAGCGCCCCACGCTCGAACCAGAGGGTTGCGCCCGGGACTTCGCCCCGGAAGGTCACCACATCAGGCCATTGTCCCCGGTTCTCAATGAACCGAAGCGAACCCTGCGCTAGCGCCCCAAGGGATGATAGCAGCGCTGCCGTAAGCAACACCAGCAACAGGACCGATCGGAGGGCGCGCATGCACCACGAAAGTAGCCAACACTCCGTTCATGATAAGGCTGGTCAGGAGGAGGCAAGTCAACCCCTTCCTTCGCCAAGCCAGGCTTAGCGCCCCTTGCCATACGCCTGTTCCTCGCCCTGCACGATCATGCGGAACTCCACGCGGCGGTTCTGGCTGCGGCCTGCTTCGGTCCTATTGCTCGCGATCGGATGGTTCTTGCCATGGCCGATGGGGACCGTTCGATCGCTGGCAATGCCGCGTTGTACGAGGTGGCCCACGACCGCATGCGCCCTAAGTTGGCTGAGCTCCAGATTGAAGGCGTTCCCTCCAAGGTCGTCGGTATGCGCTTCGATCACAAGCATCAAACTGGGATGTTGCAGCAGGATGCTTTCCACCTGATCGAGAACGGTACGGGAACTTTCCTGAAGTTCCGCACTACCCAATGCGAAGTGTATCAGCGAGGTGCGCAGCGTCGAACGGTCCAGCACATCCAGCGAGACCCTGCTCAGGTCGCTCAGGTCCATGAGCTTCTCCACTTCCAACGCGAATACCTCGGCATCGAGGAAGTCCAATTCCTTCACCTTGCGGAAGATCTCATACAGTTCTTCCACATCGCTGGCCTCACCGACGGAGTAGGTGTACACACTGCGGACGGGATCGAAGCGCTCCACGACCTGGTATAGTGCACGTATTTCCAGGAAACGTGGATCGTCCAGGCTCACCCGTTCACGGCTTGCGAAGAGTTCAACCGAGAACTTGGCATCGGACATTTCGATATCGACCAATCCAAGGTCGTCATAGGGTAGTTCCTGATACTCGAACAGATATGTGTTGCCCAGCGCATCGGCATAGGTTGCCACTACGCTGCCTTCCTCCTTCTCACGGTACCGGTCCACCACCGCGATGCGCTTCGTATTGCATCGGTTGCGGATCGTGCCGTCCGCATCGGGATGGCCGAGCAGGTCAAGGCGGACCTCGTACGTCCCCGCTGTGCGGAACTGGTGACGGAACCGTTCTCCTTTCGTGATGGAACCATCGCCGAGGTCCCAGTGCATTTCGGCCACGGTCATATCCGGGACATGACTGAGACCGGCATCGAATTCAACGGGCCTGCCGGTACGTACGGTATCCGGTGCGGCGATGAAGGCCTGTACGTGATCCTCCACGATGAGATCATGGCTACGCAGCACATGGAATACTTTGCCCGAATGGATATCCACGAGCATCGAACGCACCTGATAGGTGCCTGGTCCGTCAAAACAATGGTCGGCATCCAGGCCAGTTATTCGGGTACCATCGCCGAGGTCCCAGACATGTTGCAATGGCAGCGTGGCTGTGGCAGGATGGGCCTTGGCGCGTAGCGCGAAGCAGCGCTGGTTGCGCAACTGCTCGGCGCAATCACGAAAGCGAGGTACTGTGCGTTTCGCGCTGAAGATGCGGTCCCGGCCTTCCCGGTCGGAGCTGAACAATGCATTTCCGTGCAGCGGATGCGTGGTGTACTGAGTGTCGTTGCCGGTGGAGTTGACGGGGGCCGGCAGTGCGACCGGCGGTGACCATGCACCGGCTGAAATACGCATGGTCCTGTACAGGTCCATGCCTCCCAGCCCTCCCGGTCTGTTCGAGGAGAAATGGAGCACCCCGTCGTGTCGCATCGTTGGGAAGATCTCATGGCCCGGTCCGTTCACCGTGCTTCCCAGGTTCCTGGGTTCCGACCAGCCTGTCGCGGTACGTTGGCTGGCGTAGAGGTCGCTACCACCCGATCCTCCGGGCATATCACTGGCGAAATACAATGTTGTCCCATCGCTGCTGAACGTCGGATGCATGATGGAGTGGCCGGGAGCGTTGTACTCGAAGGGCACAGGCTCCGTCCACGCTCCGTCGATCAGCTGTGAGAAGTAGAGCCCGAGTTGACCGGTGGCGTTCCGAAGGTCCGACATTCTGCGGGGGATCACCTGATTGCGCGTGTAACAGATCGTTCGCCCATTGTCCGTGAAAGCAGCGGGGCCGTCGTTGACCGGAGAGGCCAGTTGTGCACTGAACAGCGCTGGGGTGCCCGCCGTTCCATCGCGCAGCGGAACCCAGTACATGTTCGCCAGGGGCTTGTTGGTCCTTGCATCGGCGATGTTCACCAGCCCTCCTTGATCACGGTGGGAGCACATCACGAAGCCACTGTCCAGGAACACGGGTGCATAGTCCTCTCCCGCAGGGCGGACATCGATGGGGACGACCTCGTAGATCTCCTGTGCACCGACGATGGATGACAGGCATAACAGAAGGATGATGTGGAAAGGGCGTGTCATCAGAAGTAACGCGGGTCTCTTACGCGGATCCTGTAGCCGAGTTCGTATTGGACGGCCAATTCATGGGAACCGTGATGGTGCCTACGAATGGCGGACACACCCATGTCATAGGCATATCCGATCCTCCATTGCGCCCCTGGCCGTATCTCCAGCATGCCGACAACAGCGTCACTGGTGCGATAGGAAAGCCCGAACCCGAAGCGCTCCTTGAAGTAGATGTTGGTGTTGATATCGCACTGCACCCCACTTTGGGCATGGTATCGGACCAGCACGGAAGGTTTCAGTTCAATATCCTTTTCCAGTGCGAACAGATGGCCTGCCGTGAGCATGGGTTGAATATCAGCCCGCGCCTCGCTCATGCGAAAGCCGTCATCGCGGAAGCCATGGCGATGGGACATGAGGAACGGTGCTGAGAGACCCAGGAAGGAACGATCGGAATGATAGTAAAGGCCGGCGCTGAAATTCGCCTGGGGGCCTGTCCGGGACGGTTCCAGGAAGGGCAGGTCGTTCATATCCTGCAGCGCCACTTCGTGCCAGTTAGCGCGGAGCATGGTGAATCCTGCCCCGATACCGAAGGCTAGTTTGCCGTGCGGGAACTTCAGACGATAAGCATGGCTGAGCATGACCCCCGTCTCATTGCTGACACCGACCCGGTCATTGATCACGATGATACCTGCGCCCATGCGTCGTTGGGCGAAGGGGGCATGAACGCTCATGATGCTGGTGGCGGGAGCGCCAGCGAATCCGACCCATTGTTGTCGATGCAGTATCTCGGCGGCCAGTGCATCGCGGCTGCCGGCGTAGGCGGGGTTGATCAACAGGCCATTGAACAGATACTGACTGGTCAATGGGGAATGCTGGGCGGTGACAATGGCTCCCCACACCAGCCCGAGGGCGATGGCGATATGTCGGCTGTTCATCAACGCTTGATGATAATGCTGCCGTTGTACGCCCGGTCACCATTTAGGTTCAAGACATAGAAATAGGTGTCGTGTGGAAGCGCCTTGCCCTGCATGTTGCGTCCGTCCCAGTTGTTGTCGTATGCATCATTCCGATATACTTCCTGACCCCAGCGGTTGAATACCTGGAGTTGGCTACCGGGATAAGCCCCGAGCCCACTGATCTCGAAACGATCGTTCACGCCATCATCATTCGGTGAAAAACCCTCGGGTATGAAGAGGTCGGTCACATGCACCAGTACGGTGTCCCTGAGCGTTGCGCAACTTCCCCATGTGGCTTCGAGCACGAATACGTTGTCCCCAATTGAAAGTCCATCCACGTAACTGGACGCATTCCATGGCGCATGGGCCGTACCTGAACCCATGATCAATTGCCAGTCGAACTCCGCACCAGGGGCTGCATCGCCCTGTAGGTCGGTACTACGGACCATGTCGAGATATTGGTCCTGCCCGGCGTCCACCCATGCGTTCGCTCCATCGGCAAGGAAGGTGATCGTTACATGGTCCTCACTGAGACAACCGTTCGCAAGCACGGACCAGGTCAGCGAGTAGGTACCAATGTCGTCGGCCAACAGGATCGCATGTGGGTCGTTCAATGAGCCGTTCAGGGAAGTGCCCTGCGGCAGAGACCATGTACCTAACCCATGATCCGAACCTGCTTGTAATCCATAGCTGTATCCACAGACGGTGTGGTCGTTGCCAGCGTCCGCCACAGGAGCCTGCTGGAGCACGATGGCCTGTTCGCTCGAGGATGTGCATCCAACAGCACCCACGGTATAAGTGATATGCGCGCTCTCCCCGGCCAGCGCTGGATCGAATACCGATCCGGAAATTCCCGTGCCGGACCATGATCCGCCTGGATCGCCGGTCACATAAGGATCGAGATCGATCACGGGTCCGTTCGTGCATAGTGCACCGGGCACTGTCCAGGATGCATCACCGGTGGCACTGATGGTGATCTCGGCCTCCGCGATCGTCGGACAACTCCCGCTGAAGGCGTGTTGGATCGTATAGCTGCCAGGAAGGCTGTTGGCTGGATCGACCTCACCGGTGCCAGGGTTGAGGCTGATGTCAAGGCTGTTGGCGGTGAACGAGCCTCCGGATGCTGTGGTCCAGGGTTGTTGTGGCAGATCCCCGGTACAGAAGGTGGTGGCGCTATAGCCGAAGGTCGCATCAGCTTGCTCCAGGAATGTGATGAACACAGTGTCCACTGCGGTGCAAGGGCCATTCGTGACCTGCCATTGAAGCATATGGGTCCCGGGCCCGCTGGCGGTCACAATGGCGTTCGACGAGTTAAGCGAGGAAATGGACAGGTCCGGATCGATCAGCCACACCCCGACCCCGGTGGCTTGAAGCTCGGCGGATGTGCCACAAACAGTAGCATCGGGGCCGGCATCGCTGGAACATTCGACAAGCTCGCCGAGGCAGGTACAGTCCGAAGTCCATATATCGTTGATGGTGATCGATTGACCATCATCGCAGGGACTGCCGGGCAATGCGATCCCACCGTAGTCGCCGTTGCAGTCCTGCACACAGGCTACTTCACCGGTGTTGCCACTGACGCAGTCGCCGCAGTTGTCCAGGAATGCCGTGCCACCGAAGTCGCCGTTGCAGTCAGCCAAGCAGGCTACCTCCCCGGTGCTTCCGCCGACACAGTCACCGCAGTTGTCGAGGAATGCGGTTCCACCGAAATCGCCATTGCAGTCCTGCACGCAGGCCTGATCACCGGTGTTGCCACCGACGCAGGTACCGCAATTGTCAAGAACAGCGGTTCCGCCGAAGTCACCATTGCAGTCGGCCACACAGGCTACCTCACCGGTGTTGCCACCGACGCAGGTGCCGCAGTTATCGACGAAAGCAGTTCCACCGAAGTCGCCGTTGCAGTCGGCCAGGCAAGCTACCTCGTTGGTGTTTCCACCGACACAGTCGCCGCAGTTGTCCAGGAAAGCGGTTCCACCGAAGTCGCCATTGCAGTCGGCCAGGCAAGCTACCTCACCGGTAGTTCCACCAACGCAGTCGTTGCAGTTGTCTAGGAATGCAGTGCCACCGAAGTCGCCGTTGCAGTCTGCCAGGCAGGCCAGATTGCCGGTGTTGCCACCGACACAGTCGCCGCAGTTGTCGAGGAACGCGGTACCACCGAAGTCACCGTTGCAGTCGGCCACGCAGGCTACCTCGGCTGTGTTGCCACCGACGCAGGTGCCGCAGTTGTCAAGAACAGCGGTTCCTCCGAAGTCACCGTTGCAGTCCGCCACACAGGCCACCTCGCCGGTGTTTCCACCAACGCAGGTACCGCAGTTGTCGAGGAATGCCGTGCCACCGAAGTCCCCGTTGCAGTCGGCGAGGCAAGCAACCTCGCTGGTGTTGCCGCCGACACAGTCACCACAGTAATCCTGGAACGCGGTTCCACCGAAGTCGCCGTTGCAGTCCGCAAGGCAAGCAACCTCGCCGGTGTTTCCACCAACGCAGTCACCACAGTTGTCAAGGAATGCGGTACCCCCGAAGTCGCCGTTGCAGTCCGCAAGGCAAGCAACCTCGCCGGTGTTTCCGCCAACACAGTCACCGCAGTTGTCGAGGAATGCCGTGCCACCGAAGTCGCCGTTGCAGTCGGCCGGACAGGCAACCTCGCTGGTGTTTCCACCGACGCAGTCACCACAGTTATCGAGGAATGCAGTTCCACCGAAGTCACCATTGCAGTCGGCCACACAGGCTACCTCACCGGTGTTGCCACTAACGCAGATACCGCAGTTGTCAAGGACGGCGGTTCCGCCGAAGTCACCGTTGCAGTCGGCCACGCAGGCTACCTCACCGGTGTTGCCACTAACGCAGATACCGCAGTTGTCGAGGACGGCCGTTCCGCCGAAGTCACCATTGCAGTCGGCCACACAGGCTACCTCACCGGTGTTGCCACCGACGCAGTCGCCGCAGTTGTCAAGGACGGCGGTTCCTCCGAAGTCACCATTGCAGTCTTGCACGCAGGCTACGTCACCGGTGTTTCCACCGACACAGTCGCCGCAGTTGTCGAGGAAAGCCGTGCCCCCGAAGTCACCGTTGCAATCCTGCACGCAGGCCGGATCACCAGTGTTTCCACCGACGCAGTCACTGCAGTTGTCCAAGAAGGCGCTGCCACCGAAGTCACCATTACAATCTTGTACGCAGGGTACATCACCAGTATTACCACCTATACAATCTCCACAGTTGTCCAGAAATGCCGTGCCGCCGTAATCGCCGTTGCAGTCCTGCACACAGGCTACTTCACCTGTATTTCCGGCCACACAATTTCCACAGTTATCGAAATAGGCGGTACCGGCGGGTACCCCTGCACAATCGAGCTGTAGTCCTGCGCATTGGCAATCCGGACCAATGCTATCATTCACGGTGTCGGGGTTCCCATCATCGCAAAGCGTTCCTGGTTCTGGTGAGCTGCAACCACATAGCCCGGGATCTTGTTTGAGCGGGTCGTTGGGGCATCCATCAAGGCAATCGGGCACCCCATCTCCGTCAGTATCCGTGGTGGAACCGATGGACAGTCCAGCTGGATATGGCACGGCATCGTAGGCGATCCACATATCGTC
Organism: Flavobacteriales bacterium; assembly: GCA_041745875.1. Taxonomy (GTDB): domain Bacteria; phylum Bacteroidota; class Bacteroidia; order Flavobacteriales_F; family PHOS-HE28; genus PHOS-HE28. The sequence continues at coordinate 5,119 of JBGTIB010000254.1, read as the reverse complement.
GCCCGAATCGTTCAGCACGATCATTTTCACTGCCAACCTTCGTCCGTTGCTGAAGGTGTGGGTGATATGTCCGAAGTTGATGTGCTCTTCGATCCATCCGGATCCTGCATCGTGCCATGTCTCGCGCGAAATGGTCACCTGTGCAAGGGAAGTGCAGGACGAACCATCGCCATTGCAGTCGGTAAGGAATATCCTCAGTTCGCCCTCCTTGTCGTCATCAAAGTCCTTCATCGCGGACCAGAACAGCAATGAAACAATGCCATCGATCCCGGACGTTGGAGCATTCATGCTCCACATCTGGAATTGGTCATGATCGCTCTCGTTCAAGCCTGAACCGCCTTTCTTGATCATGATACCCGGATCGGAGTCATTGCCCGGATCGTAATTTTCCAGCGTAGGACGTGTGGGGGCTGTGGTCTTCAATTGCGCAAAGGGGATGTCACTACCATTGCCCACGGCGTTCAGGAAGAACATCTCTGCACATGCTCCGAGGCAATCAGGGATAACACCCGGAGGAGTGATAATATCGGGCACTCCGCATCCACAGGTACCGGGGCTTATCTTCGATGGGTCGGTCGGGCATCCGTCATTGCAATCGGCAACGCCATCGCCATCGGTGTCGGTATCCGGTTGGCCACAACCACAGATGCCGGGTTCGGTCTTCAAAGGATCGTTCGGGCAACCGTCCATACAATCGGGCACACCGTCACCATCAAGATCGCCACTTGTACCACAGCCGCAAGGCTGCGTGTCCATCACTGCAACGATGAAGGAGCACGTTGCACTATTTCCCGCAGTATCGGTTGCCGTGAACTCCACTATATGGGAGCCGATCGGAAAGGAACTTCCGGACACTGGACCTGCGGTTTGGGCGATCAGTGACACGCCACAATTCTCCGTCACGGTAGGGAATGCCAGGATGACCTCCGCTCCGCAGGTGGTCACATCCGCGTTCACCTGGATATCACCTTGACAGGCCAGCACAGGGGCGATCGTGTCCAGAACGGTGATCGTATATGAGCAGGAGGCGGTATTTCCAATGGCATCCGTGAAATTCTCCGTGAGTACATGACTTCCCGCCGGCAGTTGCATGGATGGAACAAGGCTCACATCGATGGGAGCGCCGGGTGTGGATGCGAAGGCCTGGAGTTGGATCGTCCGCTGATGGACTATGGTGGGACTACAGTTGTCCGCGGCGCTTACCGTTGGCCATATGTACTGCTTGTTACAAGCATTTCCGGGAACATACAGTACTGTGTCGCTCGGGCAGTCGGTAATGAGCGGCGCATCATCGTCCCCGACCTCCACCACAAAAGGATCGGTCCATGTGCCCCCACATCCTGGTGAGTTGAGCCCGGCTTGGATCCACGTGGTTAGTGTGAGCCCCACCTGTTCGAGGACATGGCCATTCACATTGATCGTATTCCATAGCTGCCCATCTTGGGACCACCTCCATTGACGCACACCTGCGTAGGGAGACAGGTTGATCACTTCCAGCGTTGCATCGTGAATGCCTGGACAGAGTGGTGCAGGTCCGTTGAGCGAACCGGTGGCGGGGGGTGTTACCAGGAAGGTCCGGGTCGTGGCGAAGGTGCACCCGCCTTGCTGTACAGTATATGTAAGTGATACGGGTCCCAGGAGCCCGGTCGGATCGAATGCTCCCCCGGGGGTGGTCTGTGGACCACTCCAACTTCCACCACCCTCAGTATTGAGGAGGAAGGTCAATGCATCCACACGGAAGGCGCCACTTGGCAGGGCGGTTCTCCGTGTGATGCGCAGGAAGCGGAAGGCCACAGGAGCTTTCAACTTTGAGTTGACCAAAGTCGTGGACTGCGTTTGTGGTTCGGTTGGATGCGAAATCCAGGTATTCCGGTCCATCGAATATTCCAGTTGGGCGAACGCATGCTGTCCACTGATCTCCAATCGCCAGCGCATGCTCCAATCGGCATGTGCCGGGATCGTGTCCCCAAGGTCGATGACCATGTTGGCACCGGCTTGTGTGAACAGTGATCCCTGTCCGTCGGGTGCGCCCAGCACATTGTTGGCATTGGCGATGTTCATGGGGTCGGAGACGGCATCAGCATGGCCGCGGACGCGCTGGGATAGATCGAACACACTTCCCGCATTGCATTGGGGCGTCGGCACCTTCCATCTGGATGGGTCGTTCGGATCCTGCGCTGTGTCGGCATCACCGATCTCCGCAATGAAGATGTTTGGGTTCGCACTGCCAGCCTCGTTGAATGGAGGTAACACCAGTGGCCCGGTGTGCATGCCACCCACCAGGAGACGTCCATTGTTCGTTCGGTGCAAGGCGTAGGGGTATTCCGCGCCACTGGCGATCTCGTGCCGCAGCCAAACAGGGTGGCCATTGCGGTCCAGGCGTCCCAACAGGATGTCCTGGTCCAAGCCACCTGCTCTGGTGCTTCCATCTGAAGTGGTGAGCTGCTCCTTGAACGTAGCGCTCAGGTTGACCTGGCCATGTGGACCGGGCGTAAGTGCGAGCACTTCGTTCATGGAGACATGAGTTCCCCTCCCGGTCCATGCCCAAAGTGCTTCACCGTTCACACGGGTAAGGGCTGCCACGTACAACAGATCAATGGCGCCGGATTGGGCTACAGTGCCCAGTTGGGGGAACAACGCATTCTGTGCGCACCTTCCACCGATGTACAGGCGCTGGCAAACGGTGGCGATGGCCGAAGTACGGCCGGCGGTCACAGGATTATCGATGGCCTTGCACCAGTTCACATCACCGCTGTTCGTGAACGAGGTCACATAGCTGTTCCCGATACTGTTGGCACATGAGACCGAGACCAGGGGTGTTCCGGTGTGTGTGGACCAGGCGAGCGTGTTCGTAGTGAAATCGCCGACGAGGTACAGGTTGTCAAGGTCCACAGCGATCCCACCCGGCGATGAATTCCCACCGGCTCCGCTACTGGCTGCACGGATCCAGGTGGGATTTCCTCCTGTATGGGGATAGCGGACCAGGAAGCTTTGGTCCCCGGCGGTGGAAGTGCCGATGGTGAGCCCCCCGAACTGAGCCGTGTGACGCGTTCGGCCATGAACATACACGCCGCCTTCATTCGCACCGACCGCCATGCCCATATCGTCCCGCGCACCACCGCCATTCACCATCCATAAAAGGTCGCCCTGCGGGTTGTAGCAGGCAAGGAACATGTCCTTTTCACCTGAACTGCTTACGCTCAGAATGCTGCTGAGTATCGAGGTGAGCGATACACTTCCACTGAATGCACCGGTCACATAGATATTGCCATTCGGTGCAAGGGCCACCCCATTGGCGATGTCGACCCCCGATCCTCCGATGCGTCGCCTCCAAAGGGTGTTCCCATTGGCATCGAGTTTCACCACGAAGGCATCGGTGGCTCCGTTCACGCTGGGAAGGCCGAAGGGGCCCGCGACCAGCCCAAGGAAGCTCCAGTGGTCATAGGCACCGACCAAATAGCTGGCTCCCGAGGCATCGGCAACAACCGCACGCACGAGTTCGTCGGATCCATGGTCCTCGCTCACGGCCCATGACCAGGCGGTGGGCTGTCCATTTACGGCAGGGCTTGCGAGGAGCATTGCTCCCAATGCCACCAGCATCGTCAGGCTCCAGCTTCGCGTAAGTGATCCCATTTTCGAGTGGGGCCTTCTACGGCAGACCAATGTGCTTGTTCCATTGTTCGGACAAGGAAGTGGCATGAAGCACCGTTACACTTGGCCGTATTAGGCATTGATAGACGATGGATCGGGAATCGGAAGCATCCCTGGTCGGAGCGGCGAAGACCGACCCCGAGCGCTTCGCGCCGCTCTATGTCCGCTATTTCGGGGACATTTTCCGTTTCATCCTGCGCCGGGCAGGTAGCAAGGAGTTGACCGCCGACCTGACCCAGCAGACCTTCCTCAATGCCATGCTGGCTTTACCTCGATACGAGTCGCGCGGCCTTCCCTTTCGCGCATGGCTCTATCGCATCGCTTTGAACGAATTGCGGATGTATTGGCGGAAGCGGCGTGAGGTCTCCATCGATCTGGGTCGTCAGGAGGCCCGTTTGTTGGGTGAGGAGATGGGTATAGCGGGTGAGGAGGAGGACCTGGAACGCCTCGCACGGGCGTTGTCGAAACTCGACGCTAAAAAAGCCCAGTTGATCGAACTTCGTTATTTCGATGGAATGCCGTACGCCGAGCTGGGCCAGGTGATGGGCCTGGGGGAGGACGCCGCGAAGATGCGGACCCATCGTGCATTGGAAACGCTTCGGCAGATCTTCCGGAAGAACCCATGAAAAGACATTACCGCATAGCACCCGGTCCGATCCAGATGCCCAGTGATGCGGAGATCGCGCGGTATCGTGATCCCCGGCGCTTATTCTACAACTATCACCGGGCCTTGCATGCGATGCACCGGAAACCATTGTACAAGGATCGCAAAGCATTCCTGGCCCTGCTGCTGATCGTGCTGTTGGCGTGGTTACTGTCCGATGCTGCCGATCGTAGGAAGGAAGCCGGGGACGCTCCCCCGCCCAGTGAACAGCACGTCCCGTGATGCTGGTCCATCGAGGGCTTCCTAATTTGCGCCTCCCATCAAGGACGGCACCATGAAGCATCATTTCATCAAGCGTACGATCATCGTCAAACTTCTTCTGGCGTCCAGTCTTTGGATCCACGGCCACGAAGGGATGTGGCTGCCCACACTGCTGAAGAGCATCGAAGGGGATCTGCGCACGGCGGGTCTGCGCATTTCAGCGGAGGATATCTACAGCCTGAACCAAGGGAGCATCAAGGATGCGATCGTATTGTTCGGAGGGGGTTGCACGGCCGAAGTGATCAGTGGGCAGGGCTTGATCCTCACCAATCATCACTGTGGCTATGGGCAGGTCCAAAGTCACAGTTCGTTGGAGAACGACTATTTGAAGCACGGCTACTGGGCAGGGGATAAGGCCGCCGAGTTGCGTAACCCAGGACTTACCGCCACGTTCGTGGTGCGTATGCAGGACGTGAGTGAACAGGTGCTTGCGGTCTTGAACGAGGGAATGTCGGAACCAGAGCGACGCCAGGCGGTTGAGCTGGTCGGCACCGGTCTTGTTCAGGAAGCCATTGCGGGTACCCATTATCAGGCGGTGGTGCG
>JBGTIB010000253.1:0-5044 GCA_041745875.1 Flavobacteriales bacterium | reverse complement strand
ACAACGCGATCATCCCGTTGAAGGAGCGGGTGGCGGATCGGTACTATGATCCGATCAGGTGGTTGGGAAGGAAGATCTTGGGGAGGAAATAGTTGTCAGTTGTTGGTTGTCTGTTGTCCGGCTGGGTTGGTAGTGCGCATTCCTGTGCGCGAACAACTGCCAACTGAAACCCCATTGGACCGTGCAGCCAAAGCGCCAGACAACTGACAACCGCGTAGATCGGCAGCCCGTTAGCCGGACAACAGACAACCAACAACTGACAACCGCGTAGAGTGGTAGCCCCGCGCGCCGGACAACTGACAACCGACAACCCTACTCCAGCATCTCTGGATACTCCTGGTCCTGCGGAGCCGCTTGCAGCCTATGCCGCCGGATGGCCCGCACACAGGCGTTCCAGCGCAGGATGGGATCCTCGTTGTTCTCGGGTTTGTTCGGTTCGGCCTTTTCGTAGAATGCCATCGCCTTCATCAGCAGGTCGTGCGCGATATCGCGGCTTTGGGGATAGCCCCGGCCCACCACCGCCCCGGCCTGCCGTTCGTGTACGATGCCGGAACAGTAGTCGCGCAGATAGGGATCGGCAAGGCGCGCCACCACGGCCAGAACCTCGTTGAGACCCAACTCGCCCGGGTGGCCGAACTGGTCGGTCATGCACATCACCTGCATGCGGAGCGCCTCCTGGTGATCGGGTTCGGTGCGCAAAACATCACGGCAGATGCTCTCGGCCTGCCATGGGTCGTTGAGGAGGCGGTAGCGCATGGCGCGTTCCAGGGCCAGGGGGATGGCTGCTCTAGAAAGTGGCTTGATTTCGTGCATGGCGTCTCAGCCTTCAACACCGGCGACACGTTCACCGGTGCGGGCCGCCTAAAGCTAAGAACATGTGGTGATGTGCGACTTTTGTTGTGCGTGGACAATTTCCGTGTCTCCCCTGAAAAAAGGAGGACAATGGTAGACCAACGATCCGTTGCAAACACTCAGAAGATGGACCACATGCTATCGGAACCAAAATCCCAGCCCGAGCGTGAGTTCGGTGGGGCGTGTGTTACCGGAGAGCACGCGGTAGGCATCGCCATTGGCAAGAACTTGGAACTGATCCTCCTGCACCAGCGGGATCAGGTGTTGGCGCAGGCGGACGCACCAGGCCCAGCGGTGTGCGCGGCCCAGGGGAAGCAAGGCGCCCAGTACGATACCCGCACGACGTGGATGGACATGATGGTCGCTGAGCATGGTGGGCACCGTTTGTCCCCGCACCACATTGGCATAGCGCGTCTCCACCATGGTGTGGGCTTCCAGCACGGTGCCCGCAAAGATGCCCGCCACGACCGTGGGTCCATTGGGCAGCTCGCGTCCCACGGCGAGTTCAAGGTCCAGGGCGCTTCGCTGGCTGACGAAGTGTGTGCCGGGCGCCATGTGGCTGCGAAATCCGGCAGTGCTGATCACCAAACGTGGGTGGAAAGAAAGCAGGTCGGCTTCGATGCTAAGGCCGGCAGCGAGGTGTCCTGAGCCACCCATGCCGCTGCGCAATCCAGTGCCGGGCGATGTGAGGATGTTGATCCCGCCACCGAGTTCCATGTGTGGACGCAGGGCCTTCTCCTGAGCCCGGGTGGGTGCAACGATGAGCAGCATGCTGCACACGAACACGATCCGATGGAACGGCCTGGTGAAGGGGACCATGGGCACATGAACGCAGCGAATGGCTGAAGCGTATGTGACATCTCCCGCACCTGGTCGATGCGCCCCCCGTGGATCCGCTGCCCATTGGGAATGGTGCTGGCGTAGATACAATTCTACCCCCCCGTCCAGATACCCGCTCCATCGGGTACGAACTTTGGAAGGCGACACGATGGCCCGGGATCCCCGTCGTGATGTACGCAACATAGCCGAACAGGATGCTGGTGCGCACGAAAGGGTGAATTACATTGCGGTCCTGAACGATCCCCACATATTCGTCACACATGTCCAAGCCGCTCCGCATACTTCTGATCGTGATCGCGTCCATTCTGATCCTGGGTTTCATCGCCGTGCGTGTGATGACGAAGCAGACCAAGAAACACAGCCCCGCCGAAACGGTGACGCTGATCCAGGGCGAAGCCGAAATGGAGGTGAGCTACAGCAGGCCGTACAAGAAGGGCCGCAGGATCTTCGGCAGCCTGGTACCCTACGGCGAAGTGTGGCGTACCGGTGCCAACGAGGCCACCCTCTTCACCACCGACCGGGACATCACTTTCGCTGGGCAGCCGGTGGAGGCAGGCACCTACACACTATGGACCATTCCGAACGAACAGGAATGGAAGGTGATCCTCAACAACAAGCGCTACGGTTGGGGCGTGACCTGGGGGGGTGTGGCAAGCCGGGAAGCTGAACATGATGTGGCCACCGCAGTGGTACCCGTGCAACGTCCTGCAGGCCCGGTGGAGCAATTCACCATCCGTTTCAATGAGCAGCCCTTGGAAATGGTGCTGGAGTGGGACGATGTGATGGTGGCCGTGCCCATCGCGTTTTGATCGCGGCACGAAACTTCCTGAGAAGGATCCCATGCAATTCACCGCCGCACAGATCGCCGATCTCCTGCATGGGGAGGTGGATGGCGATCCGCAGGTGATGGTGAACGACCTGGCCAAGATCGAGGAGGCCCGCACCGGCACCCTCACCTTCCTGGCCAACCCGCGCTACACCGAGTTCCTCTATACCACCAAGGCCACCATCGCCATCGTGGACAAGGGCTTCGAAGCCACGCGACCCATCCCCAAAAGCCTCACGCTGATCCGGGTGGCGGATGCGCGCATGGCCTTCACCCAACTGCTGGAACGCAACTACCAGCTGCAATATGAGAAGAAGGGCATTGAACAACCCAGCTACGTAAGCCCGAAGGCCATCCTTGGCAAAGGCGTATACATCGGCGCGTTCTGCTACATCAGCGATGAAGTGGTGCTGGGCGATGGCGTAAAGGTCTTCCCCAACAGCTTCATCGGTGAACGGGCGCGGATCGGGGCCGGCACGCGCATCCATGCAGGGGTCAAGATCTACCACCAAAGCGTGATCGGCCAGCGCTGCGTGATCCACAGCGGCGCAGTGATCGGTGCCGACGGATTCGGCTTCGTGCCCAACGCGGAAGGCTCCTATGAAAAGATGCCCCAGGTGGGCAATGTGATCCTGGAGGATGATGTGGAGATCGGCGCCAACAGCACGGTGGACCGCGCCACCATCGGACACACCATCATACGGCAAGGCACCAAGCTCGATAACCTGATCCAGGTGGGGCACAATGCGGAGATCGGCAGGCACAACGTGATCGTGGCACAGACAGGCATTGCCGGAAGCACCAAGGTGGGCGACCACAACCAGATCGGCGGGCAGGTAGGCGTTGCCGGGCACCTCACCATCGGCAACAACGTGCGGGTGGCGGCCCAGAGCGGTATCGGCAGCAACATCGCCGACGGATCCACCGTCCAGGGTTCGCCGGCCTTCCAAAAAGGCTTGTATGACCGCAGCTCCGTGGTGTTCCGCAAATTGCCCGAATTGAAACAGCGGATCGAAGCACTGGAGAAGGAACTTGCGGCGCTGAAAGCGGAACGGGACAGGTCCTGAACAGGGGGTCGCGCCTGCATCCTACCTTCGCCCGGCAAGTCACCGGGGGATGGTCATCACCTCCGATGGCGCGGCAAATGAGCGACCAACAGCATACCCTTAAGGCCGAAGCGACCCTGACGGGCGTGGGGCTGCATTCCGGCGTGAAGGTGGAGTTGACCCTCTGCCCTGCCCCCGTGGGCCACGGCTACAAATTCCAACGTACCGACCTCGAAGGTCAGCCTATCATCGCAGCGGACGCCGATCTGGTGGTGAGCACCGCACGCGGCACCACCCTCGGCAAAGGTGATGCGATGGTGAACACGACCGAGCATGTGCTCAGCGCCCTCTACGCCCTGGGCGTGGACAACTGCCTATTGAAACTGAGCGGTCCCGAAGTACCCATCATGGACGGCAGCGCCCTGCCCTTCGTGGAGGCCATCGAAGCCGTGGGATTGGAGCCACAGGGTGCAGCCCGCAACTGGTTCGTGTTGCGGGAACCCATCTGGTTCGAGACCCAGGAGCGCGGCACCGAGATGCTGGGCGTGCCGGCCCCTGGCGGCGAATTCCGCCTCACGGTGATGGTGGACTACAACAGCCCCGTGCTGGGCACCCAGCATGCCAGCATGTACCGCGCCGACGAGTTCAAGACCGAGATCGCACCGTGCCGCACCTTTGTCTTCCTGCGCGAGTTGGAACAGCTGGCCAAGGCGGGACTGATCAAGGGTGGCGACCTCGATAACGCCATCGTGCTCGAGGACCGTGAGGGCACCACCCAGGAAGATCTACGTGCCGTGGCCAAGGCCTTGAACAAACCCTATCAGGAGGTGGAGATCCGTCGCAATGGCGTGTTGAACACCACGGACCTGAAATTCTTGAACGAGCCCGCGCGCCACAAGCTGATGGACATCATCGGCGACCTTGCCTTGGTGGGCCGTCCGATCAAGGGTCACATCCTGGCAGCACGTCCGGGCCACTTCGGCAATACCAGTTTCGCCAAGCGGATCAAGGAAAAGATCCGCGAGGAGGAGAAGAACCCCGTGTCGCACCTCGACCTCGGCAAGGAGCCGCTGTTCGACAGTGTGGCCATCCACAAGATGCTCCCGCACCGCTACCCCTTCCTCTTGGTGGACAAGGTGATGGAGATGGACAAGACCAGCATCATCGGTGTGAAGAACGTGACGCTGAACGAGCCGCATTTCACCGGCCACTTCCCCGGCAACCCGGTGATGCCAGGCGTCCTACAGGTTGAGGCCATGGCGCAGGTGGGCGGCATCTTCGCGCTGAGCCAGGTGCCCGATCCAGAGAACTACACCACCTATTTCCTGAAGACCGATGGCATACGCTACCGCCGCAAAGTGGTGCCGGGCGATACGCTGGTCTTCCACCTGACGTTGATCACCCCCATTCGCCGAGGCCTGGTACACATGCAAGGGCATGGTTATGTGAACGGCCAGGTCGCCGTGGAAGCCGAGATGAT
>JBGTIB010000252.1:0-45842 GCA_041745875.1 Flavobacteriales bacterium | reverse complement strand
TCGCACCGATCACCACACGGAATGCGGACAGGTCCGGCATGCCCTGGGCATCCAGCATACCAACCACGGGGTGCGCCATGGCGGGCAGGGTGGCCACATCGGCACGCATCACCTGGACGTCGGCCGCACTGTAATGGAAGCCACCGCCGTGGGGCCGCACCAGCACCCGCAGCGGCATGCCCGCTTCGTCCATGGCTATGCGGATGAAGCCCATGCCGGGAGTGACACCGCCGCATGCCAGCCAGCTGCACAGTTCCACGGAATCGAGGCCGAGCTCGCGGGCCAGGTGGACATCCTCCAGCGAGGTGGCACAGAGTTCCACGGAAACGTGCATGGCCCAAACGTACGGTGTGCGGTGATGTCGATGTACAGCGTGCAACGATGGGACTGCCGTGTTGATATCCTGCCAAGGCCGGGCCAACGGTCGCCGCTACCTTTGGCACTTCCCATGAAGTATTTGGAAGGCCTCAATCCCGCCCAGCGAGCGGCCGCTGAGAACACCGACGGCCCCACCATGGTCATCGCGGGTGCCGGTAGCGGAAAAACGCGCGTGCTTACCGTGCGCATCGCCCACTTGATGGCCGCGAAAGGAGTGGATCCATTCCGCATCCTGGCGCTCACCTTCACCAACAAGGCGGCCAAGGAGATGAAGGAAAGGATCGGCAAGATCCTGGGGGCGGAAGGCAGCACCGAGGCGCGCAGCCTTTGGATGGGCACCTTCCACAGCGTGTTCGCCCGCATCCTCCGCGCCGAGGCCGACAAGGTGGGTTACCCCAAGGACTTCACTATTTACGACACGGACGACAGCCGCAGCGTGATCAAGGGCATCGTGAAGGAGTGGCAGCTGGACGACAAGCTATACAAGCCCAACCAGGTGCATGGCCGCATCAGTATCGCCAAGAACAACCTGATCGGTCCGATGGAATACCTGGCCAACGCCGAACTGATGGCCGGTGATGCCGCCGTGGGTCGCGAGCGGATGGGCGAGATCTACCAGGCTTACGCCATGAAGTGCTTCCGCGCCGGGGCCATGGACTTCGACGACCTGCTCTTCATCACCAACATCCTCTTCCGCGACCATCCGGATGTGATGCTGAAGTACCAGAATCGCTTCCAGTACCTGCTTGTGGACGAGTACCAGGACACCAACCTGGTGCAGTACAACATCGTTAAGACGCTGGCCGCGCGCCACGAGAACCTCACGGTGGTGGGCGACGACAGCCAGAGCATCTACTCCTTCCGGGGGGCCAATATCCAGAACATCCTCAATTTCCGCAGCGACTACCCGGACCACAAGGTCTTCAAGCTGGAACAGAACTACCGCAGCACCAAGACCATCGTGGGCGCCGCGAACAGCCTGATCGAGAAGAACAAGGAGCAGATCAAGAAGACCATCTGGACCGACAACATCGAGGGTGAAAAGATCCGGGTACACCGCGCACTGAGCGACAACGAGGAGGGCGCCTTCGTAGCCCACAGCATTTTCGAGACCCAGATGCGCGAACAGGTGCCGAACAAGGGTTTCGCCATCCTGTACCGGACCAATGCGCAAAGCCGCAGCATGGAGGAGGCGCTGCGCAAGATGAACATCCCCTACCGCATCTTCGGGGGATTGAGCTTCTATCAGCGCAAGGAGATCAAGGACCTGATCAGCTACTTCCGGCTGGTGTGCAACCCGCGCGACGAGGAGGCCCTGAAGCGCGTGATCAACTACCCCACGCGCGGCATCGGGCAGACCACCGTGGACAAACTGATGGTGGCCGCTGCAGAGAAGCAGATGCCCATCTGGGACATGGTGCTGGAGCATCTTGGCGAGCTTGGCTTCCATGGCGGCACGCGTAAGGCGATCGCCGATTTCGTGTTGATGATCCAGGGCTTCCAAACCCAGATGCCCACCCACAGCGCTGCGGTGCTGGGCGAGGAGATCGCGCGGCGCAGTGGCATCCTGAAGGACCTCTTCACGGACAAGACACCCGAGGGCGTGAGCCGTTACGAGAACATCCAGGAATTGCTGGCCGGCATGAAGGAGTTCAGCGATCGCGATGCGGAGAACAGCGACGTGCCCGTGACGCTGAGCGATTTCCTGATCGATGTGGCGCTGCTGACCGATGCCGACAACGAGGATCCCAACGACATGGATCGGGTGACCTTGATGACCATCCATGCCAGTAAAGGCTTGGAGTTCCCGCACGTGCATGTGGTGGGGCTTGAAGAGGACCTGTTCCCCAACCTGATGGCCGTGCAAAGTCGCGCCGACCTGGAGGAGGAACGCCGGCTGTTCTATGTGGCCATCACGCGCGCTGAGCAGCGATGCACACTGAGCTATGCCATCAGCCGCTACAAGTGGGGCAACCTTACCGCCAGCGAACCCAGCCGCTTCATCGACGAGATCGACGAGAAGTACCTGGAGATGCCCAAGCAGACCGAAAGGGCTTCTTTCGGTGGTTTTGGAGGCGACCGGAGAACACCCCCCTGGGCACGGAAGACAGTGGGCCGTGACGCACCGACCGACGAATTCGGCAGCAGCAAACCGGTCTACGGCCGTGAAAAACGCGCACCCATACAGCAGCGACCAGCATCACCGCAGCGCTCCGCTCCTGCCCCATCGCCCAAGCCTGGCAACTTGAAGCGCATCGCCGCCGATGGCAAACCCATGGAGGCCACTTCCTCCTTGGGCATGGACATGCCCGAACTCGCCGAGGGCATGACCGTGGAGCACGAGCGTTTCGGCAAGGGCAAGGTGCTGAAGATCGAAGGGCGCGTGCCAGATCTGAAGGCCACCGTGTTCTTCCCCAGCGCCGGGCAAAAGCAGTTGCTCCTGCGATTCGCAAAGCTGACGGTGGTGGAGGGGTGATCATTGGCCTTGGTCATGGACCTATCGCAATTCACAGGTGCACAGTTGCTCCACCTGGCGTTGGGCCTTGCCTTGATCCTCGGGGCCATTGTGGCCCATTTGCGAGAGCGTCATGCATGGTCGTTGGGCCTGCTCACCATGGGGGCCTTGGTACTGCGAGTCTTCTCGATCCTGCTGGACCCCTACCTGAGTTTCTGGGACGAAGTCTATCACGCGGCCGTGGCGCGCAATATGGTGCAGGCTCCTTTTCACCCCTTGCTTTACACCATGGGAACGTTGCCGCTGAACGGCTACTGGACGGAGACCACCGTCTGGCTGCACAAACCGCCCTTCTTCCTGTGGCAGATGGCCGCCAGCATCGGGCTCTTTGGCGCTGAACCTTGGGCCGTACGGCTACCCAGCGCCCTCTGGACAACGGTTTTGGTGCCGGTAACCTACCGCATGGCCATACTACTGACGGGCCAACGATCCATCGCCTTCCTCTCCGCCACCCTAACGGCATGTGCCTTCTATTATCAGGAGATCGTATCGGGCGCAGTGAATACGGACCACAACGATGCGGTCCTCGTCAGTCTCGTGGCTTGCAGCTGGTGGGCCTGGCTGGAGTATCAGCGATCGATGTCATACCGATGGGCGTTGCTCACCGGGCTGTTCAGCGCAGCAGCGGTCCTTACCAAGTGGTACATCGGTGCCATCGTATTCCTGCCCTGGGCCTTGGTGCTGCTTTCACAATGGGGTTCACGCCCGCCGATCCGTCCTTTGCTGTTCGCACTGGCATTACCCGTTGTTGCTGCCGCAGCATGGATCACCTACTGTAGCCATCGCTTTCCCGATGCAGCGGATATGCAGTGGTCCTTGGTAGCCCCGCAGTTCAGCACAACGGTGGAAGCACATCGCGGCCCATGGAGCTACCATCTGAATATCATCCATGAATTCGTACCTCCTTGGTCGTCCTTCCTCATCATAGCGGCCCTTGTCCTGCTATTCCTGAAGTCACCTCCGGAACATCGCATATTCATCGCCTCACTGGTCCTGGGGATCCACTTGGTCTTTGGCTGGGCCCCGACCAAGATGCCCAGCTACACCATGCCACTGCTGCCCATCTACCTGATCGCATTGGCCCATCTCGCACACCTGCTTCTCTTTGCCATAAGTAGCCGCGCCCGGCCCTGGTTGTATGGACTTGTGGCCGCAGTACTGGCCTTTTCCATGTTGGCCATCGAACGTACGCACCACCGACATACAGTGGCCGAGCCCCTCCTGGTGGAACAGACACCGCGAAGGCAGCAATTGGCCATGCTGGAGGCCCAGGAACGGCTTGTCGCGCTGCTCGATGATCCCGGAAGGCAGGTGGTCTTCAATATGCCCGCCCCGCATAGCATCCAGTTCATATTCCGATCGGGCTTCAATACCAAGGAAGGTGTACCCGATGCCGTAGCGGTAGCTGCCTTGATCGCAGCCGGATATGAGGTGGTGGTGCTCCAGGATACACTGCCTATGTCATCCATGCCAGCCCGCACTACGGTTATCACCGGGGAGCAACTTGCACTGCCTCATCTTTACCCCTGACACATTCATGGCCGGGCTTCCCTACATTTGACCCACTCCCGAGCAGACCGTCACCTACGCTGTGACCCTGGCGCCATTCATTCGGTGCCGCTCCAACCACGACCGAACATCGACCACGCATGAGCCTTCCCGGACTGGATTACAACACGGACCGCCCGCAACTACCGATCCCGGAGTACGGGCGACACGTGCAGCGCATGGTGGACCAATGCATGGAAATGGAGGAACGCGAGAAGCGCACGCAGGCCGCCAGGGCCATCATCCAGGTGATCGCCAGGCTCAACCCGCAACTGCGCAACAGCGACAATTTCGAGCGCACCCTGTGGGACCACCTTTGGATCATGAGCGACATGAAGCTCGATGTGGATGCCCCCTTCCCCATGCCCACTGCGGAAGAGTTGGAGAGCAAGCCACAACGTGTGGCCTACCCGCAGACCAACATCCGCTTCGGGCACTACGGCAAATTGGTGGAGCGCATGATCGAACAATGCGCCGAACTGGAAGCAGGCGAGAAACGCGATGCCTACGCAGAACTGATCGCAAACCACATGAAGAAGCAGTTCCTGGCATGGAACCGCGACACCGTGCCCGACACGGTGATCATGAAGGACCTCGCTGAACTGAGCAAGGGGAAGGTGAAATTGAAGGAGGACGTCCAACTCGCACACACGGCCGATCTCCTGCGGACCCAACAGAATGGCCCACGCAACGAGGTGGACAACCGTAGACGACCAGGCGGTGGAGGCAGTGGTGGCGGTGGTGGAAAGAAGCGCAACCGCAAGCGGAAGAAGCGGTATTGAGTTCGCTTGTCAGTTGTCTGTTGTCCGTCCGCGGTGGGCTGGGAATGAGGACCGACACCTGACAACGAACAACTCCTCGTCCACACCCTGACGTGCAAAGTCCATGCGCTACGCACCGCGCTGGACCCCTTCACCGTTGTTGCTTTGGCACGTCCGCATCGACCCCCGGACCGTGAAGCCGCATGTCCAGTTTTCGCATTGAAGGTGGCCACCGCCTGAAAGGTACCCTCACGCCGCAGGGCGCCAAGAACGAAGCGCTGCAGATCCTCTGCGCCGTGCTGCTCACCTCCGAGACGGTGACGATCCGCAATGTGCCGGACATCGTGGACGTGAACAAGCTGATCGACCTGCTGCGTCACATGGGCGTGGTGGTGGAGAAGCTCAACGACAGCGACTACACCTTCACGGCAAAGGACATCGACATCGAGTTCTTCATGAAGCCCGAGTTCCGGCAGATGGGCGGTGGTCTGCGTGGCAGTGTGATGATCGTGGGTCCGCTCCTCGCACGTTTCGGCCGGGGCTACATCCCAACACCGGGCGGCGACAAGATCGGGCGGCGCAGGTTGGACACCCACTTCATCGGTTTCCAGAACCTTGGCGCCGACTTCCACTACGACGCGCGTGAGGGTTTCTACAAAGTGGAGTCCGAGCGATTGAAGGGCGCCCACATGCTGCTGGACGAGCCCTCGGTGACCGGTACGGCCAACATCGTGATGGCCGCTGCCCTGGCCGAAGGACGCACCACCATCTACAACGCCGCGTGCGAACCCTACCTGCAGCAGCTCTGCAACATGCTGAACCGCATGGGGGCCAAGATCACCGGCATCGGCAGCAACATGCTCGTCATCGATGGCGTGGATGCGCTCGGCGGAACAGAGCACCGCATGCTACCCGACATGATCGAGATCGGCAGTTTCATCGGTCTGGCCGCCATGACGCGAAGCGAGATCCTGATCAAGGACACCGGCTACGACCACCTGGGCTGCATCCCCGATGTATTCCGCAAGCTGGGCATCACGGTGGTACGGCAGGGCGACGATATCCTGGTGCCCGAGCACGACAGCTACAAGGTGAAGACCTTCATCGATGGCAGCATCATGACCATCAGCGACCACCCCTGGCCGGGATTCACACCTGACCTGCTGAGCATCATGTTGGTGGTGGCCACACAGGCCAAGGGCAGCGTGCTCATTCACCAGAAGATGTTCGAGAGCCGCCTGTTCTTCGTGGACAAGCTCATCGACATGGGCGCTCAAGTGATCCTTTGCGATCCCCACCGCGTGGTGGTGAACGGTCAGGACTTCGCCCAGCCCCTGAGGGCGATCCGCATGACAAGCCCCGATATCCGCGCGGGTGTTGCACTGCTGATCGCGGCTTTGAGCGCCGAGGGCACCAGCACCATCGAGAACATAGAACAGATCCAGCGCGGCTACCAGCACATCGATTCCCGCCTGAACGCGATCGGGGCACGGATCGAACGCGTCGCGTGAACGAACATGAGCACATGGTCACATGACCACATGTGCACATGTTCGCTTCCGGGATCCCCATCGCGGCACGTTGTTGGCAATGCGCCCCGCACTGTAACCGACCTAACTTCGCAGCATGTCAATACGCACGATCATGTCCAAGATGCGCATCATCACCATAGCAGCGGTCGCCCTGCTGGCCATCTACGGTTTCACGGAACGACTGGAAAAAGCCGAACCGGCGGACCCCAACAACCCGAAGGTGGGCACCGCCATCGGTGACAAGGCCCCGGAACTCGCATTCATGAACCCCGACAGCACCAAGGTTTTGAAGCTTTCCGAGTTGAAAGGAAAGTATGTGCTCATCGATTTCTGGGCCAGCTGGTGCGGTCCCTGTCGCAAGGAGAATCCCAATGTAGTGGCCGCTTATGACAAGTACAGCAAGGCCAAGTTCAAGGATGCGAAAGGCTTCGAGGTCTATGGCGTGAGTTTGGATCGCAGCCGCGATTCCTGGAAGAAGGCCATCGCACAGGACGGCCTGAAATGGAAGTGGCATGTGAGCGACTTGAAGCATTGGAGTTCGGAAGCTGGACGCCTCTACGG
Source organism: Flavobacteriales bacterium (assembly GCA_041745875.1). GTDB lineage: Bacteria > Bacteroidota > Bacteroidia > Flavobacteriales_F > PHOS-HE28 > PHOS-HE28. The sequence goes on along the minus strand of JBGTIB010000252.1, from coordinate 38,547 downwards.
TGTCAACTCCATCCCGATGAGCTTCCTGATCGACCCTAATGGGATCATCATCGCCAAGAACCTGCGCGGCATGGCACTCCATCAGGAGCTGGACAAGTATGTAAAAAGTCTCTGAGGTCCACAGATCAACGGTACGCCACCTCAGACAACAAGCCTCCACTAACGTGGGGGCTTGTTGTCTGAGGACCCTGCCAACCTGTCCGCACCTTCTCCACTGGCACCGAAGTTGATCACGGGGGGCGCCGGCATATTCAGCGGAAGACACCAATGGACCTTAGAAACCCCTTCCGCCGCGGACCCAAAGCCGGAACGACCATGGATAGCGACCAGCTGAAGCAGGAGACTGCCGAGCCTTCGGCCAATGAGGTGAACGAAACGGTGAACGACATGGCTGACAATGCGAACGTTGCAGAACAGGATGCTGCCAGCCAGTCAGCGACCAACCTGGAGGCCGAACTTGATGTCATACGTACCGAACACCAAGCCCTGCACGACAAGCACGTACGCCTCTATGCGGAGTTCGACAATTTCAGAAAGCGCACGGCGAAGGAGCGGCTGGAATTGATCCAGATGGCCGGGGAGAATACCCTGCTGGCCGTATTGCCCGCACTTGATGACCTGGAACGTGCCGTGGCGAACAATGAAAAGGTGGACGATATCAAAGCCGTGAAGGAAGGCATCCGTCTCATTCAAAAGAAGTTGTTGCACATCATGGGTGGTCAGGGCCTGAAGCCCATGAGCGATGTGCTCGGTCAGCCCTTCGATACCGACCGGCACGAGGCGATCACAAAGGCGCCTGCCACCAAGGACTCCCTGAAGGGCAAGGTGATCGATGTGGTGGAGAACGGATATACCCTGCACGACAAAGTGATCCGCTACGCCAAGGTGGTGGTGGGGGAATAAATTCCTGCCCCTGTAACGGACCCGATCTACGAACGGATCACCGCAGTCACCCACCCGAAGTGTCGACCGAAGGGTTCGACCTGTCCGATGAGCAAAAAAGACCCATACGAAGTACTCGGCGTAGGCCGCAACGCCAGTGCCGACGAGATCAAGAAGGCCTATCGCAAACTGGCCATCAAGTTCCATCCGGACAAGAACCCCGGTGATGGTTCCGCAGAGGAGCGTTTCAAGGAAGCCGCATCAGCCTACGAGATACTGAGCGACCCGGACAAAAAGGCCAGGTACGATCGCTTCGGCCATGCCGGGCAGGGTGTGGGCGGCGGACCCCAGGGTGGCGGCATGAACATGGAGGACATCTTCTCCCAGTTCGGCGACATCTTCGGTGATGCATTCGGCGGTGGTGCCTTCGGTGGTTTCAGCGGAGGAAGACGTGGCGGGCGTGTGATCAAGGGCAGCAACCTCAGGGTGCGCCTGAAGCTCACCTTGGAGGAGATCGCCCATGGCGCCGAGAAAAAGATCAAAGGGACCAAGCTGGTCCGCGCCAAGGGTAGCGAATACGGCACCTGTGGCACCTGTGGTGGGAATGGCCAGGTGCGGCGTGTGCAAAGTACCTTCCTGGGTCAGATGCAGACCGTGACCACCTGCCCTGCGTGCGGCGGCATCGGTCAGACCGTGAGCAAGCGTGCGCCCGGCAGCGATGAGCATGGGCTGGTCCGGGAAGAGGTGGTGGTTCCCATCAAGATCCCCGCAGGCGTCGAAGAAGGCATGCAGCTCAACATCAGCGGTATGGGCAATGAAGCACCCGCTGGTGGTGTTCCCGGTGACCTGTTGGTGGTGATCGAGGAGGAAATGCACCAGGAGCTACGCCGCGATGGTGTGAATCTGCACCACGAGGTCTTCATCAGCGTGGTCGATGCAGCCATCGGTGCACAGATAGAAGTGCCCATCGTGGGGGGCAAGGCCAAAGTGAAGATCGAGCCCGGCACGCAGTCCAATCATGTATTGCGCCTACGCGGCAAGGGCCTGCCCGACGTGCATGGTCGCGGCAACGGGGATCTGTTCGTACACGTTGCCGTGTGGACCCCTACCAACTTGAACAAGGAGGAACGTGCCGCCATGGAAAAGCTGCGGAACAGCCCGGGCTTCCAACCCAAACCCACGGACAAGGACAAGGGTTTCTTCGAGCGGGTGAAGGAGATGTTCGGGCACTAAGGTGGCCCTGGCATCATCATCGTTCAGCGGTCCACCACCACAAGGCGCATCGTCGATGGTACCCCACCGCCCTGGGGCGTACCGCGTAGCAGGTAGGTTCCCCCGGCCAGATGTGTTGGCACCGGGAGCAGGGCCATGGCACCTTCGGAGTTCTCCAAGCGCAAGGGCCCTGCCACTTGGCGACCGCTGGCATCGAACAAGTCCACCACGGTGCCAGGTGCCGCGCGCCATATGGTGAGCACATCCCCGGCATGCACCGGGTTGGGTGAGCTTTGTAGCCGCCCCGGCCCATCGCCGATCTCCCCCACCTCGGTGGATGAGGTGGCACGCACCGCCAGTAGCAGCGCATTCGTACGTGCACCGATCCCGGGCTCCTTCACCGACCCGGCCAACAGGATACGTTGCGGTGTGGTGATCAGGCGTTGGATGTGCGTGAACACGCTGGTAAGCGGCAGGTCCGCAATGCCGTTCGTACCGAAGGTGGGATCCAAGCTTCCATCCGGAAGTACGCGCAGCACGTGATGCGCGTTAGGCGCACCACCCCCGAGACCGTTGAAGACCGCGATAACGATGCGGCCCAGTTCATCCACAGCGATCGCGCCGTGGCGGTCATGGGGTTCGTAGCCGTTGACGATCGTGGACATGATGTACTCGAAATAATCCTCATCTCCATAAGGCCAGAAACCCGAGGGCAGTGTCAGTTCCAGCACGCCATCAACCCCGAAGGTGGGGTCGGGCAGACCGTTAGGCAACAGCTTCAGGATGGAGGGACCACAATTGAGCAGGAAGATGTTCCCGTTCTCATCCAGCGCCGCATCCAAGGCGATATCATCCCTGTCGGTAGCCTCCCATGACACCACTCCGTTGGCAACAGACCCGAAGCCCAGGTCGCGAGCCCCACTTTCCAGCAGTCGTACCACCACGGCACGGTTCGGTCCGCCATCGGTCAGCCGGGTACCGTATACCAGCAGTTTACCATCCGTTTGCAACCGTGAACCGTACAGGTCGGCAGGGGGTGCGAAGTTGAAGTCGGTATTGTAATCGAATGTCTGGATCCCGTCCTCATCCAACTCGTCCACTCTGGGCTGAAGGCCCAAGGCAAGCACCAAGGGGTTCCCTTCCAACGATAAGGACATACTGCGGGGCACGTGTATGATGCCTCCCTGGACATTGTAGGGTGCTGTGATGCCATTGAAGCCGTGGGTACTGTCAGGGTCACCATTGGACAGAAGCCGCCAAACGCACGGGGTACCCGTGATGCCCCCCACCAACGGACCAGAGCAGTATCCGTAGGTCACGATGCGCTCATCCTCCAGGATAGCGGCATTGAGCACATAGTTCTTGGAGCCACCGCCACCCTGTACCTGCAGCAGCACACCGTCATCGCCAAAGGTGGGATCCAGTGCACCATCGGCATCGAAGCGGGCCGCCAGGTACTGGTGGGTGTTGCCCAGGAAAGGATCCGTGCCCGGTCCGCTGCGCCCCACCGCGAGCAGTTGCCCTTGTGCATAGGGCACGAGGTCCATGAAGTAGGTGTATGGAGCCGTGCCTTCCGTGGCGTTAAGCACAACAGTGCCGTTCGTGCCGAAGGTGGGATCCAGTGTACCGGCCTGACCGTGGACCACCGAAGGGCCCATTATGAGCAGGATGAACGCAGGGGTAATGATGCAGTGCTTCATGGCATACAGGGATTGGTGCCGTAAAGGAACCCCTGCCCTGTGCGGACTGCAATAGAAGATTAGTTAGGGGGGGCCTCCCCTATTCTTTCCCCTGGATCAGGAACGGCGTACTGCCATCCGTCACGATCACCTTGGCATTGGGTGAGCGGGCCAGTTGCTCAAAGGCTTCGATGCTACGGAAGCGAAGGATGTTCTCATTGAGCCCCTCGCTCAGCACTTTCTGCGCATCACGCACCCCTTCAGCTTCGATCACCCTGCGTTCCGCCTCCAACCGTTCGCGTTGCAACTCGAATTCCATTTGCTGCGCGCGCTGCTCGGCCTCCAACTTGTCCTCGATGGCGGAGGCCAGTCCTTGGGGAAGACGGATGCTCTTCATCAGTACCGCTTCGATCACGAAACCACGGGGTTCCAACAGAAAGTTCATGTGGTCGCTGATCTGCTTCTCGATAGCAGCACGCTGGGCGCTATGCATATCCTTGGCGAAGTGCCGCGAGCATATGTCCGCAGCCGCTGACCGGAATACACTTACGATGATGCTCTGCTCGTAGTCCGTACCCACGTTCTCAATGATGTGCGGTACCATGTCCGGTTTGATGCGGTACAATATGCTGATCTCGCTCAGCACATTGAGACCTTCCTTGCTCGGGAGTTCCATTTCGATCTCGCGGTTCACAGTGCGCACCGGCACTTTGATCACCCGCGTCGTGAAGGGGTTCACCATCACCAACCCCGAGGTGATGGTTCGTTCACTGAGTTTCCCGAAGCGCTGCTTCACACCGATCGTCCCCTGGCGGACGGTGGTGCACGAGGACAACGTGAAGAGCATGGCAAATAGCAATGGGAGGATCCGGGGTCCAGGCATGACGCGGCGGGGTTGGTGAACTCGGTCGCCAACAAGTCACGTGCCGCTGCTCACCGCTCGAACAATACTGCTTCCTGAGCCTGCATGCGCACCGAGTTGATCCCGTTCTCCATACCTTGGGTGTCCGCGTACATCTGACTGGTGCCAATGATCTCGCCGTTGGCCGCTTTCAGGTTGAAGTGGTACCTGCCATTGGCAGAGATGGTCCGCTCGTAAAAACGTTCCTCAAGGCTATGGCGGCGAACGCTGTCGACCCCATTGAGACACGACCCCTTGCGCGTATATCCCTCGCTGCTCAATATCACCTTGCCATTGCTGGCCAACAGGTTGAAGCGGTACTCACCCGCTTTGTCGACACTGATCTCGAACCTTCCTGTAGGCATATCCTTCACGCTTTGGTCACACAAGGAAATAGTACGATGCCCACCCGACCATGACGATCGTACGGTGATCGGCGTCGTTCAAAAGTAGGCCAGCACAAGAAGGCCAAGGACCGCTGCCAGGAGCGCGACCAGGACCAAAGGGTCCCTGTCCTTGGATAGGTTCATTCCCATGGAAACGCTACAAAGTGAGGTATTCGATATGAGCCCATCATGATGCTCAGATGATGCTTCCATCCGATCCATTCCCTACGACGTACGGTGGAAAAACACCAAGGCACCCTGCTCGAGGTGCCTTGGGTGAACTTCCGAAAGGGATCGTTCGAAAGCTCAAGATCCACCGGGTAGTGCTCATTTACCCGGGGTCCAGTTCAGGCCCCTTGCCAAGGCCCACTGCAAAGACAAGCAACGGAACGGGCACACGCAATAGAACGAAAGTTAGGGGGCTGTCCTTCGAAGGGCTCGTACTCACGCACGCCTCTTACCTTCCGCTCCGAATGTCAGAAAAGCGGATCCGCAGTCGATGGGTGGACATAGTTGCACGGCGCATCATCCCAGCTGAAGTAACGATCACCAATGGCCGCATCAGCGGGATCCGGGAAGTAAGTGGCGCTGTGGAAGGCTACATCCTTCCCGGCTTCATCGATGCCCATGTGCATGTGGAAAGCTCCATGCTCACACCGAGTTCTTTCGCACGACTTGCAGTGGTACATGGAACGGTGGCCACCATCGGCGACCCACACGAGATCGCCAATGTGCTGGGTGTGGAAGGCGTGAACTACATGATCGACAACGGGAACAAGGTGCCCTTCCACTTTTTCTTCGGAGCACCCAGTTGCGTTCCGGCCACCGTGTTCGAGACCGCTGGTGCACGCATCGATGCGGATGCGGTGGGTGAACTGATGGCGCGGCCCGAGATCCTCTACCTCAGCGAACTGATGGACTTTCCCGGGGTGATCAACGGAGATCCCGAGGTGCTCAAGAAACTCGAACACGCGAGACGCTGGGACAAACCAGTGGATGGTCATGCACCGGGCCTGCGCGGCGAAGCAGCCGAACGCTACATCCAGGGTGGGCTGGGGCATGGGCAGGTGGGGATCTCCACCGACCATGAGTGCTTCACGCTGGAAGAAGCATTGGACAAGCTGCAATACGGCATGAAGATCAGCATCCGCGAAGGGAGCGCGGCGAAGAACCTCGAAGCCCTGATGCCCTTGCTTGTGAGCCATCCGGATCAGGTGATGCTCTGTACGGACGACATGCACCCCGACCGACTGGTGCAGGGACACATCAACGACCTCTGTGCCCGTTGCGTGGCCGAAGGTGTGGATGTATTCAATGTATTGCAGGCCGCGTGCATCAATCCCGTGGTGCACTACAAACTTCCCGTGGGGCAACTGCGCGTTGGCGATCCGGCGGATTTTATCTTGGTGGAGGACCTTGTGCGTTTCCGCGTGAAGCGAACGTACATCGCAGGTGAATTGGTGGCCGAGGAAGGTGTCAGTCACATCGCACACGTGCAGGCTTCGCGACCGAACAACTTCAACTGCACGCCCAATCATGTTGCCGACTTCAGTGTGCCTGTACAGGACGACCAGGTCCTTGCGATGGAGGCATTGGATGGTCAGCTGATCACCCACAAGCGTTATCTGCACGGCAAGTTGGAGGGCAACGTCCTGGTGCCCGACCTGGACCAGGACCTACTGAAGATCGCCGTGGTGAACCGCTACCACGATGCACCGGTGGCACTGGGCTGGATACGCAATATCGGGCTGAAGCGCGGAGCCATCGCCAGTTGCGTGGCGCACGATAGCCACAACATCGTGGCCGTGGGCACCAATGACGTGGACCTGTGCGCAGCAGTGAACGCGGTGATCGAAGGGCGCGGTGGCATCAGCCTGATCGACGGTGCGCGCCACATGGTGCTTCCCCTGCCTGTGGCCGGGATCATGACCGATGCCGACCCCTACGAAGTGGCGCGTGAATATGCCGCCATGGACCGGGCCGCCAAGGAACTGGGCAGCACGCTCTCCGCGCCTTACATGACGCTCAGCTTCATGGCGCTGCTCGTGATCCCGCATTTGAAGATGAGCGACAAGGGACTGTTCGATGGGGATGACTTCTGCTTGATGCGCAGTGAAACCTGATGATCGACAGTTGCGTGTTCGGTTCGGTCCGTAGACTTGCATAACATGACGCGCTGGATCCTTTTCGCGCTGCTACTTCTCAACGGCATCTCCGCCGTGGTGGCGGGCGCCATGCTCGCCTACACGCAAGATGGTTCCTCCATGGAAATGCCTCTTTCCTGGCTGGATCATTCGCCTTTCCACAGTTATCGGATCCCCGGACTGCTGCTGTTCTCCGTCATCGGTATCGGCAGTCTGGTGGCAGCGGTAATGGTCGCCGCACGTCCAGCGAATACCGGTCGCTTTGCGCAGGTCGCCGGCGGGGCCTTGATCATCTGGATCGTGGTGCAGATGATCATGCTGCGCAGCTTGCTGCCCATTCAGATCACCTTTCTCCTGGTGGGGATCGCTATCGTGTGGCTGGCGGAGCGCTTGCGTCGCGTCTGATCGTACCCCGTTCTGCCCTTGTTGCACTTGGTGCTTTCGGCCCTGGGACCAACTACCTTTCCCCCATCGAGCATCTGCATGATCAAGGCCAGAATCACTCCCTTGCTGATCCTGATGGTCATCCTTTTCACCATGGGATGTGGCCAAAGCCGCAACGCTACGGTGGGTGAAGGGCTGTTCCAAAAGCGCAAGCACCAACCTGGTTGGCATATTGACCTGCGTTTGAAACAGGCGAAGGACATTGGCCTGTCACGCGTTCCAAGGATCGCAACCAGCAACCCTCCCACTGTTGCTTCTCTTCGTACGCCGATGATCGCTGCGCTACCGGTGGGTGAATTCCTGGCCAGCCGCAGTGATGAACCCCTCGTACCCTTCTCTGCGCCGAACATCGCAACGAACAGTGCTGCCAGGGATCATCCGGTCGTAAGTGTTCCCAACGTTCGAGATCAAGATCCCGAGCAGGAGAACCTGATGCCGCGCAAACGCTTGCAACCTTTGGCCATTCCTGCGTTGCTCTTCGCGTTGGCAGGCATTTACCTGGCCTTCATGCCGACCACTGCCCTGGCCACGACCACACTGTGGATCTTGGCACTGTTGACCGTGGCCATCACACTCGCAGCGGTATCGTTGCGAAGGATCCGCGACCATGAGCGCTCCGGCAAAGGATTCGCCCTGGCCGGATTGATGATCGGCCTGTTGGGCATGATCATCACGGTGATGGTGATCATTCGCAACGGGGGACTATAGGTCCGCGAGCATGGCATCGGCTGTGCGCCACAGTTCCTTTGACGAGATCCGGCCTTCACGCATGCTCCGCAACGACGCTGCCCTTGCCGATTTGGAAAGTTTCGCACCGTTCTCGGCGCGGAGAAGCGGGTGATGCAGAAAGCGCACCTGGTCGAAAGCCGAAAGCCCCAGCAACTGACTGATGTGGATCTGGCATGCTGTGGACGGCAACAGGTCCGCGCCACGCACAATGAAGGTGATGCCATGATCGATGTCGTCGGCCAATGAAGCCACCTGGTAGGCGGGCTTCCCATTGCGCTGGCGGATCACAGGGTCGCCCATCACTTTGGCGAGATCGAGCGTAGTATCCTGCCCGATCAAGGAAGGCACTGCGACCAGCGCAACTTCTGGAACACGCATGCGCCACGAGGTATCGGCGGCATCGAAGGGCAGGTCCATGTTCCTGCATGTACCGGGGTAATGTCCTTCGGAGCCTGTTGCACGCAGTTGAGCCCGTGAGCATGTGCAGGCATACAGATGGCCAGCCGCGCGCAAGGCGGAGACCAGTTCAGCATACCGGTCGAGCCGCAGCATCTGGGACCATTGACGCTCCAGCTCGACCGGACCCGATGGTCCTTCATCCCATGAAATGCCCAGCCATTCGAGCGAACGGAAAATGTCCTCCACATATTCGGGTCGGGTGCGTTCGGCGTCCAGGTCATCGATACGAAGCAGGACCCGTGAACCGGTCGCCGCTGCCAGCCGATGGGTGATGATGAAATTGATCGCGTTGCCTGCATGCAGGTAGCCACTCGGCGTAGGTGCCAGACGGGTATGGCCTCCAGCGGGCAGGTGTGCGAAGTGGCGCAGCAGGTCGCCGGTAGATCCCATCCTCGTTGTGCAGCAAACCTGAGCCCAGATAGCGGCAGTGTGGGTGCCCGGGGCGGGACTTGAACCCGCACGGCCCTTACGGACCAAGGGATTTTAAGTCCCTCGTGTCTACCATTTCACCACCCGGGCGGCGGTGCGCAAAGGTGCGGCGGAAGGATGGAAATCCATCATCCGCTGAGGAGATCAAGTTCTTCTGATGCAGATCAACGAATAACCCACCCCTCCAAGCACCAATGCCGCCGATAGGAACATGCGCAAGGTGATGGGCTCCGCCAGAAGGACGGCTCCACCGACCGCAGCAAGCACCGGAACGGACAGTTGCAAGCTGGACGCACTCGCGGCGGGTAAATGCCTCAATGCCGCATACCACGCGACATAGCCCAACGCGGATGCCACGGCGCCGGAGAGTACGGCCACGATCGCACCTTCAGGCTCAATGCGTACTTCACCCAGGGGAATGGAAAGCAGCCAGACCACCGCCACCCACGGTACGGTGCGCATGAAATTGCCCGCATTCCGTTGCAGGGCATCTCCCTCTTTCTTGCCCCGCATGGTGTACAGGCCCCAAGCCACCCCCGCTAATGCCATGAGCGACGCGCTAAGGATGGGTGGAGCTTCGATACCTGGCAACAGCAGGTATATCAGCCCTCCGAAAGCCGCTGCAACACCAAGGTACCAGCCCCATGGCGGGCGGACGCCGCTCATCCCTATGGCGGTCATCATCGAGAGTTGTACCGCCCCGAACAAGACAAGCGCTCCTGCCCCGGCTCCCATTCCCAAATAGGCGAAAGAGAAAGGGACCGCATAGAGTAACAGCCACATGGCCGATATACGATCCCCACCGATCCGGATCCGCCCTTGCATGGAACGCCAGGACAGCAGGAACAACACAAGTGCACCGGAGGTAAGCCGGATAGCCGAGAAGGAGGCCGCATCGATCTGCCCGCCGCCGAGCGCATGGCGTGCCAGCAAGGAGTTGGCAGCGAACATCAGCAGCGAGAACAACACCAGGGCCACGGTGCGGACCATGCGGATGGGAGGTATATGCTTTCCGGGAAGGGCTTGGAACGAACAAGGGCCGCCCCTATGGGACGGCCCTGTATTCTGAGCGAGAAACGGGACTCGAACCCGCGACCCCGACCTTGGCAAGGTCGTGCTCTACCAACTGAGCTACTCTCGCATTCGGGCCGCAAATATAGTTGGTCACCCGAAATAGCGTGCACCGCGGGTCAGGCTTTCTTCAATTGACCCTTGCCCGACCCCACCATCCTCTTGATACCATGGAGCTTGAGCAGCGCTTCGACCGGTGTGAGGGTATCGATGTCCAGGGCGGCGATCTCATCGCGGATACCCTCCAACGCGGGGTCGTCCAGTTGAAAGAAGCTCAATTGAAGTTCGCGGCCCAGCCCTTCCGTACTGGCTTTGGTGGCACGTGTGGGTGCAGCGCCATCCACTGGCGCGGATAGGTCGCCCCCATGGGATCGCTCCAGATGTGATAGCACCATCCGGGCTCGTTTCAATACCTGCCCCGGCATGCCGGCCATCTGTGCCACATAGATCCCGAAGCTCCGGTCGGAGCCGCCGGGAACCAGCTTCCGCAGGAAGAGGATCTTGCCATCCACCTCCCGTACCGCCACGCTAGCGTTCCGGATCCGTGCATGGTTCGCCTCCATCTCATTGAGCTCGTGGTAGTGCGTGGCGAACATCGTCTTGGGGCGCGTTGGATGTTCGTGCAGGAATTCCGCGATCGCCCACGCAATGGAAATGCCATCGTAGGTGCTGGTACCACGCCCGATCTCGTCCAACAGGACCAGACTTCGATCGCTCAGGTTATTCAGGATGCTTGCCGTCTCGTGCATCTCCACCATGAATGTGCTCTCACCCGTGCTCAAATTATCGGAGGCACCGACCCGGGTGAACACGCGATCCACCAAACCGATGCTGGCATGGCTTGCGGGGACGAAACTGCCGGACTGGGCCATCACCACGATCAACGCGGTTTGCCGCAACAGCGCGGATTTGCCGCTCATGTTGGGACCGGTGATCATCACCATCTGCCGGTCATCCGGGTCGAGCAGCACATCGTTCGCCACGTAGGGTTGTTCCGGTGGTAGCTGTTGTTCGATCACTGGATGCCTGCCATCACGGATGTCGAGTACGCGTCCTTCATCGAAACTTGGCCGACAATACTTCCAAGCTTTGGCATTCAGTGCATGCGAACGCAGCACATCGAGTGCCGCCAGTGCTGCCGCCGTGGAGCGGACCGGAGCGATCCCCGCGACCACTTCCTCGACCAGGCCTTGGAAGATCTCCATCTCCAGCGCAAGGATGCGTTCCTCGGCACCCAGGATGCGTTCCTCCAAGTGTTTCAGTTCCTCCGTGATGTAGCGTTCGGCGTTCACCAGGGTCTGTTTCCGGACCCATTCGGCCGGCACTTTTTCCTTGTGGGTATTGCGCACCTCCAGGTAGTAGCCGAACACGTTGTTGAAGCCCACCCGGAGTGACACGATCCCGGTGCGATCGATCTCGCGCTGTTGCACCGCGAGCAACAGGTCCTTCGCGTTGCGGGACACATGCCGGAGGTCGTCCAGTTCGGCATGCACACCTGCGCGCACCACACCACCCTTTTGCAGGGTCGCAGGCGGCGAGGTTTCTACCGTGGCAGCGATCCGTGCCGATAGTTCCAACGGAGGCTGCACGTCCTTGGCGGCATCCTGCAGTACACCGCCTTTTCCGACCAACTCCTTACGGATCCGTTCCGCAGCTTCCAGGGCATGGTGCACTTGTAGCACCTCACGCGGGTTGATCCTTCCAGCGGCGGCCTTCCCCGCCAAACGCTCCAGGTCGCTGATACGATCCAGTTCGTGACCGACAAGTTCCAACAACTCCTCCTCTGTCATCAATGCGGCTACACGGTCCAAGCGTTGATCGATGGAGGCCACGTCCAACAGCGGGAACAACAACCAGCGTTTCAACAGGCGTGAGCCCATGGGCGTGACGCAACCATCCATGGCCTGTAGCAGGGTACGTCCGCCTTCGTTCACCGGGGACACTAATTCCAGGTTCCTGACCGTGAACCGGTCCAGGCCCAAATGGTCGGAAGGTCGGATGCGGGAGATGTGGTCCACATGGGACAGTCGATCGTGGCGGGTCTCACCGAGATAGTGCAGCACGGCGCCAGCGGCCCGCTGCCCCAGGACCAGGTCTTCCACACCAAAGCCCTTCAGCGAGGTGGTGGAGAACTGGCGCAACAGTCGTTCATGCGCGAGCTCATCGGTGAATGCCCAATCGTCCAGACCGAAGGCATATTGGCGCTGTGTGCAGGCGATGATGAAAGGATCGCGCACACCCCGGGCATGGAGCAACTCCTTCGGTGCATGTCCATCGAGCAGCTTCGCCACCTGCTCACTTCCATCCTCGGCGATCAGGAACTCGCCCGTCGTGATATCCAGGAAAGCAACCCCGTATCGTTCACCCTCGCCACAGATCGCCGCGAGCCAATGGTTCCCGCGGTGGTCCACCACCTGATCACTGAAGCTGACACCGGGAGTGACCACCTCCGTGACACCGCGTTTCACCACGGTCTTGGTCAGTTTGGGATCCTCCAACTGATCGCAGATGGCCACACGGAACCCGGCGCGCACCAGTTTCGGCAGGTAATTGTCCAGGGCATGGTGGGGGAAGCCCGCCAGTTCGGTATCGTGCCCACCATTGTTCCGCTTGGTAAGGGTTATCCCCAAGACACGTGCAGTGGTAATGGCATCGGTACCGAAGGTCTCGTAGAAGTCGCCGACACGGAAGAGCAGCAGGGCATCGGGGTATTGCCCTTTGATACGCCCGTACTGCATCATCAGCGGGGTTCCACCCGCCTCGTTCTTTGCCATGACCCTTAAATTCGCAAGCCCGAAAGGTACGGGCACCCGCTTGTCGGTGTGCCCGGAAGCCTCGCTCCTTCCTCACATTTTGCCAACAGAACATGCCCGGTGGTGATCGCAAATTGACCATGGAGGAACTGGGCCTTACGCATGCGAACCATGGCGCTGGCACTGCGAAGCGCCGTATCAGAGTGATATTGGAGGATGTTCGCAGTCGGCACAACGTAGGGTCCGTGTTCCGAACCGCCGATGCGTTCGGCGTGGAAGGCGTGGTACTTTGCGGGCATACGCCGCAACCTCCTCATCGCGAGATCGAGAAGACCGCTTTGGGCGCCACGCTTTTCGTTCCGTGGGTTCATGCGGAAGATGCAGCTGCGGAAGTTCACAAGGCGCGGTCCGAAGGCTTCCAAGTGCTGGCCGTGGAACAAACCTTGCGAGCAAGGGCACTCGGAAATGACATGGGATCTGAGGATCACCCGATCGCGCTGGTGTTCGGGAATGAATTGAACGGTGTTTCGCAGGATGTGATCGAAGCATGCGATGGTTGTGTGGTCATCCCACAACATGGTACCAAACACTCGTTGAACATCTCGGTATGTGCCGGGGTGGTGCTCTGGTATTACACCAAGGAGTACGGATACGAACGATGAATACGTGGGCACCAGCGTTCATGGAACATGCTCCGTTCAACATTTCCCTGCGGAAAGAAGGGACCTTTGATCCTGAACGTTAACCCAAACCCTCTATATTTGGCTGCGACCGGCACCGGAACATGCTGACACCCCCGATACGTCACACCCTCCTTACTGTCCTGCTGGGGTGCTTGGTCGCTGGATCGACGAGCGCCCAGTATTTCCGGCAGTCCAGCTATTGGAAGACCCATCGACAGGAGATCACGGCCGCTTTCGGCATCTCCAACTTCCTTGGAGAGCTCGGTGGACGAAACCAGATCGGATCACCCTTCATTTGGGACTTGGAGCTTAGTCAGACGCGGCCTTCCGCCGGCCTGAGCTACCGGTATTACCTCAAGCAGAAACAGTCCATTCGCCTTGCGCTGAACTATGGCATCCTGGCCGGCAACGACAACCTTACCGAAGAGCCTTTCCGAAACAATCGAAACTTGAGCTTCAAGACCGACCTGTTCGAGGCCGCACTTCTGTACGAACTGCACTTCTACAGGGAGGAGCTCGGGCATGTGTTCGACCTGCGTGGTGTCAAGGGAACCAAATCCAGCCGGATCGGCTTTTACATCTTCGGCGGTATCGGGGGATTCTACTTCGACCCACGCGCCCAATTCAACAACCAATGGGTGAGGTTGAAGCCCTTGGGAACCGAAGGTCAAGGATTGGAAGGCGGACCGGAGCCCTATTCCAACTACGGGCTCTGCGTACCCATGGGAGTTGGTGTCCGCAAAGCGATGAGCCGGAATTTGAGCATCGGGTTGGAATTGCAGTATTCCATGACCTTTACGGATTATATCGATGATGTCAGCGGAGTGTACTTCGACAATGAAGCGATAGAGGCCGCCTATGGTGCAGAGGCTGCTTTTCTGGCAGATCCCAGCCTGGGTGCCATCGCCGGCCAAACTGCCGTGGGTCAGCAACGTGGCGACCCGGATGATAATGACGCCTTCCTATATCTGCGGTTCAATGTGATCTACAAGATGTACCAGTACCGCAACAAGTCCAAGAAATACAGGTACCGTATCCGAAGGCAGAAGATCGTATTTTGATCGGCCCGACCAAGTTCTTAAAGACCCTGCCCATGGCGGGGTCTTTACATTTGAACAACATCACGACGAACAACCCGGCCTAGCTCCGGAGCATGGCGATCCCGCCGTGTCACCGTATCGATGGTCCTAGGCCCGATGAACTTATCAAGGCCGGGTAGGCACGGCGAAACCGCCAGAGGTACCGGCCATCGTGATCTGTCATCCGAACCTCAACGGTGCGATGGCGGTAGCATGCAGTACATGCTGGGAGAAGGGGTCGATGTATGGCCGGGCAGCAGGATCCCGGTCCTTTCGAAGAACACTTGCCAAGCTCGAACAATTATCCAAGGACAGAAGGGTATGGGCTAGCCAAGTCGTTCAGCCTGAACCGCCATTCGCGTGCAACTGGGCTTGAACCCTTCCATGAGCCAGGACTGGTGATGGTCTCGCACTGGACCTGGAGCGGAAAACCCATACGAGCGATGGGCATGGTAAGAAAGAAGAAAGCCCCTCCGCTCGTGGCGGAAGGGCTTTCTGAGATGGCGTATGGTTCCTACAGACCGAGTTGGCCCTGGAAGTTCTTGAATTCCAGATCCTTCATGGCCTTTTCGCGCAGGCTCGGATCCTTCTGGACCGCCAGGGCGAGGTTGTTCCGCACCATGTCGCCATTGTTCTGGCGGGCACCAATGATGGCCATAAGGTAATGGCCCTCTGCGGAATCCTTGTCAGGACTTTGTTCCAGGATGCGCTGTGCCCCGGAGGCATCCCCACCAAGCATCTTTGCCAAGGCCGCATTGAAGCTATTGGTGCCGCTCATATTGCTGTTCGCAGCACCGTAATCACCATTCTGGATATTGACGATGCCCAGGTTGTATTTCACTTCAGGACCGGCAGCCATGGCCTTGTTGTACAACTCAGTCGCCTTTTTACGGTCGCCTTTCAGACGTGCGATCACACCCAGGTTGTTGGTACTGACCGGATTGTCCTGGATGCTATTGGCCTTTTGGAATTGGGTCTCTGCTTCGGCCATCTTGTTCTGCATCATAAGAACATAGCCCACGTTGTTGGCGCCACGATAGTCCGCAGCATGCACCCGCTCCGTCTCCCGATAGATGCGCAACTGTTCGTTGAGATCCGTGGTGAGCGTCGCGGCCCACAGCAACTCCTCCGCATTGAGGGAGTCAGGTGTGTTGCGGCTCATTTGAGTGATCTGCTCATCGGTCTTGCCTACGCGCTCATAATTCAAGGTCATCTCGCTACGACGCAGGGCGGGGAGGATGTCCTCCCGGATCTCCTGATACGTCGCGGCCATGTTCTTGATCTCCTGCTCACGCTTCGTCACGTCCTTGTACATTTCGAGAACACGAAGCACCAGATCCTTGTCACTGATACTGCTCGCTTGCATGGCCTTCTTGAATCCCTCCCAATCTTCCCCGCGCGGGGTGAGCTGATAGAAGCCATCGCCCTTTGCTACTTCGGACTTGGCTCTGGTCAGTTCACCTTTGGCCCAGGATTGGGCACTCTTCGCACGATCACTGGCCAGGTTCTCGTTCAGGCTCAACTCGCCCTCAGGACTTGCCCACGCATCGATGCGCAACCCTTTCAGTTCAATGTTACCTTTCTTGGCAAATCCACGAATGAAGGAGGCCATGTTTTTAACATCGGCATCATTCAATTCACCAGGACGGACCGTCGATGAGTTGACCAAATAGTGGATCGTGGCCTCCTCTCCGTGGGCTGTAACGCGCTGAAACGCATCTTTCCCCAACAAGACCTTGTCATCGCTCATCATCAGATACGGAGTAGTCCTCACACCATCAGCCAACTTGACAGGATCGAACGGTACTTCCTTCTTCCCCTGCCGCCCGATGATCATGAGCATAAGCTCGCTTTCGGCCATGGCCGGGGTGTAGGCCACCTTGTCCGTATAGTTGAATGCTTTCCCGCTCTCATAGGGGATCACCGTATAGTTCCCGACGGCCCCCTCTCCTTGGAAATAGGCGGTCTTCAGTGGAGTTTCCCCGCCGGTATAGACCAGGGTCGGGGTGAGGTCGACCTGGGCCTTTTTGTGGAAATACTTCCCGGGGAAATTCCCGTTGATGTTCACTGCGACCGAATCACCCTGAACGATCAATGGGTTGGGGTCGATCGTGTACGTGATGTTCTCAACGTACTTCTTCATCTTGCCCAGGCCGCCGCAACCACTGATCACCAGTGTTGCTGCGAACATGAGGGTGGTCCCCGTCAGGTGGCGCTTTTCCATGAATTCGCTGCTTGTTTCGTGTTAACGGGTGCAAACATAATCACTCCCTGGTCAGGGGGACTTCAATATGTGTGCAACACTTCTCCACGATCCATGGTGTGCTCAGAGTTGCTCCACTCTGTATAATGGACCGGGTGCGATGATCATGTCCTTCAGATCCGCATAGGCCTGGTGATCGTGCAGCAGATCCTTCCCTCCCACATCCACCACGAGGACCTGCGTGGCCTCCTGCTTCCGCAAATGGTCGAGATAATGCTGCTGGAGACGTTCAAGGTATTCCACCCCGATCCGTTGCTCGTAACTACGGCCGCGACCACTGATGCGTTCGCGCAAACGATCCATGCCGAGATGCAGATATACGATGAGCCCAGGCCGGGGCAGATCACCATGCATGATCAAGTACAGGTCCCTGAACAAGGCATACTCCTCCGCTTCCAGCGTCACGCTGGCGAACACAAGCGACTTTCCCAATGAATGGTCCGCTATGGTGAGGGGATTGAACAAGTCCTGCTCGGTCATCTGCTTGAGCTGGTGATAGCGCTGGGCCAGGAACGAAAGCTCCACCGAGAACGCATAACGCGCCGGTTCCTCATAGAACCGTGGCAGGAACGGGTTCTCCTCGTATTCCTCCAGTACCAGGCGCGCATGCCATTCCCTGGCAAGCCTGCCCGCCAAGGTGGTCTTGCCGGCCCCGATCAAGCCTTCCACTGCGATGTAATGATGAGTCGGCTGGCTCATGACGTGCGAAGATCGTTCAGCAGTTGTAACACCGTTCGTCCGATCGTTGGATGCATCATCGATGGTGCGACATCCGCCGCAGGTGCAAGAGCAAAGTGGCGCAAATGCATGCGCGGATGAGGCACGGTCAAACGAGCGTCCTCCGAAATGGTCCCATCAAAGAGCAGGATATCGATGTCGATGGTGCGGGGAGCGTAGCCGATTCCAACAGCGCGGTGCCGACCCAGTTCATGCTCGATCCCAAGTACCGTATCGAGCAACTCCCCGGGAGTGGAGTGCACGCGCATCAACACGGCCTTGTTCAAGAAGAGCGTATCGTCCTGAAAGCCCCAAGGCTCCGTCCAGTGATCCCGGCTGATGGCCATGACCGTTCCCACACGTTCCGCCAGAAGACCGATAGCCTTGCCGCAGGTGGTGACCACGTCGCCCCGGTTCCCTCCCACAAGCAGCAATACCTGCACACCCTGTTCCATGGCGGCAAAGCTATCCGGCGCATACGGCCTTCCATCCGTTCACCGCCCCGTTCGTGTATGGCACCCCCAACCCCATGCACGGAGGCCATAGTTTCGCCTCCGGCAGCAAGAAACCGCCATTCCTCCCATGAAGCAGTTCTTCAAGTTCATGTTCGCCTCGATGCTGGGCTTCCTTGTCATCTTCGGCCTGTTCATCATTCTCTCCTTCGCAGCACTCGCAGCGCTGGGGAGTGTCTTCTCGGAAAAGGAGACGTCCGCCATCAAGGACGGAACGGTGCTCCACCTCACTTTCGAGGATCCGATCGTGGATCGCGCTCCCAAGGACGCAATGAACCTCGATCTCGGGGCATTCGGCTCGCGCTCCCCGATCGGATTGGACCGGGTGCTGGCCAGTGTTGAGCACGCCAAGGCCGATGACAAGATCGAAGGTATTTTTCTGGATCTCTCCTCGGTCTCCGGAGGTTTCGCCACCCTTCGCGAGATCCACAAGAAGCTCAGCGAGTTCCGGACCGAAAGCGGCAAACCCGTGATCGCTTACAGTGATGCCTATACGCAAGCATCCTATTACCTGGCCACGGCGGCAGATGAGATCTACGTGCAACCCAAGGGGGGGCTTTTGTACCAAGGGCTCAATAGCGAGTACATGTTCATGAAAGGACTTTTCGAAAAGCTCGATGTGGATATCCAGTTCATTCGCGGCAGCAACAACAAGTTCAAAAGCTTCGGGGAGACCTTCACCGAGGAGAAGATGAGCCCCGCCAACCGGGAACAGATCCGACTTATCCTCGATGGCCTATGGGAGGAGCACCTGGCTGCAGTATCGGCCAAGACCGGGTTGGATAGAACGAGCCTGAACGACATCGTGGCCAACCTGAAGGCGCGCAATGCGGAGACCGCCGTCTCGCTCGGGCTTGTGGACGGGATGAAATTCCGCGACGAGGTCCTGGACATCGTTCGCGAAAGGATGGGGCAGGAAGCTGGCAAGGATATCCGCACGGCCGACCTGAACCGCTATTCGAAGTCGTTCAATGCCAGCCGCAAGGGTGACCGGTCCTCACGCTCCAAGGATAAACTGGCTGTGATCTTCGCCGAGGGAAGCATCGTGGACGGCAAGAGCAGCGATGGGAACATCGGGGGAACATCGCTCTCCAAGACGATCCGGGAAGCCCGCGAGGACAGTACCGTGAAGGCCATTGTGCTGCGGGTGAACTCGCCCGGCGGCAGTGGCCTGGCGAGTGATGTGATCTGGCGCGAAGTGCAACTGGCCACCGAGGTCAAACCGGTCGTTGTGAGCATGGGCAATGTGGCGGCTTCCGGAGGCTATTACATCGCAGCACCTGCGGACCGCATTTTCGCAGAGAACACCACGATCACCGGTTCCATCGGCGTATTCGGCATGATACCCAACATGCAAGGTTTCTTCAAGAACAAGCTGGGCATCACCTTCGATGGGGAGAAGACGCATCCCTTTGCCGATATGCCCACGGTAAGCCGCCCGCTCACAACACAGGAGACGCTCATCATCCAGGGCTTCGTGGACGACTTCTACGATGGCTTCCTGGAACGGGTGGCCGAAGGGCGCAACATGACCACCGCGCAAGTGGACAGCATCGGTCAGGGACGCGTATGGACCGGCAAGGATGCCTTGCGTCTGGGCCTTGTGGATGAACTGGGTGGCATGGAGGACGCAATAGCGGCAGCAGCCTCCATGGCGAACCTTACCGACTACCGTCAAGTGGACCTGCCTGTGCAGAAGGACCTCTGGCAACAGATCATGGAGGACCTCAATGTGGAAGCACGTATGTGGGCCGCTTCCGCTTTCCTTGGAGACGATGCACAACTTTTGGAGCAATACAAGAAAGTGCGGGAGATACGCGAGCAGACCGGGATCCTGGCACGTATGCCTTTCGACCTGGAGGTCTTCTGAAGAAGTGCCAAGGGGTAAAACAGGGAAGGGGCCCCGGCGATGCCGGGAGCCCCTTCCTGCCCTAACGATCAGTTCCACTGACCAAAACCCGGGTGCTGTAACGGGTGGTACCCGGGAAGGTTACAGCCGGGTACGGATGCCCTTCGAGTGAACACGTCAATGGGTACACAGTGCTGCGCAGCCTGATCCGCGAACCTTTTGCATACGTGACACCGCAGCGTAATACGAAAGGAACGGTGCGTATCTTTTGCGCTGAACTCGGCCGTGAACTCAGCGCGGCACGCTCAGCCTCATGCCCATCAACGCACTGGTCTCCTACCTGGTCAAAAAGCGTCTACAGCAGATCGAACTGTTCATGAGCGCTCCGCGCATGGCCCAGTTGGAGGTGTTCCACGATCTGATCCTTGCCGCACGATACACGGAATGGGGGCGCCGTTTTGGATATGAGCGCATCACCGACCCCGACATGTTCCGTGATATGGTGCCCCTCCAGGACTATGAGGACCTGAAGCCCTACGTGGACCGGCTGCGCAAGGGGGAGCAGAACCTCCTTTGGCCGACCGATATCCGATGGTTCGCCAAGAGCAGCGGGACCACGAGCGACCGTAGCAAATACATTCCCGTAAGTCGGGAGGCCTTGCAGGATTGCCATTACAAGGGTGGCAAGGACCTGATCGCCTTCCACTACACCCAGTTCCCCGACAGCAAGCTTTACCAGGGCATGAGCCTGGTGATCGGTGGCAGCAGTTCCATTGAACAGCTGAGGCCCGATGCCTATACCGGGGACCTTTCCGCCATCATCATCCGTAATCTTCCGATCTGGGTGGAGATCCGCCGGACCCCGGTGATAGAAACCGCCCTTCTCGACAACTGGGAGGAGAAGATCGAGAAGATCGCCCGCGAGACCATGCGCGAGGATGTGCGGTGCATCGCCGGAGTGCCATCATGGACCTTGGTATTGTTCAAGCGCATCCTTGAGATCACAGGAAAGAGCAACATGCTACAGGTGTGGCCGAACCTGGAACTCTTCATGCACGGCGGGGTCAGCTTCAGACCGTACCGGGCCCAGTTCGAAGCGCTGATACCCTCCCCCACCATGAATTATCTGGAGAGCTACAATGCGTCGGAGGGTTCGTTCGGGATCCAGGACCGACGTGGTGTGGACGACATGCTGTTGATGCTCGACTACGGCATCTTCTATGAGTTCATCCCGCTGGAGGAACTGGGGAAACCAAAGCCTCGCTCCTTGCTGCTCACCGAAGTGGAGGAAGGCGTGAACTATGCCCTGGTGATCAGCACCAATTCTGGATTGTGGCGCTATATGCCGGGCGATACCGTCCGCTTCACCAGCACGCGCCCCTATCGTGTCCAGGTGAGCGGCCGCACCCGCAGCTTCATCAACGCCTTCGGTGAGGAGCTCATCGTGGAGAACGCCGACCGCGGGATCGAGGCGGCCTGCAAAGCCACCGGGGCGATCCTCTCCGAGTACACGGCGGGGCCCATCTACATGGATGGCGCGGCGAAAGGCGGCCATGAGTGGCTTGTGGAATTCGAGGCCGACCCGGATGATATGGCGCGGTTCGTGCGTGTGCTGGACGATACCATGCGCAGCCTTAATTCGGACTACGATGCCAAACGTCGGGGTGATATGGCCCTGCAGGCGCCCGTCGTACACCGCATTCCACGCGGCACCTTCCATTCCTGGATGAGAGCTCGCGGCAAGCTGGGCGGGCAGAACAAGGTGCCGCGCCTGAGCAACGACCGCATCTACCTTGACGCATTGGTCTCCACCACCACATGATACGCACCATCGCACTGGCCTTCCCATTGCTGCTGCTCACGCATGAGCAGCAGACGGGCGATGCGTCGATCATCGAGGGTCGCTTCGATACGTTCACGACCGACGAGATGGGCAATGTGTACGCACTGCGCGGCGACGAACTGGAACTCTTCGACCGGCAAGGCAACAGCTGGTTGCGCAACAGTGTGAAGACCTTCGGCCGCATCCACTTCATCGATGCGTTCTACTCGCTGAAGCCTATGGTATTCTCACCCGAGCAGGGTCAACTGGCCGTGCTGGACAATACCCTCAGCGTGCAGGGTGGCATCATCAACCTACCACGTAGTGGATTCCCCCAGGTGGTGTTGGCTTGCATGAGCGTACAGAACAGCTTCTGGTTCTTCGATGAGCGGGAAATGGCCCTGGTCCGTGTGGATGCACAATTGCGCCCCCTTGCCAATTCCGGTCGGCTGGACCAACTTCTGGACCATACGCCGAAGCCCACTTCCATGCAGGAGCACGACAGCTGGCTGTATTTGAACGACCCGCAGGAGGGCATTCTCGTCTTCGATCTCTTCGGCACCTATGCACGCACCATTCCCATCAAGGGGCTCAGTGACTTCGAGGTGCGCAATAACATGATCGTCCACTTCAAGGACCGGTTGCTCCAGGTCTACGATATGCGCAGCTTCGAGACCACCTCATTCCCGCTCCCTGTGGAGACGGAAGGAGAAGTGTTGGGCGCCCGTGTTGAACGCGGGAACGTCTATCTGCACAAGCCGGACCGTATCGTTATCCGCCCGTTGCCGCGCCAACCCTGATTAGCGACTTTTCCACATCACACGGTCCTTCCGTCAGGTGCGGATATCTTCGCGCTTCTCCCCCTCTTCCACCTATTCCACTGAGATCCTCCCATCATGCACATCGCAATAGCAGGCAACATCGGTTCCGGAAAGACCACGCTCACACAATTGCTGGCCAAACACTACAAGTGGGACCAGCTGCAGGAAGCCGTGGACAACAACCCCTACCTGTTCGACTTCTACAAGGACATGCAGCGGTGGAGCTTCAACCTGCAGATCTTCTTCTTGAACTCGCGCTTCGAGCAGGTGATCGATATCCGGCGCAGCGGACGGAACGTGATCCAGGACCGCACCATCTACGAGGACGCCTACATCTTCGCGCCCAACCTGCATGCCATGGGTCTGATGACCACGCGTGATTTCGAGAACTATTACCGCTTGTTCCAGAACATGGACAATTCCATCGCGCCGCCCGACCTGCTGATCTACCTGCAGGCGCCCGTGGAAAAGTTGGTGAAGCAGATCGCCGAACGGGGTCGCGAGTACGAGAACTCCATCAGCATCGAATACCTCAAGCGTTTGAACGAACGCTACGAAGCGTGGATCCAGACCTACGACAAGGGTAAGCTGCTCGTGGTGGATGTGGAGTACAATTCATTCCACAGCAATCCCGAGGACCTGGGCCGCATCATCAACAGCATCGATGCGGAGATCCATGGACTCTTCCCGAACGAAAGTGCCAGTGGCAGCAAGGACAAGGCTCCGAAACCGGTCAAGGCCCTGGCTCCCGCAAAGGCTGTAGTGCCGAAGAAGAAGGCGCTCTCCAAGGCCTAGGCAACTTGTTCCCGATCACCAACGACCGGGAGGTTGTGCTGGTGAACACCTGATGCTCAAGCTCATCGACCACAAATAGTTGCGGTCATACGATCCAAAGGCATCATCGTTAGGAGTAGCGATCCGTCATTGCCGGAAGAGAACCAACCCAGCAAGTCCTGGATCACGCACCAATGAGAAAGCCCCATGCTTCGGCACGGGGCTTTCTCATTCCGATCGGTCCGTCACTTCAGAACTTCCCGCTCAGGTCTGAACCGGCTTCCTCTAGAGGCACACCAGCGGTCGCCTCCACGGCTGGCACTACCACCTCGCCGAGGGCCACGTTACCTTCATTGATGTGCGGCGCGATCACCAGCGCCACGATCGAGGTCAGCTTGATCAGGATGTTCATCGAAGGTCCGCTGGTGTCCTTGAAGGGGTCGCCCACCGTGTCGCCGGTCACAGCGGCCTTGTGCGGTTCGCTGCCCTTCTTGAATTCCACGCCATCGATCAACACGCCTTTCTCGAAGCTCTTCTTGGCGTTGTCCCAGGCGCCACCGGCGTTGTTCTGGAACATGCCCATGAGCACACCGCTCACAGTGATGCCGGCGAGCAAGCCACCCAGTGCTTCGGGACCGACCAGGAAGCCGACCAGCAATGGGGAGATCAAGGCAAGCGCTCCGGGTGCGATCATCTCACGGATCGAAGCTTTCGTACTGATCTCGACACACTTTTCATACTCGGGTTTGCCGGTGCCTTCCATGATCCCAGGGATCTCGCGGAACTGGCGACGCACTTCCTTCACCATGTCCATGGCGGCCTTGCCCACGGCGCTGATGGCCAGCGAGCTGAAGAAGAAGGGGATCATGCCACCGACGAAGAGCATGGCCAACACCTCGGCCTTGTAGATATCGATGCCGGTGATACCGGCCATGCCCACATAGGCAGCGAAGAGCGCAAGTGCCGTGAGTGCTGCGGATGCGATGGCGAAGCCCTTACCCGTGGCTGCGGTGGTGTTGCCCACGGCATCCAGGTTGTCGGTGCGCTCACGTACTTCCTTCGGAAGGCCGCTCATCTCGGCGATGCCACCGGCGTTGTCGGCAATGGGGCCGAAGGCGTCGATCGCCAACTGCATGCCTGTAGTGGCCATCATGCCAGCTGCTGCGATCGCGACACCGTACATACCGGCCAGCATGAAGGAACCCCAGATGCCTGCTGCGAGGATCAGGATGGGAAGCACGGTGCTCTCCATGCCCATGGCCAAACCGCCGATCACGTTGGTGCCGTGGCCGGTGCCGCTCTTCTGCACGATGCTGTCCACCGGACGGCGACCCATGCTCGTGTAGTATTCGGTCACCATACTCATCAGCGTACCCACTACAAGGCCCAGGATGATGGCATAGAACACACGCATGCTGGTCATCTCCACGGAGATACCATTGCGTACGAACTGCATGGTATCGGGCATCATCCAATCCACCAGGAAGTAGCTGCTGATGGCCACCAGGATCATCGAGCCCCAGTTGCCGAGGTTCAAGGCGTTCATCACGCTGTCGCTGTCGTTCTTGATGCGAACGAAAAGGGTGCCCACAACACTGAAGAGCACCCCCAGACCGGCGATCACCATCGGCAACAGGATCGGGGCCATGCCACCGAAGTTGTCGGCGCTCACCACTTCGCGACCCAGTACCATGGTCGCAAGCATGGTGGCCACGTAGCTGCCAAAGAGGTCGGCACCCATCCCGGCCACATCGCCCACGTTGTCGCCCACGTTGTCGGCGATGGTGGCGGGGTTGCGGGCGTCATCCTCGGGGATGCCGGCTTCCACCTTGCCCACCAGATCGGCGCCTACGTCGGCGGCCTTGGTGTAGATACCACCGCCCACCCGGGCGAAGAGCGCGATGGATTCAGCACCCAGCGAGAAACCCGCGAGCACTTCGAGGCAGGTCATCATTTCCTGACCATTCGCTCCAGCCCCCCCCACGTACATGTGCAGGAAGACAATGAACAGAGTGCTGAGACCGACCACAGCGAGACCGGCCACACCGAGGCCCATTACCGTACCGCCGTTGAAGCTCACCTTCAGGGCTTGTGCCAGGCTGGTGCGTGCTGCCTGTGTGGTGCGTACGTTGGCCTTGGTGGCGATGCTCATGCCGATCCATCCGGCGAAGGCGCTGAAGAAAGCACCGATCAAAAAGGCAATGGCGATGACCCAATCACTATGGGGGTGCAGTGTACCGCTCCAGGCGAGCAGCACCGCAGCAAGAACCGCGAACACGCCGAGCACTTTCCACTCAGCCTTCAGGAAGGCGCTGGCACCGCGGGCGATGTAGCCGGCCAATTCCTGCATGTTGGCGTCGCCTGCATCCTGTTTGCTCACCCACATGGCCTTGGCGATCATTACCACAAGGCCCACCACACCCATCAGGGGGATGTAGTACATCAGTTCACTTCCCATCTCAGTTCGGTTGATCGTTCGTTAACGTCCTGTTATTCAGCAGAAAAAGCAACACCCATTGTGTTCCAAGGGCCGCAAAAATAGACGAATGGGTGGAAGTTGGTCTGCAGACCAGAAAACAGGTGGCTGGATGTACTTCGTGAGTGCTCCTACTTCACCAGGTACATCACCTCCTTCACCGCCCTCACTGTACGTGCCACGCTGGGCAGCGATGCGTCGATCAATTCCGGAGCGAAAGGCAGCGGCACATCCGCCTGGGTGACACGCAGTACGGGCGCATCCAGGTGATCGAAGGCATCCTTCTGCGCACGGAAGGCTATCTCGCTGGCTATGCTTCCCAGCGGCCAGTTCTCGTCCACCACCACCAGGCGGTTGGTCTTGCGCACACTTTCCAGGATGGTGGCGTGATCCATGGGGCGAATGGTGCGCAGGTCGATCACCTCGGCAGCGATGCCTTCCTTGGCCAACTCTTCGGCCGCGCCCAAGGCCACCTTCATCATTTTTCCGAAGGAGACGATCGTGACGTCCTTGCCCGCGCGCTTGATGTCGGCCTTGCCGATGGGCAGCAGGTACTCGCCATCGGGGATCTCGCCCTTGTCTCCGTACATGCGCTCGCTTTCCATGAAGAGCACCGGGTCGTTGTCGCGGATGGCGGCCTTCAGCAGTCCCTTGGCATCGTAGGGTGTGCTCACGGTGATCACTTTCAGGCCGGGGATGTTGGCGTACATGGCCTCGAAGCTCTGGCTGTGCGTGGCGGCCAATTGGCCTGCGCTGCCATTGCCACCACGAAATACGATGGGCACGTGGAACTGGCCACCGCTCATCTGCAGCATCTTGGCGGCGTGGTTGATGATCTGGTCGGCTGCGAGTATCGCGAAGTTCCAGGTCATGTACTCCACGATGGGGCGCAGGCCGTTCATGGCGGCACCTACGGCGATGCCTGTGAAGCCCAACTCGGCGATCGGCGTATCGATCACACGCTTCTCACCGAACTCTGCCAGCATACCCTTGCTCACCTTGTAGGCACCGTCGTACTCCGCCACCTCTTCACCCATGAGGAATACGTTGGGGTCACGGCGCATCTCTTCGCTCATGGCCTCGTTGATGGCCTCACGGAATTGTACGGTACGCATGGTCTTTTCTGGAATGGGGTGCCAAAGGTAGCTGCCTCATCGCAGCTCCGGAAAATGGAGAACCCCGCTTCAAGAGCGGGGTTCTCCGTGCTTCCCTTGTCCATCTCCCGCAGCGCCCCTTCAACTTCGCCCGGTAATATGGTGCAAGGGATGATCGTGTTCTCACGTCACCGTTCGGGTGGCACTGCGTGCCGGGGCGACATCCTCCTCCTCGCATTCCGATCCACCCTCATCACATTCGGCACGCACCTTCTCCAAGGCATCATCCTTCGTCCTCTTCTCCACAACCTTGCCGTGGTCGATCACAACATCCTGCTGCACCACACGCACTGCTCCATTGGCCGGTTGGATAGGGCGACCGTGCTCCTGCGCCCACACATAGGTGAACTCGGCTCCCAAGAAAAAGATCTGTGAACTGTAGGCGGTCCATAACAATAAGCTGATGAGACCCGCCGCCGCTCCGAAGGCCGAAGCAGGTTCAGCCTGATCGAAATAGAATGCGATCACCCATTTGCCGATACCGAACAGGACCGTCGTAAAAATGGCACCGGGGATCACGTCCTTCCACAACACCCGCGCATCGGGCAGGTACTTGAAAAGCGTGGCGAATATGCCGGTGGTAAAGACCAGGTCCAGGGATAGGGTCAGGATGGTCAGGACGATCCCGCTAACACCCGGCAGAGCATCGAAGATGCGCGTGGCAAATCCGATCACCAAAGCGTTCACACCAAAGCTCACCACCAATAGAAAGCCCATGCCCAGCACCAGGGAAAAGGCCAGGACCCGGGTCTTCAACATGGCCAGGATACTGCTCTTGGGCCGTGGTTGTATGCTCCATATCCTGTTCATCGAGTTCTTCAGGGAGTTGAAGACCGTGGTGGCGCCGATGAACAGCGTGACGATACCGATGATGGTGGCCTTGAGCGAATTGCCGCTTAGGTAGGTATCACCCAGCATGCTCTGCAGGGAGCGTGCGGTATCCGGGCCCACCAACCCACTGATCTGAGAGAACAAACGACCCTCTACGGCATCGGGACCGGCCAGGATCCCGGAAATGGCGATCACCACCACCAACAGTGGAACAATGGAAAAGATGGTGTAGTAGGCCAGTGCAGCCCCCAATTCGAAGGTGTTGTCGTTGCCGAAGGCTTTCACGGTGAGCTTCGCGTAGCGCAACACGATAGCTCCGAAGCCCTTGACCCTACCCCACGGGGAACTGTCCTCGGGCGTGTCGTTGGCGTCGCTGCTCATGCGTTGGTGTACAAGGGATCAATGCGAAAGCTTCTCATAGCGAGTGCCATAATGTGGGAGCGAGGGTACAACTGATGCACCGTTCGCAATATCGGGATGAACCAGGTTCATCCGATCCGACCATTCGCGCGAACGCTGCGGAAAGTTCCCAACACTTGGGCAAAAAACTCCCCAAGCATCTTCAATCCCAGTGCCGCTACGCGTAGTACTGGGACCTGATAGCTCTGGCTTGCCAAGTACCCTTCCGCGTGCTGTGGTTAAGTTTGCCCTCCCGCGAACGGGCCCGTGTAGCTTCCGGCCCTTTACTTAGCCCGCCACGTGGCGCGAACAACGCAACGAAAGGTACGTTCCTCCTGTCAATGAAGATCCTCGTCCTCCTCAGCCAGGTGCCCGATACCACGGCACGCATCGCCTTCACCAACGACAACACGCAGTACGACGCTTCCGGTGTCATCTTCATCGTGAACCCCTACGATGAATGGTATGCGTTGGTGCGCGCGCTGGAGCTGAAGGAAGCCACCGGCGCGGGTAGCGTTACCACCCTTACCGTGGGCGGTGCCGATACCGATGCCACCATCCGCAAGGGCCTGGCCATTGGTGCCGATGAAGCCGTGCGCGTGGATGCCCAACCCACCGACGCCATGCAGGTGGCCCAGCAGATCGCCGCGTACGCCAAGGACAAGGGCTTCGACCTGATCCTGGCCGGCAAGGAGACCATCGACCACAACGGCGGCCAGGTGGGTGCCATGGTGGCCGAACTGCTCGATCTGCCCTACGTGCCCCTCGCAAGCAAGCTGGATGTTGCCGGCACTGCCGCCACCGTGGAGCGCGATGTGCCCGGCGGTGTGGAAGTGCTGGAAGTGGCCCTGCCGCTAGTGATCGGCGCCAGCAAAGGCATGGCCGAGCAACGCATCCCCAACATGCGCGGCATCATGGCCGCCCGCACCAAGCCCCTGAACGTGGTGCCCGCCGCCGCTTCCGAGGACGTTGCCAAGACCGTGAAATTCGAACTGCCACCCGCCAAGGGCGCCGTTAAGATGATCCCCGCAGAAGATGCCGGGCAGCTCATCCAGTTGCTGCATTCTGAAGCAAAAGTCATCTGATACCACCTGTAGCATCGACCCACCGGGTCGACCTATCCAGTTTCAGAAATAGATCCGTCGGCCAGCCAAGGCCAAAATGATTTCCCAGCCACAATGAGCACCATCGTATTCATCGACACCCGGGGCGAGAAGATCCCCAAAGCGGCCCAGGAGGCCGTGACCTTCGCCAGCCAACTCGGTGGAAACGTGACCGCCGTGACCTTTGGTGATGGCCAGGCCTTGGAAAGCCTCGGTGCCCAAGGCGCCAGCAAGGTCATTGTGGCCCGTGGCGTGAAAGTCGTGGAAGGCCAACAACTCACCAAGTTGGTGTGCGACATCGCCCAAAAGGAGAACGCCAACACCATCGTGTGCGTGAACGATGCCACTGGTAAGGCCGTTGCACCGCGCGTAGCTGCCCGTTTGAAAGCCGGTCACGTAGCGGGTGTCACCGCCATGCCCGAAGGCGGACTGTTCCGCCGCAACGTGTTCAGTGGCAAGGCCCGCGCATTCGTGGAAGTGAGCAGTGCCGTGAAGGTGCTGAGCCTTTCGCCGAACTCGATCCCCGTTGCCAAAGGCGATGGCACTGCCACCGTGGAAGACTACAGCGGCGACCTCGGCACAGCACGCATCACCGTGAAGGAAGTACGCAAGGCCGGAAGCGGCATCCCCCTCCCCGAGGCCGAGCGTGTCGTTAGTGCCGGTCGCGGTTTGAAAGGACCCGAGAACTGGGCCGGTGTGGAGGAACTCGCCGACATTTTGAACGCCGCCACGGCCTGCAGCCGTCCGGTGGCCGACATGCATTGGCGTCCGCACCACGAGCATGTGGGACAGACCGGCGTGGCCATCCGCCCCAACCTGTACATCGCCATCGGCATCAGTGGCGCCATCCAGCACCTGGCCGGCGTGAACCAAAGCAAGGTGATCTGCGTGATCAACAACGATCCCGAGGCACCCTTCTTCAAGGCGGCTGACTACGGGATCGTGGGTGATGCTTTTGAGGTCCTGCCCAAGTTGATCGAGGCGGCGAAGAAGTTGAATGATGAGAGGTAGTTGTCAGTTGCCCGTTGTCGGGGGGGTGCGGGCCGGGAGGTTGTGCATTAAGTTCGGCGTAGTGCGATCCGCGTACCACCTGCCTACGTTGGGATTCTGCAGTTTACGTCCGACACCGGACAGTGGATAAGGCCTCTACACCATGTAGTGTTGTCCGTAAACAGCGGCATCTATGGGGGACCACTGCGGAGCACGCCCGACAACTGACAACCAACAACGGACAACCGATCCCTGCCAACTCCTCCCCGAACCCGTATCTTCACGGCCCGCCCGAAGAATAGCATGGAGAAGGTCGATCTGCGCTTCCTGCGCATTACGTACAGCCACACGCACGCAGGCGCCTATGCCTTGATCCTCACCGAAGTGGAAGGGGACCGTAGGCTGCCCATCATCATCGGAGGAGTGGAGGCCCAGGCCATCGCCATCCAGGTGGAGAACATCAAGCCCGCCCGGCCGCTTACCCACGACCTGTTCAAGAACATGGCGGACACCTTGGGCTTCCAGTTGAAGGAAGTGATCATCAACGATCTGGTGGAGGGCATCTTCCACGCCAAGCTGGTGGTGGCCCAGAACGGCAATGAGGTGGAGATCGACGCGCGCAGCAGCGATGCCATCGCCCTGGCCCTGCGTTTCGCCTGCCCGATCTTCACCTACGAATTCATTTTGGGTGCCGCAGGTCTGAAGGTGGAGGAAGGTGAGGAAGCCGACAGTGAGTCGGGATCTCCCACCGAGAAGCCCATTGCGCACACAAGCGTCGAAGACCTGCACATGCAACTCCAGGAAGCCCTGGACAACGAGGACTACGAACGCGCCTCCAAGCTGCGTGACGAGATCAAGCGGAGGGAGCAGACGAACTAGTCCGACAGGCGTCTCACCTGTCGAGCCTGCCCTTTGAGCACAATGTTTCCTCCCCGTGATTGGACGGGAATGGACGTGAATAGCCCAACGCTTGAATGTTGCTCGTCGGACAGAGGGGGCACTTCATTTCCGTTCTTTCACGTCCATTCCCGGTTTCCTTTCCCTTCCCCCCAACTTTCGTATTTGCTTGCCGATAAGGAACTTGCTTCCGACCTTGCCGCACCAGCCGAACGACCATGTCAGCCAGAATCGCGATCCGCATCCTTGTTGGCACGTTCGCCATCCTGCCAGGGTCCGTATTTGCGCAAGGCCATATTCCGCAGCCGCTTGCAGGTCCTGGTGTGGAAAGCATCCTGCGTGGTGTGTTGGGCATGGCCTCCATCATTGCCATCGCCTGGATCTTCAGCGCCAAGCGCAGGCATGTGAACTGGCGGGTGGTGGGTGTCGGACTGGCCATTCAACTCAGTCTCGCATTATGCATCCTTTATGTGCCCGCCGTGCAATCCGCCTTCGAGTTCGTGGGCAAGATCTTCGTGAAGGTGCTCGACTTCACGCGCATCGGCAGCGAGTTCCTGTTCCGCGACCTGATGAACGTGGAGAGCTTCGGATTCATCTTTGCCCTGCAGATCCTCCCCACCATCATCTTCTTCAGCGCGCTCACCAGCGTGCTCTTCTACCTCGGCGTGATCCAGAAGATCGTGTACGGGTTGGCCTGGGCGCTGAACAAGACCATGCGCCTGAGCGGCGCCGAAAGCCTGAGCACCGCTGGCAACATCTTCCTGGGGCAGACCGAAGCGCCGCTGATGGTGAAGGCCTACCTGGACAAGATGAACCGCTCGGAGATCTTCCTGGTGATGACCGCCGGGATGGCCACCGTGGCGGGCGGTGTGCTCGCAGCGTACGTGGGGTTCCTCGGTGGTGATGATGCCGCGCTTCGACTCTTCTACGCCAAACACCTGCTCACCGCCAGTGTGATGGCCGCACCCGGTGCCGTGGTGGTGGCCAAGATCCTCTTTCCGCAGACCGAGCCCATCGACCAGCGCATGGAGGTGAGCCAGGAAGTTGTAGGCAGCAACTTCCTCGACGCCATGGCCAAGGGTACCACCGAAGGACTGAAACTCGCCGTGAACGTCGGTGCCATGTTGCTGGTGTTCTTCGCCTTCATCGCCCTGTTCAACTTCGTCTTCATCAAGATCGGCGACTGGACGGACATCAATCCCTGGATCGCCTCCGTGACCAAGGGTAACTTCCAGGGGCTATCGCTGGAGTTCATCCTCGGTTACCTCTTCGCGCCTTTGATGTGGTTGATCGGCGTGGCGGGCGAGGACATCACGCTGACAGGAAGGCTCGTCGGGGAGAAGATCATCGCCAGCGAATTCGTGGGCTATGAAAGTCTCGCATCGCTGAAGGCCGAAGGCGCCTTCACCTACCAGCGCAGCATCGTCATGGCCACCTACATGCTGTGCGGCTTCGCCAACTTCGCCAGCATTGGCATCCAGATCGGTGGGATCGGTTCACTGGCGCCCAGCAAGCGCGAATGGCTCAGCGAGTTCGGGTTCCGCGCGCTGTTGGGTGGCACCCTGGCCTCGCTGCTCAGCGCGACGATCGTGGGGATGTTGGTGTGAAGCGTCGTTCCTGACGGAGCGTAGCCGGTGGTTACTGGCTACTTTCACCATCCCACACCTACCACCATGCTGCTCCGTGCATCCATCCTGGGTCCGATCCTCCTGCAGGCATCCCTGCTCTGTGCCCAGCCAACCCTTGTCCAGAAAGGTGAACCGTTCACCAGATCCCTCAAAGGTTCGACAGGGGATCTGTACACCGTGGTGGACGGTCTTTTCGCTGCGGATGGACGACACGTCCTCTTCGTGGAGGAAGGGCTTACACCCAAAGTGGTGCGTTTGAATGACAAGCTCGTGCCCTCCGAGGAGTTGGTGTTGAAGGACCTTCCGATCGATGGAGGAACTTGGACCGCTGTTGCACCTGTGGCATCGCAAGGTTCGATGCGTTGCCTTTTCGTGAGCACCAATAAAAAGGAAAGCACCTTCGGAGTGGGCAGCATAACCACCACCGGTGCGCTCGCCGTGGAAAGCATCCGCAAGCTGACCACTTTCGAGCTGCCCTATATCAATGACCCGGCACACACCCTCGCGGTACGTCCACAGCCCGATCCGATCCTCTTCACCCGGGGACTTGCATTCGCCCAACAGGAACGGCTCATCGCGTCACCCGATGGCGCACACTTTCTCTTGAACCACCACAGCCACAAGGGAAAGGGCAACAAGCGCTTCAGCTTCGCCTATCTGGACAACGACCTCAAAGTGCAATGGGAAGGGAACGTGGAACTGCCGTTCGCGGACAACAAGAGCACCATCCACCAGATCGCACTCGGCAACGATGGCACCATCGTGATCTTGACCTACTTCTTCGCGTGCAAGAGCGAGGAGGAGATCGGCGATAAGGCCTGCCATGAACTCTACCTCAGCCTCATCACCGGACTGGGCAAGGAAAGCCAGCATGTGCTGTTGGAGAAAGGCTTCGTCAGCAGTGCGCGCATCCTGCCCCGTGCCGACGGAAGGGTCGCTGTGGCCTTGCGCTACGGGGCGCTCACCGGCATCCCTGGGCAGGTGGTACAATTCGACCCGAAGGACCCGAAGCTGAAGCCCACACCGATCTTGATGCAACGCCTGCCGACCATCAAGAAGACAAAACTCCTGGCCTTCGGCGACCCGTCAGCCGACCCCAAGAAGCCCTTGCCGCGTGCTGCCAAGGTGCCCAACGAGATCGTGGCATTGCACGAAGCGCCCGATCAAGGACTCGTGATCACCGAGACCTTCCTCGACCAAAGCTTCCAACTACCCGTCGGTGATGCGATCGCGATCCGGACCTTGAGCGGGCATGTGCGGATGAGCCATGTAGGGACCAATGACAGCATCAGTTGGCAGCAGCAGTTCCCACGCGCCTTGATGACCACTGCCGGTCTCAACTACCAAGGCGTCGCAGTAGCGCGTACCGATCAAGGGACATGGCTGTTCCATGGGCAGACGCCAAAGGGCTTCGAGGCCATTCTCCGATCAGGGAACGAAGGCAGTGATGGCACCGGACCACAGGATCCACAGGTATTGCGCGCGGTGCTGGTGGATGCCAAGGGCGAAGTACTACGCGAAGGGACGGCGCTGCTATCGGTCGATACATTCGTCCCCAGTCCCATGGGGATCTTGAAAGATCCTGGTAGTGGCAAAGCATTGGTGAAGATGTATGACCGGGGAACAGGCTACCGTTTCGTTATGGTGGACCTCGACCAGTTGGGCGATCAATGAGCAGTGAGTTTCGTCTTGTTGGTGAGCCACGCATCCTGCATTGATGTGAGCAACCAGTGACGATGAAGCGTGCTCCTCAAAAACAAGGGGTCTACTTTTACCCCCCATGGCTGCGCGGCGATCCGAGAAATTCACCGATCGGGTAGCGGAACTGATCCGTGCCCGTCTGGAGGATATACGTGCTTGGCTGATCCAGAGCCGCGCCCGCGAACTGGTGCTGCTGGCACTGCCCTATCAGATAGCCGCCGTGCTTACTGCGATGGTGGCTGTGGGCTATGCGTGGCTCTTCCATTGGATGGAGGAGCAGAACCTTGCGCTCCTGGCACACGACCGGCGTTGGATCTTCCTCTCGGCACCTGTGAGTTTTCTTGTCTCATGGTTCCTCGTGGTACGCTTCGCGCCGCTGGCAGGCGGTAGCGGGATTCCGCAGTTGATGGCCGCCATCGACGTGGCCACCGACAAGAAACGTGATGCCTCGTGGCGCTTCCTCAACCTGCGCATCATCATTGTGAAGGTCGCAAGCAGCCTGGCCATGGTGGTGGGCGGCGGTGCCGTGGGTCGTGAAGGGCCGACCTTGCAGATCGCAGGTAGCATCTACCGCACCGTCCACAAACTGTTGCCTCCATTTTGGCCGCGTGTCAGCCGCCGCATCATGATGATCACCGGTGGTGCTGCGGGACTAAGCGCTGCCTTCAACACGCCGTTGGGTGGGATCGTGTTCGCGGTGGAGGAGCTGACCAAGACGCACATCGCGCAGTTCCGTACCGCTGTGCTCACGGCCGTGATCCTCAGCGGCATGACGGCCCAATGGCTGCTGGGGCCCTACCTCTTTCTGGGCTACCCGAAGCTGGAACCCGCCACCTTCTCCTTCATGTACAAGATCCTGGTGATCGCGCTGATCTCCGGTGCGGCGGGTGCCTTCTTCTGTCGCGGAATACTGGCCTTCGACAAGTTGCGGCGCAGTTTGAAGAGCCTTCCGAAACAAGCGGGACTGACCCTCGCTTGCGCCATGCTCTTCGCCATCACATTCTGGTTCTTTGGCGCCCACACGGTTGGAAGTGGTAAGGCCTTGTTGGAGGAGTACCTCTTCGCCGAGCAAATGAAACCCCATGCAAAGGACGTAGGTGCACGCCTTCTTGGACCGTTGTTCAGCTTCAGTGCAGGCGGGGCGGGCGGCATCTTCGCACCAGCACTTTCAGCAGGCGCGGCCATCGGTGGTTGGATCGCACCCTGGTTCGAACCCAGCCGTGGCCAGTTCAACCTGTTGGTGTTGGCGGGCATGACAGCCTTCCTGACCGGCGTCACACGTTCGCCATTCACCAGTGCCATCCTCGTGCTGGAGATGACCGACCGCCACAGCGCGATCTTCCAACTGATGTACGCCGCCATGGGGGGCTACCTGATCGCCTTCGCCTTTGACCGCAAGAGTTATTACGAGCGGATGAAGTTGCGGCTGTTGGCGGCAATTCCGAATTACACGCCTGAGCCAGAGCCCCGATCGGAAGATCAGAAAATGGGTCCCGGCTGAGAGCACGCGGTACCTTCGCCCTCGCGATGCAACAATACCACGACCTCCTCCGCCATATCCTCGACAACGGAGCGCGCAAGACCGACCGCACCGGCACGGGCACCATCAGCTGCTTCGGTCACCAGATGCGCTTCGACCTGAGTGAAGGCTTCCCGCTGCTCACCACCAAGAAGCTGCACGTGAAGAGCATCATCCACGAGTTGCTCTGGTTCCTGCAAGGCGATACCAACATCAAGTACCTGCAGGACAACGGCGTGAAGATCTGGGACGAATGGGCCGACGCCGATGGCAACCTCGGTCCCGTTTACGGCTACCAGTGGCGCAGCTGGGCCACGCCCGATGGCCGCACCATCGACCAGATCACGGATCTGGTGGAGATGATCAAGAAGAACCCGGACAGCCGCCGCCTGATCGTGACCGCTTGGAACCCGGCCGACGTGGACCGCATGGCCCTGCCGCCCTGCCACTGCCTGTTCCAGTTCTATGTGGCCGAAGGCAAGCTGAGCTGTCAGCTCTATCAACGCAGCGCCGACACCTTCCTGGGCGTGCCCTTCAACATCGCGAGCTACGCACTGCTTACCATGATGGTGGCGCAGGTCACGGGCTTGAAGGCCGGTGAATTCGTCCACACCTTCGGCGAT
Source organism: Flavobacteriales bacterium (assembly GCA_041745875.1). GTDB lineage: Bacteria > Bacteroidota > Bacteroidia > Flavobacteriales_F > PHOS-HE28 > PHOS-HE28. Next base: position 1,617 of record JBGTIB010000252.1, on the reverse strand, counting down.
GTACACCTCTACAACGACCACTTGGAGCAGGCGAAATTGCAGCTCACACGCGCGTGCCGCCCATTGCCGAAGATGGAGATCGATCCCACCATCACCGACCTTTTCGCCTTCCGCTTCGAGCACTTCACACTGAAGGACTACGATCCACATCCGCACATCAAAGCCAGCGTCAGCGTATGACCATTAGCGCCATCGCAGCCGTGGCGGACAACGGCACCATTGGCATCGACGGCGACCTGCCCTGGCACCTGCCCGATGATCTGAAGTACTTCATGCACACCACGCTGGGGCACCATGTGATCACCGGCCGCAAGAACTACGAGAGCATCCCGGAGAAGTACCGTCCGCTGAAGGACCGGGTGAACCTCGTGGTGACACGCAATGTTGACTATGAAGCTCCTGGTGCAGTGATGTTGGGCTCCTTGGAAGGAGCATTGGAACATGCCCGTGCCGCCGGCGAGACCGAAGTGTTCATCATCGGCGGTGGGCAGATCTTCAAGGAAGCCTTTGCGAAGCAGGTGGTGCAACGTCTCTACCTGACCTTGGTGCATGCCGATATTGGCGGGGATACCCATTTCCCCATGATCGACCCCTCCCAATGGCAGGAGCTTTCGCGACAGTATCACCCCGCCGATGAGCGGCACGCCCATGGATTCAGCTTCGTGGTGCTGGACAAAGTGTGAATCTTACTCGATGCCGTGGCGGAACTGGGCGACGTGGACAGGTGATCGAACTTTGGCATTCCATATGCTAGGCTGCCTTCACACCAACCCCACCGACCATGCGTTTTCTCCTTCCCACCCTGATCGCTCTAATGGGCCTTTCCCTGACCTCGTGTCGCAAGGAAAGTGCTCCTTCCCCGGCCAACCAGGACTACACTATGGCACTGGACAACAGCCGCGCCGAGTTGTACTTCAACGATGCGCTCAAGCAAAGCGATGTCGCCTTCAAGGATGGTGATGTCCCATGCGCGGTGTCCGTCACCATCGACCTGCAAGCGCAGCCGCACACCATGCTCATCGACTTCGGCACGGAGAATTGTATCGGGGCCGATGGTCTTTCCCGCCGTGGGAGGCTGCTGGTCACCTTTACCGGAGCGTATGGTGAAGAAGGAACGGTGATCACCATCACACCGCAGGAGTATCATGTGAACGACCATTTCGTGCAGGGTAGCAAGACGGTGACGAACGCTGGCGAAAATGCCCAGGGGCAGAGCTATTTCACTGTGGTGGTAAATGGCACTGTGACAGCCCCCGATGGCAGTTGGACGAGCACCCACAATTACCAGCGCACACGCACCTGGATCGAAGGCGAAGGCACGCTGAACCCCTTCGATGATGTGTATCTGATCAGTGGTGGAGGCAATGGCATCAGCCGCAATGGCCTTGCGTTCACGATACAGATCACCACTCCGCTGCGTGTGGAGATCGGCTGCCCATGGATCGTAAGCGGAACCCAGGAGATCGTGCCCCAGGGGCTTCCCGTACGCGTCATCGATTTCGGCGATGGTGCCTGTGACAGCGCCGGCACCATTGCGGTGGGTGGCTTTGTCTTCAACTTCGGCGGGTAGGTGTTAAAAGGGGAAGTCTGAGAAGGGGCGAGCGTGATCACGCTCGC